>CAZSTD010000054.1:2529-14420 GCA_964609645.1 uncultured Blautia sp.
AGCTTCTCCGTTTCCACGCCTTCCTCTGCCATCGTATTGACTGAGCATTCGGTTCTCACGATAGAATCCTGATGACCTGCTTCTCCTTCCAGCACCACATACTGGCAAATGCCATCTGCATTTTTGTCCATGCTCTCCAACTCCTTAAAAGCATCTGCAGCAAGCTCTCCTTCCAATCTTCCGGATTCAAATGCATCTGCGCCTACATAATATAACTCATCCCACCGTTCAAGGTCCTCCGCAACCAGCTCTCTGTTAAAGAAAATAACGGGAACATCATTCTTTTCAGCCATATCTGTGATGGTCGTTGGCTCAGTGCGGTCTACCAGGTTCACACAGATCACATCGCATCCTTTTTCGATCAGGCTTTTGACCTCCTCATTCTGGGTAAGCTGACTCCCTGAGGCATCAAGCACTTCCACGTTGATCGATACTCCGCTGTCTTCCTCTTTCTTCGCAACATACTCTGCAAATCCAGTCATCATTTCTGTCAGAAACGTATCATACTGGTCATACAGTGTCACTCCTATCTTGATACTTTTTACCGCTTCCTCTTTGCTGTTTGCGCATCCACTTGTCATAACAGCCGCAGTACCCAGAATACCGGCCAGCAGCAGACATCTCTTTTGCATCCTTTTATCCCCCGTTTATCCTATTGGTCACTTCTGTCATCTTACGATCGGGAACAGAATCCTGCTCATTTCTTCTTCGTAAAGATTATCCTTTGTCACCCGAAAAAAGTCAACCTCTACCTGTTCTGTTTTTTCTGTGTGATACTGTATGTTCTGCGCCACGATAGACATACCCTGATATCCCATATAATATTCATTCGGTACGATCAGCTCCTGTATGATCCCCTTGTCGAGATAGTACATCAGTTTTTCAGAACGCCCTTCCCCATAAATCTTATAGGAAAATTTTGAACTTTCCAAAAGCATATCCACCGCTTTTTCTGTGCTGTCGTTTTCCAGGGAAACAACTACATCTACAGACAGTTTATCTGCGTCACTGCTCCGCAGCTTTCTGATCAGTTCTTTGTCAGAAACTACCCACTCGATCGCAACGCCTGCTGCCTCTAATTCCTCTTTCAGGGCTTTAAGTTTCTGGCGCATTCCCTGTTGCCTCTGGTTTCCGCTGAAGATCCCAACAGAGGTCACGCCATCTTCGATCACTGCATCCGCAAGACTTTTCCCAGCTTTTCCATGATCTGTCATCACGGTCGTAAACAATTTATCTGTCTCAATCCCACTTTGCACGAGGACAGTCGGCACAGAGGTGAGAGTCGGAAGCAACCTGTCCTCCTCACTTGAGTAAGGCGCTATGATGATCCCATCCGTCTCCGCATCTAGCTCCTTTTTGATAGCCGCATACTGTTCCTCAGCATCCTGAAATTTTCCAGTGTATACGAAGTTCAGATGCATATGATTATCTTCCGCGCCTTGTTCCAAGCCTTCCCGGAAAGCATCCCAGCGCTCATTGCTACTGTCGTTGACTACCACAGAAACCGTATCATACTCATCTTCTTTTCCCTGATCCAGCATTCCGTATGCACTATATATGATCACCCCGAAGATCACCGTAAAAAATAAAAGCATAGAGATCCGATTTTTTCTCATCGTGTTTTCTCCTTTCTTTCCGGTGCCTCCAGCACTCTCTGATTCTCCGACGTATAAGCAACATACGGGATATGGATCTGGATCCGCATTCCTTCATCCGGGCAGCTATGTATGATCAATCCGTACTCATCCCCAAAGCGAAGCCGCAAACGGCTGTGCACATTGATCAGCCCCACACCTGAACCATGCTTGTGAGGTCGTTCCTCACCGTTGAGAAGTTCCGCAGCTTCCTCCTCCGGCATTCCTAATCCATTGTCCTCCACTTCCAGGTAAACATCATCCCCTCTGCGATATCCGCGCACATGGATCTCTCCTTCACCATCCATAAATTCCATTCCATAATAGATGGCATTTTCCAACAACGGCTGCAATACCAATTTCACTGTACAGCCATCCAAAATTTCTTTTTCAATCTCAAAGTCCACTTCAAAGCTATTCTTATAGCGGATCTTTTGGATATTCATATAGTTCTGCGCATGCTTTATCTCATCCTCGATCTTGATAACAGTCTTTCCTCTGCTCAGGCTGATGCGGAAAAGACTGGCAAGCTGTGTGATCATAAATACCGCGTCATCGTATCGTTCTCCTGTGATCATCCACACAATGGAATCAAGTGTATTGTACAAAAAGTGCGGATTGATCTGCGACTGCAGTGCATCCAGTTCACTCTTTCGCTTAGCTTCCTGTTCCACCACAATATCATCCATGAGCTGCCGGATCTGCGCAACGGTCGAGCGAAGCGTTTTGCCCAAATGCTCCACCTCCATGGATCCTCCGATATAGATATCTGGATCCATATTTCCGGACTCCCACTCTTTCACCGAGTCATTCAGCCTGCGCAAAGGCTTAGAGATCCTTGCCGATACCATCTGATTGAGGAGCACGGCTGCCAATACTGTGAGCGCCACCAGCAAAGCTACCAGATTTCGCATACCAGTCATTCCCATGGTAAAGGATTTCATCGGCACAACGCTGATCAATTTCCATCCTGTGTAGCTGATCGTCTTTACCGTGATCAAACGTTTTTCACCCTGAAAGGTTTCCTCCACAGTTGTATCCTCATATTCGGCTGCTTTCAGGCTGTTCTCTTGATACAGTCCCATATGGATCAGATCTTGTTTTGGATGATAAATGATTTCCCCGTCCGGAGCCATCAGATAAACATAATCTCCGGAGGTGTCCGTGTTTGCCTTTTCCAAAAGCTGCTCAATGCTACTGTAATTCATATCTACCAAAAGGACACCCAGCATCGAAACACCATTCCTAGTAAGCTCCACAGTCCGACTCAGCGAAACCACCCAATAGTAGCGGTACGAGGGATCATCAAAAAGATCCTGTACATGCGGTGTCGAAAAATGAAAATTTTCCAGTTCTCCCACTGCATTCAAAAACCACTCCTGCGAAGTCACATGGATATCCTTTTTTTCTGTGCCGATCGGGGATGCCGCCACAAGCTCTCCATCATTCGTATAACAAGCAACGCTGACCAATTTATCTTTGTTCGCCTCATACAAAAGGGTCATGGAATCTTCCAAAGTCTCGCTTCCCAAATCGGTATTTTTGATGACGGTATAATACATGGCATCCGAGATGCGCCGCATATTGCGCAGATAATCTTCCAGATTGATCGTTGTCTGGTTTAAAAGCTGTCTGGAATTTTCTACTGTCAGATTTTCTGCCTTTTTTGTAAACTGCTGATAAAGCGTAACTCCCAGAAAACACATACAGCATGCGGACAACACCGTAAAAGAGACCGATATTGTCATCTGCATGCTTGTCGCTTTTTTCTTGTCAGGAAATAATAACTGCTTGATTTTTTTTAGCACTTGCTGTTCTCACCCCTTAGATGTCCGATATTTGGAAGGGGACATACTGTATTGTTTTTTGAATGCATAGCTGAAATAGTTCGGATCTGCATATCCAACTTTTTCCGCGATGATATAAGTTTTGTCATTGGTGGTCATAAGCAACTCCACCGCTTTCTCCATACGATAATCCGTCAAAAAGCTGATAAATGTTTTGCCGGTTTCCTTTTTAAAGATCGTAGAAAAGTAGGCTGCACTCACACCGAGCTCCCTGCATACCGTCTCAATCGTCACGTTTCTGTCACTGTAGTGTTCCTGCACATATTCGAGTGCTTTCGCAACAAATGATTTCGTGCTTGCCTGGCGTTCCTGCTGAACTGTTTCCTGAAGCCTGCTCGCGATCTTCAAAAGCCATTGTTCCAGTTCTTCCGGAGACTCCATATCCATACAGCGCTCAAAGATTTCTCCTTTTTCCCCGTAAAATTCTCCCATATCCAACTGGTTGTTGTTGCAGAATCGAAAAATCTCCGTGATCAGTCCCATGATAAAGATCTGATACTTCTGGATCGATGTGCCGTCCTTCATAAATCTATGAACACACAGACTGATCTCTCGTTCCAGTTCTTCCCTGCTGCCCATTCGGATCTTTTTTAAGATCCTCTGGATCTCCTGTTCCTCCCAACGTTCATCCGCATTTTCCATCGGATCGATCTCTGCGATATTGATCGCTCTCTGATTGCCATAGATCACACGGTAGGAAACTGCACTGCGCGCGCCCTGCCAGGAAACTCGGATATCCGGAAGACTGCTACACACATACCCGATCCCCACTGTGATCTTTGCCTCACAGATGTGCTTTGCCAAACGGCAGAGCTGATCCATAAAATCAGTAAATGCTGTGATCTGATCTGGCCTTTCCAGCTGTGTGATCACCACGATATCTCCCAGATACATCAGCGTTCGGATCTTCCATTCTCCCTCCAAATGTTCTTCTGCCAGTTTTTTTACAGATACGTTCAGTAAGAACCGATTCTTGTCTTTGGGAATGTCGGTCGCACTGATATGTAAGATAGACACCACAAAATAAGGACCAGTCAGACTGATCTGATATTCTTCCAGATATTTGTCGATCTCGTCCTCTGGGATCCTTCCGTCGATCAGAGATGTGTAAAAGTTCTCCTGCAGGATCGGGAGACTTTCCATATAGTATTCCTGCAGTTTATCCACGTTTCGTTTCTCATCCATCTCACGGTCGATCTTTTCATGGATCCGCCCGAACACTTCTCGCAGATTTCCCGCGTCGATCGGTTTTAAGATATATTCTTCCACCTCGATCTGGATCGCTTCCTTCGCATATTCAAACTCATCAAATCCTGAAAAGATAATGATCTTTACGGTGCGGTACAGCTCTTTGAGTTTGCGGCTCAAAGTCAGCCCATCCATGTATGGCATTTTTATATCGGTCATGACCACATCCGGCTGAAGCTCCTCTGCCATTTCCAGAGCTTCCACACCATTGTGCGCATAGCCTACGATCCGAAATCCCATTTCCTCCCAGTTCATCTTTTTCATAATGATCTGGATAACATCTTCCTCGTCATCCACAAGTAATACTGAATATTTATCCATAACTGTAAAGCCGCCCACTTCTATGCTTATTTTTTATTTTTGCCAGATGGTTTGTCTGCTGGCTGTGTATACCCATATTTATCGTTCATTTTTTTCCAAAATACACCAAACACTGCAAACCAGGCAATGATCTCTGCCACTGCCACATATACATTGAAATACATTAAGACCGCCATGAGCAAAGAACCTACTCCCATGAAGATCATCAGTTTTCCAGCTTCCTTTGAATAGTTTTCTTTGTCCTTGATATCCGCTGCCTTTTTTCCCATAACTGCTTCCGGATCATGAAAAACCAGCAATCTCGCTGCATAGTATCCAAGAACAACTGTCATCAGCAGCGGCAGCATGGCATTTGATAAGTAACTTTCTTGCATTTTTAATTCCTCTCACAATATTAATGTAGTAGTATTTTTAGTCCCTCTCCAAGGACTGTCTATATCTTGATACAAAGAAAGGACCGTCGTACCAAAACGGCGGCCCTTATGTAGCGTTCTTATTATATCTGTTTTTTTATTTTCTTGCAACGTATTTTCTGATATCCAGTGAGATCGCGATAAAGATGATGATACCAAGTGCGATGTACTGTGCATATGGGTTTACGCCCAAGAACTGAAGTGCTGTCTTCAGGAATTCGAATACTGCAACACCGATGAGCGCAGATGATACTTTACCACGTCCACCAGCTACAGATACACCACCGATGGTACAAGCTGCGATCGCTTCCATCTCATAACCGTAACCTAACTGAACAGATGCACCGCCGGCTTTTGCACCCATCATAAATCCTGCAAGACCATACATAGCTGCTGCTTTTGCATAGATGATGATCAGAGTCTTTTTAACCGGAACACCAGCAACTTCTGCTGCCTGTGGGTTACCGCCGATCGCGTACATATATTTACCGTGACGAGTCATGTTAAAGATGAACCATGTGATGACCGCAACAACGATAGCGATCCATACTAAGTAGCTCATTCCAAGGAATTTACCAGTTGCAAGTCCTGTGTATTCGCTTGTGTATCCTCCCAGAGGAGTTGCATTTGTGTAGATACTGCAAATACCATAAACGATTTCCATCATAGCCATAGTGGAAATGAATGGCGGTACATGCAGATATGCGATAAAGAATCCTGTGACCGTTCCGAATAATGCACAGATCACCATAACGATCAAAAGTGCTACCCAGATGTTCAATGGTTTCATATCTGGGAAAAATTTAGCGGAATAATCCATCTTCTGGAGCAGTGTACCTGCGATACATCCGCCGAAACCGATCATACGACCTGCGGAAAGGTCACATCCTGCAGTGATGATACATCCTGCGATACCAAGTGCGATAACCAGACGGAAACTCATCGTTGCCAGAATGTTTGTCAGGTTGTTCGCTGTCAGGAAGTTCTTTCTTGTGATACCTGTGAATATGATCAAAACAACCATGATAATGATTACGCCATAGTTGATCATAATGTCTTTAAAACTTAATTTCTTCTTGCTCATTGTTCTTCTCCTCCCATCATCAGAATTGTGTCGCATAGCTCATAACATTAGCCTGCGTCATTTGGTCACTCTCTGTAATCTCTCCGCGCATCTTACCGTCACACATTACATAGACCCTGTCTGACATGCCGAGAAGCTCTGCCATTTCAGAGGAGATCATGATGATGGCTTTGCCTTCTGCTGCCAGATCGTTCATAATCTCATAAATCTCATGTTTTGCACCAACGTCGATACCACGTGTCGGTTCATCCATGATCAGGATATCCGGATCGTTTGCCAGCCATCTGGCTACGATTACCTTCTGCTGGTTACCACCGGAAAGGTTTGCGATATGTTCCTGCATATTCGGAGTTTTGATATGCAGTTTTTCAATGCTTTCATCTACGATCTGATTGATACTCTTATGATCGAGGACAAATCCTGCTTTCAGATGTTTGTTGTAAATGGATACGCCTACGTTATCTTTGATCGACAGACATCCAAAGATACCATTTCCACGGCGGTCTTCTGTGATCAGACCAATACCCGCTTTCATCGCATCTGACGGATGTTTGATCTTCACTGGTTTTCCTTTTACGATGATCTCCCCGGAAGCCACCCCGCGGATACCAAACACACCTTCCAGAAGTTCTGTTCTCTGTGCTCCTACCAGACCACCAAATCCAAGGATCTCTCCTTTGCGGAGTGTGAAAGAAACGTCCTGGAAAGATTTTTCATGGATGGAACTCAAATGTTTTACTTCCATGATCACTTCTCCTGGTTTATTCTTTCTCGGAGGATATACATTTGTGAGCTGACGGCCAACCATCTTTGCGATGATGTCATCAGTGCTCAGCTCTGCTGCCGGCCATGTTCCTACATAAGTTCCGTCTCGCATGATCGTGATATCATCTGCGATCCGTTTGATCTCATCCATCTTATGGGAAATGTAGACCATGGCAACACCTTTGTCTCTTAAATCATTCATGATCCTAAAGAGTGCTTCTACTTCATTATCTGACAATGAGGAAGTAGGCTCATCGAAGATTACAACCTTCGCATTGTGAGAAACGGCTTTTGCGATCTCCACAGACTGCATCTGACCGATAGAAAGATCTCCCAGCAATGCTTTTGGATCAAAGTCCATTTTTACTTCTTTCAGCCAATAAGCTGTATCTTCATACATTTTTTTATGGTCAATCACCTGGATCGGACCGTATTTTTTAGTTGGAAAACGTCCCAGATAAAGATTTTCCGCAACTGTTCTAGCCGGAACCGGCTGTAATTCCTGATGTACCATGGCGATTCCATATTTCATAGCCTCATCAGGGTTATTGATCGTTATTTTTTGTCCATCTAAATAGACTTCTCCGGCATCCATCTTGTAAATACCGAATAAGCATTTCATCAGGGTTGATTTACCTGCACCATTCTCTCCCATGAGAGCATGTACTGTTCCCGGACGAAGTGACAGTTGTACATTGTCAAGCGCCTTAACGCCGGGGAAGGATTTGCAGACGCCCTTAAGCTGCAGTTTGTACTCTGACATTTTTCTCCTCCCTTTCCCTTTTCTCAAAGAAAAATGCGGGTGCCTTTTTGCGTCACCCGCACCTTTCCAGTTATTTTTACTCTATGTCTCCGCTGCTTTCACTGCCCTACAGAACAGCTGCGGAAATATCTTTGCTAAACTTTGTCAAAATGATTATTTTGTCATTTCTTTGATATCTGCTACGTTATCTGCTACTACTTTTACATAGTCGCATCCGATGTAGTAGTCATTTCCTTCGCCTGTTAAGAATCTAACTGCTGCATCTGCTGCAGAGTGAGACTGGGAAATGTGATCGTTAAATACAGTACCTGTCATTTTTCCAGCTTCTACGTTGTCAAGTGCTTCAGACAGGGCATCTACACCTACAAGGAAGATATCTTCGCCTACTGTACGTCCAGCAGCTTCGATAGACTGGAGTGCTCCAAGTGCCATAGCATCGTTGTTACAGAATACAACTTCTACGTCATCACCAAACTGGCTTAAATCGTTTGCAACGAGCTGCTGAGCTGTAGCCTGATCCCAGTTACCAACCTGATCATCAAGTTCGTTCACTTCAAGACCAGCATCTTCAAGTGCTTTTACAGAGAATTCTGTACGATATTTTGCATCGACGTTCTCCGGGTCACCTTCGATCATGATGTAATCAACTTTTCCGTTTCCGTTTTTATCAAGTGCGTCAAGACCAAGATCTGCAATGATCTCTCCCTGCATAGTACCGGACTGACGAGCATCGCATCCTACGTATGTAACATCCCAGCCGTTTTCTTCCCATCTCTTTTCTTCGTCTTCGCTTGGCTCACGGTTGATGTATACAAGCGGAATATTTGCAGCAACTACTTTATCTGTAATGCTTTCTGCTGAAGATGAGTTTACAGGGTTGATGATCAGTAAGTCTACGCCGTCAGCGATGAATGCATCGATCTGGTTGGACTGTGTTGCCTGGTCATTTGCGCCGTCCTGGATCGTAATGTTGTCTTTGGAGAATCCGAGTTCTTCAAGATAGCTTTCCAGTTCGCCACGGAACAGTGTCATAAAGTTATCGGAGAACTGATAAATACAAACGCCAACTTTTTTGTCTGCTAAGTCTGCATTAGCTGTAGTTTCTTCTGCTGCAGCTTCTTCTGCGAATACAGGCATTGCTGCCATGGATGATGTTAACATTGCTGTTGCAAGTACTAAACTAGCTAATTTTCTTTTCATTGTAAAAACCCTCCTGAATTTACATTTGCTTTTGCACGTGTCCAGTACACACACAAGAATTTTTCGTCCGAAGCGATACCGCTCCTCTCTTGCTTTGTGTACCCGTTTGTTTCATTGTGATTATATTATAGCAATCGATCCTTAAAAAAACTATACAAAATACTTCGATTTTTCTTGAATATCCTATTTTTTTTATAAAAATTAACGATGCTTTTTTATAGATGATCATTTTTATCATGTGTATTTTACCAATTTCTGTGCATCATATGCCTAAGATTATACAGCGCAATGTGTGGTCTTTATCAGCCAAAAGACTTGTCAAGCCTATATGTTTCCCCGTATAATGGTCTTGTCTGAAGCCCTCGATCACTGAACGGCAGTGGTTTTTTGCTTCTATATAAATAAAGCCAAGGGGAGCTGGCTAACCATTCACAAAACTGCTCTCACTACCTAAAAGAAGGGGGTTTCCACCTACAAAAAAGGATGATTTATGAAAAAGAAAAAAAATACAAAAAGAAGGGATTCCTGGTACAAGCTCGATCTCTCCGCCAACGTGTATCCTACACTGCAGCGCAGAGATTTTTCCAGCGTTTACCGAATCTCGATCACTTTAAAAGAAATTATTCAGCCGGATCTTTTGCAGCAGGCCGTTGACCTAACGCTCCCACGTTTTCCAACGTTTAAGACAGCGCTTCGGCGAGGTCTTTTTTGGCGTTATCTCGAGCCTAATGACAGACCCGGCCCTTTTGTGCAATCGGATATTCAAAATCCTTGTATGCACATGAACTTTCATACGGACAATCGCTATCTGATCCGCATTTATTATTATCAGAAGCGTATCTCCCTGGAAGTTTTTCATTCCATCTCCGACGGCAACGGTGCTCTGTATCTTTTGCGTACTATCACAGCCGTCTATCTGCGTCTGCAGGGGCACGATATTCCTGATACTATGGGTGTTCTGGACATTCATGAGACGCCTTCCGCAGGTGAATTGGAAGATGCTTACATGAAATATGCTTCCTCCAAGATCTGCCCTCCGCGCAGCCAGGGAAATGCTTATCGAGTCCGAGGCACGCTAGAGTCCAGAAATACTCTGAATATCATCTGCGGTGTGATCCCGGTGGATCAGCTTTTACAGATCACAAGGAAATACAAGGTTTCTGTAACGGAATACTTGAATGCAGTACTTTTGTACTCGCTGATGCAAAAGCAAAAAGCGGACAAAGTTTTTCGGGAAAAGCCTTTGAAGCTGGCACTCCCGGTCAATCTGCGCAGCTTTTTCCCATCAGAGACTCTGCGCAATTTTATCACGATGGTCTACCCTGCCATTGATCCGCGTATGGGTGATTACTCTTTCGAGGATATCTTGCTGCAAGTCCACCACTATATGCGCTATTATATCAACGATAAGTTTTTGAATGCAGACATCACCACCAATGCCTTGACACAACAGAATCTGTTCATCCGAATGGTTCCTCTATTTGTAAAGGATTTTGTGGTGAAGCGTTTTTATACCCGCGTGCAGGACTGTCAGTCCAGTGCCGGACTCACCAATCTTGGGATCATCCGTCTTTCGGAGGAAATGCAGGAACACGTAGAGCGTTTTGATGTTCTTATGGGACAGCCATTTTCCGCAAGATCCAACTGTGCGATCATCAGCTACCAGAATACTCTGACGGTTAACTTTGCCAGCTGTATCAAAGAAACGGATGTAGAGCGTTTCTTTTTCCAAAAGCTTGTAGCGGACGGAATTCCGGTAAAGATTGAGACGAATCGAAAGTAAGCGACAGGCAATTCCCCGCCACTTGACTAAGCGCTTTAGGTACTACGTTATTTATGAAAAGGAGAAATATTATGTCTTACTGTGTAAACTGTGGAGTTGAGCTGGATAAAACCTGTGGAAAATGTCCTCTGTGCAATACTCCGGTGTACAATCCCAATCAACCGATCGATCGGATCTCGCCTCCTCCGTTTCCTGTCAAAAAAGGAGTCGAAGAGCCTGAAGAACATAAAGAATTTACGGTTCTGATGTCGATCGTGTTTGCCACGATTTCCGTGGTATGTTTTATTTTGAACCATTTTATTTTTGAAACTGGAAGTTGGTCTCTTTATGTGATGGGATTTTGTGCTTTGCTCTGGATCTTTTTGATCCCTCTTTTCTTTCCAGAGCAGCTTCTTGGCACTATTTGGCTGTTGCTATGTGGAATCGGCATTGCACTTTACCTGGCGCTGATCTCATTTTTGCATCCTGGAAATGGATGGTATTTTGATATCGGTCTGCCAATCACTATACTTGCTACATTGGAGACTATGGTCATTCACTATTTTGTATTTGAGAGAAAATCTTCTTTATTACTGCGAACCGGGCTGTTTTTTGCGAGTATTTCTATCCTCAGCGTTGCTATTGAATTTCTGATCGAACGTCATTATCAAGTTCCTCTTATGCTGACTTGGTCTGCGATCGTGCTTGCCTGCGGAGCGGTACTTGATATTATGTTGCTTACGATTTCTTATCTGAAAGGTGTGAGGGCAGAGCTCCAAAGAAGAATGCATTTTTAAGTTTGGTTTAGGACGCAAAAAAGGTCTGTTTTCTTTTGTTGGTTTAGAACGCAAAAA
>CAZSTD010000055.1:0-14390 GCA_964609645.1 uncultured Blautia sp.
CACATCATTTACTTCTTCGCCAAGAAAAATGATTCTGTCTTTCAGAAGCCTTGAATAAATATCGTAGCTTCTCTCCCCCCTGCTTGTCTGTTCAACGACATAAGGTACTAAACTCATATAAACGCCTCCATTTTCGCGGCTGACTGTAATTCTTTATTCTGTTCGAATCGAATTAAACTTCTTTTGCAGCGTCAGCGATGACAGAAACAGCTTTCTGTACAGCCATATCTTTCTTCATCTGCTCGATCTCACGCTCACCAAGTAATTCTTTTAATTTGTCAGCTTCCATTTTGTATGCTTCAGCCATCTTGGAGATTTCTTCGTTGAGTTCTTCTTCTGTTGGCTGAATGTTTTCAACTTCTGCAACTTTTTCAAGAACCAGTCTTGTCTGGATTCTCTTTAATGCCTGTGGTTTCATATCTTCCATCATTTTTTCAGCTGTCATGCCAGTGAACTGGAAGTACTGATCCATAGATAATCCCTGAGACTGCATTCTTCTGCTGAAGTCATCAAGCATCTGACTGCACTGTGTCTGAAGCATAGCTTCCGGGATATCCATCTGTGCATTTTCGATCGCTTTATCAACTGCAGCGTCTTCTTTTGCACGTTTTGCATCATTTTCTTTTTTCTCTGTAAGGTTTTTCTTAACGTTTTCTTTGTACTCTGCAAGTGTATCGAACTCAGAAACGTCTTTTGCAAAATCGTCATCCAGTTCTGGAAGTTCTTTTGCTTCGATCTTCTTAACTGCGCATTTGAAGATCGCTTCTTTGCCAGCAAGTTCTTTTGCCTGATATTCTTCTGGGAAAGTAACTTTTACGTCAACATCGTCGCCAACTTTAGCGCCAACAAGCTGATCTTCGAATCCTGGGATGAATGTGTTGGAGCCAAGTGTCAGAGGATACTCTGTAGCCTGTCCGCCATCAAAAGGAACTCCGTCTACGGAACCTTCGAAGTCAATTGTTACAACGTCTTTTAACTGAGCTGCACGATCTTCTACGTTGATCGTTCTGGAGTTTTTCTCCTGCTCTTTCTTAAGTTCAGCTTCTACATCTTCGTCTGTTACTTCGATCTCAGCTTTCGGTACTTCTACACCTTTGTATTCACCTAAAGTTACTTCTGGTTTTACAGCAACTTCTGCAGTGAAGATCAGTGCTTTGCCAGGCTCTGCCTGTGTGATGTCGATAGTCGGCTGAGAAACGATCTCAAGGTCACACTCAGCTAAAGCGTTGCTGTAGTGTTCTGGGATCAGAGCGTTTACAGCATCTTCAAGGAAGATTCCTTTTCCGTACATCTGCTCGATCATTTTTCTCGGAGCTTTTCCTTTACGGAATCCAGGAATGGAAATTCTTCCTTTTGCTTTCTGGTATGCACTCTGCATAGCTTTTTCTAAATCTTCAGCAGAAACTTCGATGGTAAGTTTCGCCATGTTTTTTTCCATTTTTTCCACCTGTAAACTCATGTTACATGTTCCTCCTTAATTTTCAGGTTATATCGCGGCTCTTTACCGGATACATCCAGTTTATAAAAAACCACGTATATGATTTTTTCATTTTTGACACTATTTCCACATATATAGAGGCTGAGACTTTTATATACCATGTCTCCAACTTATATATTTACAGTCATTGTAGCAGTATAGCATAAAATCTAAAAAAGTGCTAGTGTTTTTTCACAGAAACCTCGCGGTTTTACGCATCTTTTACTGAATATCACTTAAAATACACGATAGACTCTGCGATCTCTTCGGCTTTTTCTTCCCCTTCAAGCTGCGCGATCAGTGAAAGCGCAAAGTCCACAGCCGTTCCAAGTCCGCGGCTGGTGGTGACATTTCCATCTACTACCACGCTCTCCTCACTTGTCAGTGCACCATCCTTTTCGATCACTTCCGTAAAGCATGGATAAGCAGTGGCTTTTCTGCCTTTGAGGAAGCCAAGTCCCGAAAATACACTCGGAGCTGCACAGATCGCTGCGATCTTGCCACCCTTATTATAAAATCGTGTCAAAAGTTCTGTCAGTGGCTCATATGCTGCCAGATATTTGGTTCCTGGCATTCCTCCCGGAAGTACGAGCATGTCTGCGTCTGAAAAGTCTGTCTCTTGGAATGTCACATCCGTAAACATTGTGATCCCGTGAGATGTTTTTATCTCTTTTGATCCTTTGATCGATACTGTTTTGATATCGATCTGCGCACGTCTCATCAAATCTACCACGGTCAGACCTTCGATGTCTTCAAAACCATCTGCCAGAAAAATATATACTTTTTTGCTCATATCAATTCCTCCTCTTTCTAAAGCCCGCTCAAACTGAATATATAGCATCCGCGTTTTTCTTTTGAAATTATATCATTTGTCTGGTTTATTGACAACCAAAGAACGTTTTCGTGGAAATATTTTTCACTAGATGTTTCGCCTTGCAATTTTTCAAAGAAATGATATGATATAGCAAAATACTTCAACTTTTATGCCAGGATCAAAAAAGAAAGGACTTTACAATGGAAATTGAACGTAAATTTTTAGTATCAAAAGAAAATCTGCCCCAGGATCTGGAATCTTATCCGCATCACAGATTGGAGCAGGGATATCTGTCCACCGCCCCGGTCGTAAGGATCCGAAAAGAGGACGATAATTATTATCTGACCTATAAGTCCAAAGGACTGATGACACGTGAAGAATATAATCTTCCTCTGACCAAAGAATCCTATGAGCATATGCGTCCGAAGGCCGACGGCATCCTGATTTCCAAAACCCGCTATCTGATCCCAGAAAAAAACGGTCTCACGATCGAGCTGGATGTTTTTGATGCGCCTTATGAAGGACTTTACCTCGCAGAGGTTGAATTCCCGGATGAAAAGACAGCTACCGATTATATCCCGCCTGCATGGTTCGGCGAGGACGTCACCAACTCTGGAAAATATCACAACAGCAATATGAGCAAAGGGAAATGATTTTTTCCGAACATAAAAACACCCCCATATAGGACTTTCATCTTTTATTGTCCTATATGAGGGCAGCATCATCCCACGGGCAGACAGCCTCGCTTCTTTTACATCTTCTTTCCTTTTTCGGCAGCTCCATTGAGAGCTTCAAACACGGCACTTCTAAAGCCATTCTGTTCTAAGATCCGAACGCCTTCGATCGTCGTTCCTGCCGGGGAACACACCATATCTTTGAGTTCTCCTGGATGCATTCCTGTCTCCAATACCATTTTGGCACTGCCAAGTACAGACTGCGCTGCAAACTGATACGCCTGTTTTCGAGGCATTCCCTGCGCAACGGCCGCATCTGCCATCGCCTCGATAAACATAAATACATACGCCGGAGAGCATCCGCTGACTGCACCGACTGCATCCATCAAACGTTCCGGCACAACTTCTGTGCGTCCGAAGCTGTTCGTGATCTCACAGATCTTATCCAGTTCTTCTTTGGAAACCTTATCATTGGCACAAACACCCGTCATGCCTTCTCCGACCTGCGCCGGTGTGTTCGGCATCATCCTTACTACTTTCAATGGCTGTCCACATTTTTCTTCCAGCCATGCCAGCGTTTTGCCCGGTGCGATCCCCACAACGGTATGTTCCGGTGTCAGTTCTGTCTGTACCTCACGCAGCACTTCCTCATAAAACTGCGGTTTCACTGCCAGAAAGATCAATTTTGTGCTTTTTACGACCTCACAGTTGTCCAGCGTTGTCACAACGCCCAGCTTTTCTTTACTGCGTCTGCTTCCTTCTTCTGTCAGATTTGAAACGATGATCTCCTCCGGCTGATACAATCCTTTCTTTAACATTCCGCCGATCATAGCAGAACCCATATTTCCACAGCCAATAAATCCTATTTTCATGATCTTTTACTCCTCTCAAACATTTTTCCTACCTATCATATCACCTTTTTATTTCTTTTTGTTCCTCAAAAAAGGATCATGGAAAAATACACCACCGTCGTTCCATCATAGGAAAAGGTAAGCCCTAATCTCTCGGTCAGGCTCATGATCAAGATCCCATGACTTTCCATGGTCATGAGCCGTTGCTTCGGATGCCTGCACTCCTCCTCCGGACAGGCACATTCTTCACAGATCGCACAGCCCGCAGATAAAAAGTAAATATCCGGAGCAGAGTTTTCTTCGAGCGATTCTTCCTCTTTCCCAAAGTGTGACAGCACTTTCTGGCGCAGCTCCCTGGTCAATTCCTCATGCTGCTTTCTCACCTCCAGGCAAGCATCAAAATTCCACGCATCCGACACCTCCCACACTGTGGAAAACACCAGAAACTGCCCATAAGTTCCTATTCTATTGATATTCGTCTCGAGATCACCGGCGTACGGCGGACAGGCCCAACTATGCTGATAGCGCTTGCAGTCTGTTTCGCATATCGTAAATATTTTATCCGAAAAAGGGATCTCCTTTGGATCACCAAATGCATATTCGCAGATAGGATACTCCTGGATCACACTTTCCAGATATTCTTTGATCTCATTTCTATTTGGGGTCATCATTTTTTCGCATTACCTCCTTGACCTTGAAGTGTTTTTGCCGCCTGCCAGTTATTACGCTTCAAAAAGCAGATCAAAACGATAGAACTTACAGACCATGTCACCGGATACGCTGTAAATACGACATTAATATTATGGAAAACTCTTACCAGACTTTCGATATAGCCAATGCGCAAAATACACCATGCGCCCAGTGTAACTGCCATAGGGACCACCGTCTGCCCAGATCCTCTCAGCGTTCCGGCACAGATATGTGTGGTCGCCAGCAGGAAGTAAAACAGGGACTCTATCCGAGCCTGTCGTGCACCAAAAGCGATGACCGCAGGATCCTTGCTGAAAAGTCCGATCAGATATGGCGCTGTCAAAAATACAAATACGCCAAAGATCTCCGCCATCGTCAGTGTGATCGCCATTCCCTGCTTAAAGCCTTTTTTGATACGTTCCGGATGACCGGCTCCCATATTTTGTCCCACAAATGTAGTCAGAGCAAGGGACATACTCATGATCGGCAAAAATACAAAAGCCTCGACCTTTGCATAGCTTCCGCATCCGCCCATGGCAAGATCGCCAAATTTGTTGATGTTGGATTGCACTACAAGATTTGCGATGGCATTGACACTGTTTTGCACACCGCTGGGAAGACCCAGATAAAAGACTTCCTTGAGGATATGTTTCTCCACTCGGAGTTTCGAGAGTTTCACCTGCACGATAAACTTACCGCTCATCAGATGAAGCAATCCTAAGATCGCACTCAAAAACTGTCCTATGGTAGTTGCAAGCGCCGCTCCTGCGACTCCCATACCAAACACTCCGACAAACAAAAGATCCAGGATCGCATTTGTCACAGAAGAAATGATCAGATACATCAATGGATGACGGCTGTCCCCCAGCGCGTTGAAGATCCCATTGGTCGTATTATAGAGCACCATTCCCACGATCCCCATACAATAGATCCTAAAATAGGTTACAGAATTGGGCATTACATTCTCTGGAGTTCCCATCCAGCGCAGGATTGTTGGCGTGAACGATACCCCCGCGATCGTCAGGATCACTCCTGCACCCAGAGCAAACACGATGGTCGTATGGATCGCATCCTCAACCCCTTTTTTATCATTTGCCCCAAAGCAGCGGGAAATGATCACGCTTGCCCCTACGAACACACCCTGGAAAAATCCGATCAGCAGATGCTGCAGGCTTCCCGAGGAGCTGACTGCTGCCAGTGCTTCATTTCCACAGAAGTTTCCAACCACCAGAGAATCCACCGCGTTGTAGAGCTGTTGGAATAAATTCCCCAAAAACAGCGGAAAGGCAAAGCGCACCAGGATCTTCCAGATACATCCTTCGGTCATTAACATTTTTTCTTCCTTCACAACTTTTATCTCCCGTCTTCAAAATAGATGTCAAGAATGTCTTCATCATTCCTGCACAAAGGATATCAGAAAAGAGAAATCTCTCTCTGCTGATATCTTTTTTTAATATATTAGCACATATTTTCAGCTTCTGCGTGAAAATTATAAATTTTCTCAAAAAGAAAAGTGCCGAAAAAACATTCGACACTTTTGCTTTTATTCCATTTTCCATTTTAAAAGTAAGCCAAAAACACAGGTCTTGTAACTGCTGCGTCCCTCTGCGCATCATCCCATATCAGCAAAACTCTCATCGATCTTTTTGATCATATCTTTACGGAGTTCTTCCCGCAGCCCTTTCAGATACTCCGAAAAAGCAACCTTATCCTCCGCATAAGTTTTATTTAACTCATACTCTTTCGGGATCCACGTAGAAATATCCGAAATATTATGCTGGATCACAGCTTCAAGTCCATCGATCGCCTTATAGATCTTGGCCTCCAATGTCTCTCTTTTCGCCATTTCTTCATACAGCGCACGCATTTTGACAGCATATTCTTCCGGAAGAGAATCCACCCATTGATACAGCAGCGTTTCCTCAGTTGTCTCATCCGCCGCCGTCTTATCAAATGTCGGAATATCACCGGTAAACGCCTCACCCAGATCATGGATGATGCACATCTGTGTCACCTTGTCCATATCCGCTTCCGGAAACTCATCACGCATAAAAAATGCCATCAGCGTCATCATCCAGCTATGCTCCGCCACACTTTCGTGTCTGCCATTTCTCGTATAACAGTGGCGTGTCGTATCCTTCAACCTCTCAGCGACCGTTATCGCATCCAATAATCTTCTTGCTTCCATCCCATTTCACCTCATCTATCCTTATCAGCCACAGACATCGCGATCTTTTCCGGTGTGATCGGAAGCTCTCTATGCCATACACCGGTCGCACGATAAATCGCATGCGCGAGCGCAGGTGCAGGCGTATTGATCACGATCTCACCGATCGATTTCGCCCCAAAAGGTCCCGTCGGCTCATAACTGTGCTCAAACTCCACCTTCAGTTTTCCCATATCCAGTCGAGTCGGAACTTTATACTGCATAAAAGAAGATTCCACCGGTCTTCCATTCCTGTCATAGGTGACATTCTCCATCAATGTATGTCCGATACCCTGAACAATACCGCCTTCTGTCTGGATGCGCGCTAAAGCAGGATTGATCGGGATTCCGCAGTCCACGACTGCCATATAATCCAGGATCGTCACCTGTCCCGTCAGCTTATCCAGCTCAATCTCAACCATACCTACCATATACGGTGGCGGAGATACCGGTGAAGTGTGTGTCGCGGTAGACTCTGCCGCATACGCATTGCTCACCTGAGCCTTGTAAGAAATATCTGTCAGAGAAACACTCTGTTCACTGTTGACACGGCGCACACATCCCTTGTCAAATACAACCTCTTCGATCTTACATCCCATCATTTCCGCAGCAATAGAACAGATCGTCTTTTTCAGATCTGTACATGCTTTCTCTACTGCTTTTCCGGTGATATACGTTGTAGAAGAAGCATACGAACCAGAATCATACGGAGAAGCATCTGTGTCCGCACCGAACACTGCCACATCCTCCACACTGCAGTCCATACACTCTGCCACCATCTGTGCCAGGATCGTGTCACAGCCAGTTCCCATATCTGCAGCGCCGATCAAAAGATTGTAAGTTCCATCATCACTGAGCTTCACCGTCGCAGAGCCAACGTCCACATTGGAAATACAACTTCCCTGCATAGCCATGGCAACACCGGCTGTGCGGACTTTTCCATTTCCCATATCACGGACTGGATATTTTTCTTCCCATCCAAACATCTGACGGCAATGCTCCATACAGCGGTCCAATGCACAGGCATTCGCTATCTCACCGTAGTAAGCAGGCATTACCATGCCCTCTTTGACCATATTTCGGTCTCTGAGCACCGTCGGATCAACGCCAAGTTTCTCTGCCAGTTCATTTACCGCAGATTCCAGCGCAAAGATTCCCTGCGTTGCACCGTAGCCCCTGTACGCACCTGCAGCCTGAAGATTGGTATAGACAACGTCATAGCTGAAACGGTATGCTTCCAGAGAACCTGTGTACAATGGGATTGACTTATGTCCGGACAATCCAACTGTTGTTGGCCCATGCTCGCCATAAGCACCAGAATTCGACAGTGTATACAGATCCAGAACTCGGATCTTACCCTCTTTACTTGCACCCAGACGCACTCGGATCTCCATCTCATGACGCGGAGAACCTGCGATCTGAGATTCCAGACGCGTATAATTGATCTTAGCTGGGCGACCTGTCTTCATCGTGACAAATGCCGGATAAACATCACAGACTGCCGTCTGTTTGGCACCAAACCCGCCTCCGATACGCGGTTTTTCCACACGGATACGGCTCTTTGGGATCCCCAATGCACGAGAAAGAATACGTCTGGTATGGAAAACGATCTGTGTCGAAGACACCACATGAAGACGACCATAGCGGTCCAGTTCCGTATAACAGATAAACGGCTCCATCATCGCCTGATTAAATGCTTTTGTATGATATACATGATCGATCACGATATCACAATCCGCCATAACCCCATCCACATCGCCATCAAAATTCACATCGCTGGCAACCAGATTTCGTTTATTGCTTCCACCCACTTCACATGGCGGGAACCAGTCTTCCTCCGGATGTACCAGCACCGGATTGTCTTTCGCTGTACGAAAATCCAGCACAGGCTCTAAGATCTCATATTTTACTTTGATGATCTTCATCGCTTTCAGAGCTGCTTTCTCTGTCTCTGCTGCAATGATCGCAACCACATCTCCGGCGAACCTTACATGGCGGTCGATGATCAGACGGTCATACGGAGATGGCTCCGGATAAGTCTGGCCTGCGATCGCAAAACGTGTCTGAGGCACGTCTTCCCAAGTGTAAATATCCACCACTCCTGGTACGAGTTTCGCGGCCTTTGTATTGATCTCCTGAACGATCGCGTTGGCGTGCGGAGAGCGCAGGATCTTAACTACCAGCGCATCCTTAGGTGTCACATCATCCACGTAGACCGGCTTTCCTGTGAGAAGCTGCATGGAGTCCTTTTTGCGGACGGACTTATTGATCGATTTATATTCTCTGTGTTCCATAGATCTCTCCTCTTACTATACTTCACCTTTACGGCTGTTCAGATAATTTCGGATACCGCGAAGCTGTCCATCATAACCGGAACAGCGACACAGATTTCCTGCCAAAAATGCACGGATCTCATCGTCCGTAGGATCTGGATTTTCACGCAACAAGGCGATCGTATTCATAACAAATCCTGGATTGCAAAAGCCACACTGGTCTGCGCCCTGATCCGCAATAAATCCAACAAAGTCCGAAGCCTCCTCCTGCAGTCCTTCCAAGGTCTGAATGCTGTGTCCCGCCGCTCTCACTGCTAATGTGGAACATGACAGGATCGGCTTTCCATCCATCAGGACTGTACACAGACCACAGTTGGAAGTGTCACAGCCGCGCTTCACACTGCTGCATCCTTTTTCTCTTAAAAAATCCAAAAGCACCGTGTCTGCCTCCACATATGCAGTCACCGCTCTGCCATTCAATTTTAATTTTATTTCCATAGTCAAATACCTCCCAGTTCCAGCAAACATCTCTCCACAAGGACTTTGATCAGATGTGTGCGATACGCCGCACTTCCTCTGACATTTCCCTGCGTAGGTGCTTTCTCTGCTGCAAAAGCCGCAAATGCCTTGGCACTCTCTTTTGTGATGCCATCTTTGAGCAGATCTTGTTCATCCCGGATCAGCATCGCTTTTGCCGGACGCGCACCGATGGATGCACGATATTCACCGTTCACCTGGGAAAGAGAACAGGCAAGCACTGGGAAGTCTGTACGCTGATTTCGCATAGAAGTGTAAACGACCGTGCACGGCGTTTTTTTCACGATAAGACGAACTAAGATATCGTTGTCTTTTTTCATTGCATTAAACTGTTCCAGAGGCACGATCCCACCCTTGTACAGCTCTACATAAGTATCCATAGCCAAAAATACAGTCAGAACATCCGAAAATCCAAATCTGCCCCAGATGCTTCCGCCCACTGTCGCCATGTTTCGGAACTGAACGCCTACGATATCTTTCAAAGCATTTCTCACTGCTCCGTTTGTATAACGTTCCATTCCCTCATGAAGCTCCAGCTCACGCAAAGACACAGATGCTCCGATCGAAAATTCGTCCTCTGTCTCTTCAATCTTGTCCAACCCCAGATCACACAGATCGATCGCAGTGTTTACGCTGCCTCTGCTCAGTCTGATCCACAGCATACCACCAAAAATACGATTCTTTTTTTTCTGGTTTAACTGCCATGCTTCCTCCAGGCTTTGCGCCCGAACATACTCTTTTATTGTTACCATCGCAGATCTCCTTTTTTGATTTGCTTACATACCGCCCTTTTTATTCCTGATAAATATGTCCTGTTATCTTGACCTCTCCCTGTCAAAACAACTTCATACAACCGTCAAATGTCTCATTATATGGACAGCAACATTTACATACTTTGTCATTTTTATTATAACGGCATGGGTTGATTTTGTGAAGAAGATTTGTTATCGTTACGTTATACTTTAGAAAGTACAACGTTCCACATCTAGTCTCATTCAACCAACATCACACGAAAAAGAATGGCGAAAAAATATGAAAGCGATAACAAAGATCACATTTACAGACGAATATGGTGAAAAATTTTTCGGTGAAGGCCCTGCACGCCTGCTCCACGAAATAGAAAAACACGGTTCTGTGCGCGCCGCTGCCATTTCCATGGGGATGGCATACAGCAAAGCACTGAAATTGCTCAACCGCGCAGAAACGGTTCTTGGCTTTCCACTGACCCTGCGCTGCACAGGCGGAAAGGACGGAGGCGGAAGCGTACTCACCCCCGAAGGAAAGGAATGGCTGAAACGATATGAAACCTACAGAGATGCCTGCATCGAAGCAAACCAAAAACTATATATCGAATATTTCCACAGATCCTAAACTCTTACGCCCTCACTCTGCAGATCCCAATGTTTCTTTAGGGTGTGTGATCATGGCTTCGGGCCTTGGCAAACGCTTCGGAGGAAACAAACTGATGGCAGATTTTCACGGAGAGCCTATGATCTCACGTGCGCTCGCTGCCACAGAAGGACTCTTTGCCCAGAGAGTTGTTGTCACACGGCACAAAAATGTGGCAGATTTTTGCCAGGATAAAGGTGTCCCTGCCCTTTTACATGACCTTCCCTATCGCAGTGACACGGTCCGTCTGGGCTTGGAAGCCCTAGATCAAGCTTCTAGCAGCACATTTTCAGACCATATACAGGGATGTATGTTCTGTCCCGGAGATCAGCCTCTCCTTCGCCGTGAAACGATCGCCGCACTCGCTGCCGCAGCGCAGAATGACCCTCATCTTATCTGGCGCGTTGCCTTTGAAGGCACTCCTGGCACTCCTGTACTCTTTCCAGAGTGGGCCTTTTCCGAGTTAAAAAGCCTTCCACAGGGAAAAGGCGGCGGTTATCTTGCAAAAAAATATCCCGAACAAGTACGCTTAGTACCTGTCCGGGACTGGTATGAGCTAAAAGACGTTGACACCCCCGAAGATTTGTCCGCTTTGCTCAGATCACAAGATATGTAATCTTATTTTTTCTTTACACTTATTCTTTTTTATTCTGCTTTTTCTTTTGGAAGCACAATATTCAGCAAGATCGCTACCATGGCTGCCGGAACGATACCGGAACCGCCAAAGATCAGCTGGATCGCCTGCGGAGCCTGTGCCAGAATGCTGGCATTTGCACCCATACCGTATCCAACGCCCAATGCAACAGATACGATAGAAAGGTTACGTCCACTCAATGGTTCTTTTGTGATCAGCTGGATACCACTGATCACGATGGATGAGAACATCATAACTGCGGCACCGCCCAGTACAGACTGCGGCATGATAGATACCAGCGCACCAAGTTTTGGACACAGACCGCACAAGATCAAGAACACAGCACCTGTAGCCAGCGCATAACGATTCACGATCTTTGTCATCGCAACCAGACCTACATTCTGAGAGAAAGAGGTGTTCGGCAATACACCAAACAGAGCTGCAAAAGAAGATCCAATACCGTCACAGACTACACCGCCGGACAGCTCTTTATCTGTCGCCTCACGTCCAAGACCGCCTTCCATAACACCGGAAATATCACCAACTGTTTCCACTGCTGTGACAATGAACATGATCATAACCGGAAGGATCGCGCGCAGGTCAAAGACTGGTTTTACAGGCATGATCTTCGGGATCTCAAACCATGCTGCATCTGCTACTTTCTGCCAGTTCAGCACCCATGCTTTCGTATACTCTACGCCTTCTGCATCAACACCTGTCGTAGGCAGGACGAAGCCCATGATCAGTGCTGCCACATAACCGCAGATGATACCAAGCAAAATGGAGGAAGAACTGGTGAAGCCTGTTGTTCCATGTTTAAAGAACAAGATCATGACCAGCACAAAAATGGCAAGCAGCAGGTTTTCCATAGATCCGAAGTCTTTCGCTGTATTTCCTCCTCCGAAGGAATTGATACCGACAGAGATCAGGCTCAGACCGATGGACATAACAACAGTTCCTGTGACAACAGCAGGGAAAAATCTGCGCAAAGGCTTCAAAAAGAATCCTAACACACCCTCAAACAGACCGCCAATGATAGACGCACCCATGATCGCGCCATAGGCGATCACACCGCCGCCCATCGTCGCTGCAACACTGTTGAACACGCCGATGAATCCCGAGGATGTACCCATGATGATCGGGACATTTCCGCCGATCGGTCCGATGGAAAACAGCTGGACCAGAGTGACAATACCAGCTACGAGCATCGCATTCTGCAGCAGGTGAAGCTGCAGATCTGCAAATTCACCGCCGGAAATGCCACATGCACCGGTGATGATCAACAGAGGCGTCAGGTTTCCTACAAACATGGCCAAGACATGCTGCAGACCCAGTGGGATCGCCTGTTTCAACGGCATTTTGCCGTCGAGCTGAAAGGCAGCTTCCGACAATACGTTGGTTTTTTTCATTACAGATACCTCACTTTTTTCTTTTCTTTTTTCAAAAGCAGTATAACACTGCGCGAAACATCTGTAAATTTTTATTTTATCTGTAGATATATAAATTTAAACTCCATCCCCGTGATCATTCTCATGTATTTCCGTTCTTCAGCGTACTCTAACGAAAAAACTTTAAACAACAATGTACTTGAAAAAAGCCGGGAATCTTCACAGATCCTCGGCTTTCCTACCTCTATATTTATCTTGAATTTTTTAATCCCAGCTAACAGGTGCCAAATAATTATGATTACAAAAAAATTTTTTGAACGAGTACCATATATAAAACCGTTCCTATAGCAATACTAAGCAATGTATTTTTCTTCCACTTATGAATAACACCAACAACTACGATAGCTATCATTTCCGGCAAAGCATGGTATTGCGAAAACACCGCATCTTTCAAGCAATATACTACTAGCAATCCCATGACCGCATAAGGCAAAACTGTTCCAAGATATGTAACGATCTTAGGCGGCGTTTTACTTTCCGGGAAAATAAGAAACGGAAGAAATCTCGTTGTCATCGTTCCAATCACGACAACAAAAATTGTAATAATACTTTGTGCGGTTGTCATTTCTCTGTCGCCTCCCGATTTCGTTTATGTGTCATACTAAAATATACAATGATCAGTACCATTGCCGGAAGGATAAAATTTTCACTCCCAAAAATAAATAGACAGATCAGGGAACAAAACACACCCGTCAACGCAAAACTATGATGTTCTTTTTCTTCCCATTGATTTAAAAACATAACAACAAAAAGCGCTGTCATGACAAATTCAATTCCAGTCGTATCAAAATGAATCACATATCCCAGCAAAGCACCTGAAGTTGCCCCCACTACCCAGTAAATATGATTGAGCAATGTAACAAAAAACATAAACCATCCCTGATCTACACCTTCTGGCGAGACCATGCAATTAATACTAAAAGATTCATCACACATTCCATATATCAAATACAATTTTTTGATACCAACATTTTGATATTTGTTAAGCATCGAAATTCCATAAAATAAATGTCTGGCATTTACCATGAGAGCCAGAACCAGCGCATGCATTGGATGAAATGCAGATAACAAGAGTTCGACTGTGACAAATTCCATAGAACCTGCAAAAATAAACATACTCATGAACATCGGATAGAGGAAGGAAAATCCCTTGCTTCTCATAAGGAAACCGTAGGACATTCCCAGAAATAAAAATCCAACGCAGATTGGAATTGTATAAGGCAATGCCGCTTTAAACGCCTTTGTTTTCATATATATCTCCTTTGCTTTAAATATATATTTTATACAATGAGGTTACGATTTGTGTGACTTTTGTTTGATATAGCGAAAACATTTTTTATCTATTTTGCAATCGTTTAACCTATTTGTCAATACTTAGGCGATACTCTGCAGTATAG
>CAZSTD010000056.1:0-13984 GCA_964609645.1 uncultured Blautia sp.
TGAAGGTATGGGTAAAAGAAGCGTAAATCTTCCAGGAGGGACCAATAAAAATGGAAGAAGCGCTGATCAAAAGGATTCTCCCGCACAGCATAGAGGCAGAGCAGTCGGTGATCGGTTCGATGATCCTGGACAGAGATGCCATCCTTGTAGCTTCGGAGATCCTTACAAGTGATGATTTTTATCAGAAACAGTATGGGATCATTTTCGATGCGATGGTGGAGCTCTGTAATGAAGGAAAACCGGTAGACTTGGTCACACTTCAAAATCGTCTAAAGGAAAAGGAGCTTCCGCCGGACATCAGCAGTATGGAATATGTGCGTGATCTGATCACGACAGTTCCAACTTCCGCAAATGTAAAATATTATGCAAATATCGTCAGTGAAAAAGCAGTTCTGCGAAGATTGATCAAGGCAAATGAGGAGATCGCAAATGCGTGCTATCTGGAGAAAGAGAGCACGGAGATCATCTTAGAAGAGGCAGAAAAGAAACTGTTTCATATCCTTCAGAAGCGAAACAGCGAGGAGTATGTGCCGATCCAGCAGGTCGTTTTAAATGCGATCAACAATATTGAGAAGGCTTCCAAGCTGAAAGGTTCTGTAACCGGTATCCCGACAGGGTTTGTGGATCTGGATTATAAGACTTCCGGAATGCACCCGTCTGACTTAGTCCTGATCGCAGCCCGTCCTTCTATGGGAAAAACAGCGTTTGTCTTAAATATCGCTCAGTATATGGCGTTTCGCAAGGATATCACAGTAGCGATCTTTAGTCTCGAGATGTCAAAGGAACAGCTGGTCAATCGACTTCTGGCAATGGAATCGCATGTGGATTCCCAGAATATGCGAACCGGTAATCTCAAGGACGAAGATTGGACGAAACTGGTGGAAGGTGCGGACGTTATCGGAAGATCAAACTTGATCATTGACGACACTCCTGGTATTTCCATTGCAGAGATGCGATCTAAATGCAGGAAATATAAGCTGGAGCATAATCTGGGTATCGTTATGATCGACTATCTGCAGCTTATGAGTGGAAGTGGCAAGAGTGATTCTCGCCAGCAGGAGATTTCGGATATTTCCCGTTCTTTGAAAGCGCTTGCCAGAGAGCTGGAGGTTCCGGTGATCGCGCTGTCTCAGTTAAGCCGTGCGGTGGAACAGCGTCCCGATCACAGACCGATGCTTTCGGATCTTCGAGAATCTGGTGCGATCGAGCAGGATGCCGATGTGGTCATGTTTATCTACAGAGATGACTATTACCACAAGGATACAGAGAAGAAGGATATTGCGGAGATCATCATAGCAAAACAGAGAAACGGCCCGATCGGTACTGTAGAGCTGGTATGGCTGCCGAGATATACACAGTTTGTAAATATGAAAAAATAAAACTTATTCCTGCCATCAGATGAAAATCTGGTGGCAGTTTTTTGTTAGTTTATAAGATAGTTTGTCTATGGAATTTTCTTGCAATCTGAATTTAAGCCTCCTATAATGAAATGTGATGGGAGGGGTAGTATGGAGCAGAGATACAGTGTGACTCAGACCGCCGAGATCCTCGGAGTGCGGGCATCTGTCCTGCGTTACTGGGAGGATGAATTGGGGCTTAGGATCAACAGAAATGATCAGGGTCACCGCTACTACACCGGATATGATATTACGCTGCTGGCGAATATAAAAGAACTGAAAAAAAGAGGACTGGCTCTCAGAGCGATCAAGGATGTGCTTCCCAAAATCTCACAGCCTGCGTCGGATGCGCAAGGCTCGGTGGAATTGCTGGAGGATGAACATAGATGTGAGGGAAAGCTTCTGGAATTTCAAAGGATATTGGAGCGCCTGATCACACAGGAACTTCAGATGAAAAGAGCCGGAGAGGATGAATGCCGTAGTTTGGATGCGGCGATCCGCCGCAGACAGCTTGCCCGAAAGGAAGCGGCAGCGTCAGCAGAAAAAAGAGAAAAGAACAGACGAAAACAAAGAAGTACATATCGATCATAAATGATGATAAAAAACAGCCGTCTTCTCAGATGAAAAGACGGCTGTTTTTAAAATCTTAATTATTCAGCTGGATGAATAGCTTCTGTTGGACATGCATCAGCGCAAGTTCCGCAATCTACACAAGCATCAGCGTCGATTACATAATGCTCATCTCCCTGAGAGATAGCTTCTGATGGACATTCGCTTTCGCAAGTTCCACAGCTTACACATTCGTCAGAAATTACATATGCCATAGTAATGATCCTCCTTATTATATAGGTAATATTGTTAGCACCCTTTGGGTTCTACCCCTATTCTAATATATCTGACATTAGATTACAAGTACAAATTTTGAAACATAATTTTTTTGGACATTTATTTGTTGATTCTTGAGAAAAATAGTATTATAATATCAGCAGTACAGGTAGAAAATAAAATGAATCCATTTTGTTTTGAGCGCTGAATAAAATAAGGAGGAACCCTATCATGGCTAAAGTTTCTAAAGATATGCTGATTGGTCAGCTTCTTCAGTTAAACCCGAATATTGCTGCAGTTCTTATGAGAGCTGGAATGCATTGCATCGGATGCCCATCATCCCAGATGGAATCCTTGGAAGAAGCAGCTATGGTTCATGGAATGGACGTAGATCTTCTGGTTAAACAGATCAATGATTTTCTTGGAGAATAATCGATCCGATCATAGAGCGTGATAAAAAGACCGTACACGAAATATTTCGTGTGCGGTCTTTTGCTATCATAACTGTATCAACTGCTGGAGTGCAGATTGGGAGATGAGTTCTCCGTGTTCTCTCAGATAAGCTTCGCCGGAAAGTGTAAAAGCCTTTCCGCTGCCGTACTCTGTGAGGATATTGCAGACCTTGTTGAATTCCTCCGGTGAGAAGGAAGACTGATGAACGACCAGTTTATAAACGTCGTCGGCGAGGTCCTTGTATAAAGTGTTGGCTCCTGTAAAGTAGCCGTTGAGTCCGTGTGCAGCTGCGATCACATCGTCTAATGTTTCAAATTCGTAGAGACGGATCAGGTTTACATCAGAATCTGATCCGACAGCATCCGAAAGTTCCTTTGCAGAAGGTTCTGCAACTCTGCCTTTGTCAATCTTGGAACCGCCCTTTAATTTGGCTTCGCACAGTTTCTGGAAAATATCAATGATATTGTCTGCGCCGTCAAGCTGAACAGTGTTGGACTGTTCTTTGCCTTTGAATGGGGCGAACTTCGAGAAACGTGTATCGAGTTCTTCTGGATCTTCCACCTTGGTGATGATCAGAATGATGCTTTCCGGGCTGACTGGGATCGCTTCGATCATCAAAGGGATATTATCAGCTTCAAAGCCAAACTGGATCTGTGCCTGCTGCATCATGTCACGGAAAAGCTTCTTAGCCTTCTCTGTGCCATATGCAAGCTCACTGATGCGTATCTGATGACTGTCCAGATCTTCTTTGGTTAATGTACAGCGTATCTGATTTTCGTTTATTTTCTCTATTTTCATATAATTCACGTCCTATTACTTATCTGATATACTCTTATACACTATATTATACAACATCGAAATGTAAAATGTAAAGATGGGTAGTTTTCCTATTTATAAAAATTTTGGAAACAAACTCGAAAAAATTAAACAAATTGCCAAAAGCTCTTGCCAGAAATCTGAAAATCATTATAATGAAAAACAGGAGAGAACAAGAAAGGTCATCCTTCCATAATTTCAAAGATCGTAAGAAGAAATATCAACCAGAACCTGTGCAGACTGTCGAGTGTCTGCATACTTTTCAAAGCCTTTTCGCCTATTCATACGGCATTCCTGCCGTGGCGCTGTAATAAGGCAATTCCATTTTAGACAAAAGCTAAGAGATATGGGGGAAGCCTGTTTTTTCCAGAAACCTGTCAGGGTACTTTCTAAAAAGAAGTCTGTGAGAAAGGAGGACTGCATACGGAAAATATATCACGGGTCTCAAAAAAGAAACTGCGTAAACCACTGGAACGGGAGCTGAAGGATTACCGATTACAGGGAATTTCCCTTTATCTGAACGGAGAGCCAAGCACCCCAAAGAATATTGCAAAAGCCTGTCAGATTGCAGAGACTGGTGGCTATATGCGGGATTACGTAGCAGACGAAAAAGGAAGGATCGCTCGCGTTGATTTCGATTTTGTGAAGGAAGAAGGATCGAAGAAATGATAAAAAGAAGGCCAGCGATGCTTTGACATGGATACAAAAGAGAAAAAGCTGTCTGAAAACTTGTGGAAAATCCCCCCTGGTGTCCATAATGCCTTCGGGCAGCTAAATATAAAAAATATATGAAAATATGATTTTTACAATACAATCCCTAGGATCTATGCTATAATGAGCGCAGGTTATTACGAAACAAGGCATGTTGCCTTCATCATACCGAAAGGAAGAAAACTTATGAGAAAAAAGTATAGACCGGCAGCTGCTGTGGTCGCCCTGATCCTTTTAGTGGCGGTGATCGGAATCATCAGCCACGTAGTTATGAAAAAGATCCCGACCAGGCAGAGGATGGACCTGAACGAATATTATGGAGAGCTTGCGGAAGGTGAAGCAGCTCTGATCCTTGGAAATGAAAAACTAGAGCAGAGAGGTTTGATCGTTGGAGAGCGAGTTTATCTGCCATTGGAAGTGGTTACAAATTATCTGAATCAGAGATATTATTGGGATGCAGCTGCCAGCCAGATCCTTTATGCGACACCGTCAGAGCTGATCAGAGTATCGGCAATGTCTGAGGCTGGAGATCTGGTATGGCTCAAGGATGGAAGGGTGTACGTAAACCTTTCTTTTGTACAGCAATATACAGACATAGATGCTTATATATCCAAAGAACCTTATCGCGTCGCGATACAGTATCAGTTCAAGGGTATCACGACAGTTAAGGTGAAGAAAAATGGTTACGTGCGTTATCAAGGAGGGATCAAATCTCCAGTCCTGACAGAGGTAGGAAAGGGAACCGAGCTTCGACTGTTGGAAGAATTGGAAAACTGGGATAAGGTAGCTACCAATGATGGCTACATCGGCTATATTGAGAAGAAAAAGGTAGGAAAACCGCAGGAAGCTGTGTTTGAACGTGGGTTTGCCGCAGAGCAGTATACATATCTGACGATGGACGAACCGGTCAATATGGTATGGCATCAGGTGACTTCCATGGAAGCAAACGCATACTTTGCAGAGGCGACCGCTAATATGACAGGAGTCAATGTGATCTCACCGACCTGGTTTTATCTTGTTGATACTGCGGGAAACATCGCAAGTATTGCAAGTGCAGATTATGTGGCGCAGGCGCATGAAAGAGGTCTGCAGGTCTGGGGACTTGTGGATAACTTTACCCAGGAGGTAAGTACGACAGAGACACTATCCAATACATCCGCCAGACAGAATTTGATCAGTCAGCTGGTGCAGGCAGCGTTGAATGTTGGTATGGATGGGATCAATGTGGATTTTGAATCTCTCAGTGAGGATGTAGGCATCCATTTCCTGCAGTTTTTGAGAGAACTTTCTATCGAGTGTCACAAAAATAATCTGGTGCTCTCTGTGGACAATCCGGTCCCGCAGGATTTTACCAGCCATTATGACCGTGCGGAGCAAGGTAAAGTGGTCGATTACGTGATCATTATGGGATATGACGAACACTATGTTGGCTCAGAAGCCGGATCTGTTGCATCTCTGCCGTGGGTAGAGCAGGGTATCATAGACACACTGGCAGAAGTCCCGGAAGAGCGTGTGATCAATGCAGTGCCATTTTATACCAGATTGTGGAAAACTAACGGTGGTATGGTGAGCAGTGAAGCGATCGGGATGGATCAGGCACAGCAGGTCATCGCAGAAAATGCAGTAGAAACTTATTGGGATAAGACAACTTCCCAGAATTATGGAACTTACGATATTGAAAACACTACTTGTCAGATCTGGCTGGAGGATGCACAGTCCATCGCTGAGAAGGTAAAACTCACCTCCAAATACGGGCTGGCAGGAGTTTCCGCATGGAAATTAGGATTTGAAAACAGTGGTATCTGGCAGGTGATCACTGAAAATCTGGGCTAGATACGATATGACTAAAAACACTTTCCGAGACATATATTAAAGTAAGTATATGCCGGAAGGTGTTTTTTATTTTGAAAAAATATGCGCTTGAGCTGGTGATGGCTTGCCTGCTCCTGATAAGCTTTTTCTTTTTATCCAGGGAGGTGGCACAGGTGAATGGAACGGTCCGTGAGGAAGAGACACGGACGATCCTGGTGGATGTGGGACACGGAGGTACAGATCCGGGGATGATCGGTGTGGATGGGTTAGAGGAAAAAGGAATCAATCTTGCGATCGCCAAAAAACTGCAGGCAGTTTTGGAAGAACAAGGATTCAAGGTGCTTTTGACGAGAGAGGAGGATCGTGGGCTTTACGATGAAAACAGTAAAAATCAAAAGGCGCAGGATATGCAAAGGCGCATTGCGATGATACGGGAAATCCATCCTGTGCTCTGTGTGAGCATCCATCAAAATAGCTATCAGGATCCTTCGGTCTACGGTCCGCAGGTGTTTTATTATGAGGATTCCGTGGAGGGCAAAAAATTAGCAGAGTTTATCCAGGCAGAATTAAATACGCAGTTAGAGATCGCACGCCCACGTGTGGCGAAGGGAAATAAAACCTATTATCTCCTCAAGCGCAGTGAAAGTATCTTGAACATAGTGGAATGTGGATTTCTGACAAACCCGGAGGAGGCCGGAATGCTTCAGACAGAGGAGTATCAGCAGAAGGTGGCAAAGGCGGTTGCGGCAGGCATTGCGAAATATTTATTTTCTGTGAAGTGACTTTTAATAGGAAGATATTTTTGTTATACTGAGAGCGGTTTTAAAGAAGAAAAACACACAGGGAGGAATTATGTTTGGAATAATTTATTTGATCCTTGCAGGGGTGCTGGGATATGAGGCATCTAAGATCCTGACACAGGATGATCGGACTACAGCAGTCAATCGCATTTGGCTGATGCTGCCGGCCTCATTTGCCTCAGGAGTGCTTTTGATGACCTGGGCAGTGTACCTTGTGTCCTGGGCTGCTAGCGCGATCGGCAGTGTAAAAGCCCCTCTTTTCTATGGAAATATGATCGTGATGACTGCCACTGCATTGCTTTTGGCAGCGTTATTTTTATGGCGAAGACGGAGTTCGAAAAGCTTGAAGATACGAAGTCGCTTGCATCAGGAACTCATATTGGACAGAAAGCGTTTTCGGTGGGAAATGCTTTTGTTCGGGGTGCTGATTTTGCTTCTTACATATATGATGTTTTATGTATTTTTCATCCGGGATGGGATCTTGTATTCCGGTGTGACCGTGTATGGAGATTATGCGCCGCACACCGCGATGATGCGTTCGTTCTCGGAGGGGAATAACTTTCCGACACAATATCCGCATTATGGTGGCGCAGATGTGAAGTATCATTTTATGTTCCAGTTTTTGACGGGAAATCTGGAGTATCTGGGAATGCGCCTTGACATCGCCTACAATCTGGTCAGTGTGGTATCGCTTCTTGGATTTTTGATGCTGCTTTATCAGCTTGCTTTGCGGATCACGGGAAAGATGTGTTGCGGCGTGTGCGCGATCTTTTTTTTCTTTTTTAGAAGCGGTGCTGCGTTCTTTCGGTTTGTGTGGGAACATCTGCAGGCGGGAGATCTTCTGTGGACATTAAAAGAAAATACATCATTTATTGGTTATACGCTCAATGAGGACTGGGGTTTATGGAATTTTAATGTTTATTTAAACCAGAGACACTTAGCGTTTGGGCTTTTGCTGGTGGCATTGGCATTGTATCTTTTTATGGATTGGCTGGAGGCAGGCGTATCGCATGAGGAAAAAGGGATTTACTGGATGAAGGGAAGGATCTTTTCAAAGGAAGCATGGAAAAGCAGAAATCTGGAGCAGGCACTGATGATGGGCTTGTTTCTTGGGCTTTGTGCGTTTTGGAACGGCGCTGCGGTGATAGGAGGACTTTTGATCCTTCTGGGATTTGCTGTTTTTTCGGATGGAAAGATAGACTATGCAGTGACTGCGGGAGTGACGGTCTTTTTTTCTTTCCTGCAGACGAAGATCTTCATAGTGGGAAGTGCCATGAGTCCGGAGCTTTATTTTGGATTTCTGGCAGAGGAAAAAACGATCGTCGGAGTGATCCGCTATCTGTTTTGGATGGGCGGCATCTTTTTCCTTGGTCTTTTGATCTTAGGCTGTTTTTTAAAGAGAAGAGACCGAAGCATTTTGGTGAGCTTTTTGTTTCCGACATTTTTTGCATTTTTGATCTCCATGACTCCGGATATCAATGTAAACCATAAGTACATTATGATCTCATATGCGTTTTTGGCGATCTTCTGGGCTTGGGCAGTGTGCAAGCTCTGGGATGGGATCCGCCCAAATATCAAGATAAAGCTGTGCAGCAGAGTGACCGCTGTGATCTTGGCGGTTGTGCTGAGTGCGACAGGGATCTATGACTTTGTTGTTATTTTAAAGGCGAATGGTCCGGGACACAGAGTCGCGGTAAATACGCAGAGTGAGCTTACCGCATGGCTGGAAGAAACTTTGGATAAGGATGATCTTTTGCTTACGCCGGAATATAGCATGAATGAGGTGACAATGTCCGGTGCGATGCTGTATTGTGGCTGGCCGTATTATGCTTGGTCAGCGGGATATGATACAAATTACAGAGCTGCGCAGGCAGTGATGATCTATACGACTTCGGACAGTGAACTTTTGAAACGCGTGACAGAGCAGGAAAAGATCACGTATATTTTGTTCGAGGAAGGATCAGAGTTTGAACAGCAGCCCTGTAGAGAAGATGTGATCGCCGCGTCGTATGAGAAGGTCTATGAGACACGGGACGGGCGGATCCGTATTTATCAAACAACGTAAGATTGGAGGATGACAGATGAAAAAATGGGCGCCTAAGGTGCTTTTGGCAGCAGTGCTTGCCGGGCTGTCGGCTTTTTTGTTAAAAGGCGATGTATGGACATTTTGGACATGGTGGCTGTTGGCTTTTTTGATGGGAATGCTGGCGATGCCAGTGACAGGACTGCTGTTTGCAAGATTTGAAGATAAAGGATGGATGTTTTCAAAAGTGCTTGCAGTGGCGGTCACTGGATTTGCGACCTGGTTTTTGGTAGTGATAAAACTTTTGAAATTTACGGCAGGTAGTTGCATTGGGGTATGTGTGCTGTGTGCACTTTTATGCGGTGTTTTATATCATTTTCAGATAAAGAAAGGGATTGATTGTATCCCAGCAGAGAAGGGAGAACTGATCTACTGGGAAGAAATTTTATTTTTTGCATTCTTTTTGTTGTGGACTTATCTGGCAGGATTCAGGCCGCAGGCGTACGGAACTGAGAAGTTTATGGACTATGGCTTCATGGAGGCTATGATGCGTAGCACCACACTGCCGGCAAAGGATCTCTGGTACAGTGAGGGGACGATCAATTATTATTACGGCGGTCAGTATTTTGCAGTGTTTTTGACAAAGCTGTCGGGAAGCAAGGTGGAGATGACTTACAATCTGATGCGCACGTTTGTGGCGGCGTTTGCTTTTGCACTGCCATTTTCCCTGGTGTATCAGATGATGACAGATTGGATGGGCGATCAGCTTACAGGAAAGAAACGATGCGTTCCGGCTGTTTCAGGTATTTTTGCCGGGCTTTCGGTTTCGATTGCCGGAAATATGCATTATGTAGTTTACAGTAAGATCCTTCCGTGGATCCAGAAGCTGCAGGGAAAGGAAGCAGACAGCTATTGGTTTCCGGATGCGACCAGATATATTGGCTATGATCCGGATGTCCCGGACAAAACGATCCATGAATTTCCATGTTATTCTTTTGTTTTGGGAGATTTACATGCTCATGTGGTCAATGTTATGTTTGTCTTGTTTTTGGTCGGCTTATTATATGCATGGATACGAAAGATCCGCATGAAAGAGGCTGTGATCGAGAAACTCGACAAGAAGCAATTTTGGAAAAGGCATCTGCTGATGCCGCATATTTTGCTGGCAGCAATATTGATCGGAATGTTCCGCTTTACGAATTTCTGGGATTTTATCATCTACTTCGTGGTGGTAGGTGGAACCGTGCTTTTTGCAAATATTATTCAGTTTCAGGGAAAGATCAAGACGATATTGGCTGTGACAGCGGCGCAGGCAGCAGAGATCCTTGGGATCTCTTACCTGGCATCTTTGCCGTTTACACTGAGCTTTGATACGATGTTTAAAGGTGTGGGGATCGCGCAATATCATTCGATGCCGCATCAGCTTTTGATCTTGTGGGGACTTCCTGTATTTTTGACAGTTCTGTTGTTTGGATGCATTCTCGGGGAGAAACTCCGAGGAGGGGCTAATCGGAGTCTGTATCGTCTGATGCGCGCGATCTCAGTGCCGGATCTGTTTGCCATCATTATGGGCTTGTGCGCGATCGGTCTGATCGTGATACCTGAGTTCGTCTATGTGCGCGATATTTATGAAAACGGAAATGCAAGGGCCAATACAATGTTTAAGCTGACTTATCAGGCATATATGTTATTTGGCATGACGATGGCGTATGGGATCTTCCGTATCTTAAACTGTGCTGGTAAAAAGATCTGCAAGGTTCTGACTGTGATCGGACTGGTACTTTTGTGCTGGACTTTTGGCTACTTTGGGATCAGTGTGCGTTCTTGGTTTGGGGAAGTATGGGATCCTTCTGGATACAGGGGATTAAATGCGACTTCGTTTCTGGAGAATGATTTTGCAGAAGATGTCTCTGCTATTCGATGGCTGAAAGAAAATATTAGTGGTTCGCCGGTAGTTCTTGAAGCGAACGGAGATAGCTATACGGGATATGAGCGAGTGTCTGCTATGACAGGACTGCCGACTGTGCTGGGATGGTACGTGCATGAGTGGCTGTGGCGGGATGATACTGCTGATCTGAATGCAAAAAGTGCAGATATTGAGAGTATCTATACATCCTCAGATCCGGAATATGTAAGGGAGCTTCTTGACAGATATGAGATTTCTTATGTCTTTGTGGGATCGAAGGAACGTGAAAAATATGGAGAGCGATTGAATGAGGCTGTGCTTGGAGAAGTTGGAACAAAGGTTTTCCAGTCAGAGGATTCGGATACTTATGTTTTGAAATATTAGTTTATGACATTGTTTTATGGATTGGCTATATAGCTGTTCTAAACCTGTTGTTTTATGAGATTGGTTTATGGACGCGCCGGGATAAAACACAGGTCTTGTGACTGGCTTCGTTTTCTGCTCGGGGCGCGCATCGGTTATCCGCCATTCGCGAAAACTCGCCTTCGGCTCAGACAGTTCGCTCAGTGGCGGAAATTAGCGCGTGCCCTCGCGACGAAAGCCTCGCAAAGGTCACTGCGTACCTGTGCTTTATCCCGGCGCTGTTGCGGTCATTGTTCAACATAACTAATGCTGAATACTGTTTTGAGATGGCATAGATACAGGTAGGTATACAGCGGACTATCCGTAACGTGGGAGAATGCCGTTTCCGGCATGGAAAGAACGCATATCTGCGTGATCCTAAGTTACAGGCATATCCGTAGGTATATTTCTGGCTTACTGCTTTCCAGAGCATATATAAGTTTAGGAAGACAATCCTAGATACAGTATTTAGAGGTATAACCGATACGAAAGAACTATTTTTTGATAAAAAGGTAAAGACAAACATTAAAAAATCGTGTACAATGAAGACAAGTGTATAAAAGGGCAGGGAAATAATCCTGCACTGTCATAAATAAAGAAAAAAGAAACAAAAGGAAGCTGGTAAATAAGAATGAAAGCAGAAGTTGTATCCATGACTGCGGAGCATCTGGATATGGAAGCGATCCGCCGTGGTGGAGAAATATTAAAAGAGGGTGGTCTGGTAGCGTTTCCGACAGAAACCGTTTACGGACTCGGAGGGGATGCCCTGAATCCGAGAGCATCTATGAAGATCTACGCGGCAAAGGGCCGTCCTTCGGATAATCCTCTGATCGTGCATATTGCAGAGATGGACAAGCTTGCTCCGATCGTATCTGAGGTCCCACAGAAAGCTAAGCTCTTAGCAGAGAAATATTGGCCGGGACCTTTGACAATGATCCTTCCGAAATCAAATCTTGTGCCGCAGGAGACGACCGGCGGGCTTTGCAGTGTCGCAGTTCGTTTTCCAAGCGATAAGATCGCGCAGGAATTGATCAAGGCAGCAGGCGGATATGTGGCAGCTCCAAGTGCCAACACTTCTGGAAGACCAAGTCCGACTACTGCGCAGCATGTGGAAGAAGATCTTGGGGATGGCATTGATATGATCATTGACGGCGGTCAGGTAGGGATCGGTCTGGAATCTACGATCGTAGATTTCACGGAGGAGATCCCTGTAGTCCTGCGACCAGGGTATATTTCTCTGGAGATGCTTCAGGAGACACTCGGAGAAGTTCGCATGGATAAAGGACTGATCTCACCGGACAGCAAGGTACGTCCGAAGGCACCTGGAATGAAGTATCGCCACTATGCACCGAAAGCAGATTTGCTGATCGTAGAAGGAACACCAACGAAGGTGACCGCAACGATCAATCGTCTGGCGCTGGAAGCGAAACAAGATGGCAAGCAGGTGGGGATCATTGCCACAGATGAGACGAAAGGAAATTATCCGGAGGGTCTGGTGGTAAGTATCGGAAGCCGAAAAGAAGAAGAAACGATCGCGCATCATCTCTATGAAGTGCTCAGGGACTTTGACCAGAGCGATGTGAGCGCTATTTATTCAGAAGCATTTTTTACCCCGAGGATGGGACAGGCGATCATGAACCGTCTGCTGAAGGCAGCGGGCCATAAAATGATCCAGGCAGATGAATAAAGAACTTTTTCGTGAATGAAAATGAAGGTTAAGAAACAGTAATTAATTTTAAGAAAGGAAAAGCCAAGAGTATTGAGAATACTTTTGGTCGAGAAAAGAATGATAGCATTAGGATGTGACCATGGCGGTTATGAATTAAAACAGGAGATCAAAAAATATTTAGATGAAAAAGGTATCGAATACAAAGATTATGGATGTGATGGACTGGAATCTGTAGATTATCCAGTTTATGCAAAGAAAGTTGCACATGCGATCCTTGACGGAGAATGTGAAAAGGGAATCTTAGTATGCGGAACTGGTATCGGAATCTCCATTACTGCAAATAAGATCAAAGGAATCAGAGCAGCACTTTGTACAGATTGCTTTACAGCAGAGGCAACAAGACAGCACAATGATGCAAATATCCTTGCACTTGGCGGACGTGTAGTGGGACCAGGACTGGCAGTTAAGATCGTAGATACTTTCTTAAATACACCGTTTTCCAATGATGAGAGACATATCAGAAGAATCGAGCAGATGGAAACTGAATGATCACATACGCAGAACATTTCGATGTGATCGGATGGAATAACTAAAAAGAGCCGGGGACTGTGAGACAGTCTCTGGCTATCTTTGCACATAGGAGGATTTTAAGATGGATAAAAACCACAAACGTACGGATTATTTGTCATGGGATGAATATTTTATGGGAGTTGCCATGATGTCAGGGATGCGCTCCAAAGACCCTAATTCGCAGGTAGGAGCTTGCATTGTAAGTCAGGACAATAAAATCTTATCTATGGGATACAATGGATTTCCCAAAGGCTGTTCAGATGATGAATTTCCATGGGCAAGGGAAGGGGACAGCCTGCATACAAAATATTTCTATGTGACACACAGTGAGCTAAATGCCATTTTAAATTACAGAGGAGGAAGTCTGGAGGGTGCGAAACTGTATGTTTCCCTTTTTCCATGCAACGAATGTGCAAAGGCTATTATCCAGGCGGGGATCAAGACGATCGTCTACGACAGTGATAAATATGCAGATACGCCGGCAGTGATCGCATCTAAGAGAATGCTGGATGCGGCAGGTGTGCGTTATTATAAATATACTCACACAGGAAGAAAGATTACGATCGAGGTTTAGGACAATAAGCGAAGATCTTTGGTTAT
>CAZSTD010000057.1:0-13669 GCA_964609645.1 uncultured Blautia sp.
AAATGGAAGCTACAGCAGTCTGAAAAAGGCTGCTGCATATGAAAAAATATAAAAAATCATACAAAAAAACTTGACAGAAAATGAATAATGAGATAGACTATGTCTTGTGGCTGTCAGAGGATACTTTGGCAGAGTTATATAAGCTGAAATAGCTCAGTCGGTAGAGCACTTCACTCGTAATGAAGGGGTCGTGAGTTCGAGTCTCATTTTCAGCTTACAAGGAAGAGTCTCGGGATTGTCGATGATGATCTCGGGGCTTTTTATATTAGGTATTGACTTTAGAAAAATAAAGTATTAAAATGATACAAAGGTGCAACGGAGCACAGGAAATGTTCTGTCTGCGCCTTTTTTGGAAGGAAGCATCTTATGGTAGACGGGATGCGCTGAATATACGAAAATATATGTCCGATCACATATATAAAATAACGAACGATTTAGGAGGAAATCAAAATGAGAAGGAACAAAGTTTGGAAAGTGATGACAGCTTCAGCGGTAGTCGCAGCAATGACTTGCGGAGTGTTTGGCGTACAGAGCGTGAGTGCAGATGAGAAGAAGACATTGAAGGTTGCTATGGAATGCGGATATGCGCCTTATAACTGGACACAGCCGGATGATTCAAACGGTGCAGTGCCGATCTCTTCAAGCTCTGACTATGCATATGGATATGACGTTATGATGGCGAAGAAGATCGCAGATGAACTGGGATATGAATTAGAGATCGTGAAACTTGACTGGGATTCCCTGGTACCAGCGGTACAGTCCGGACAGGTGGACTGCGTGATCGCAGGACAGTCTATCACAGCAGAACGTCAGCAGATGGTAGATTTCACAGAGCCATATTATTATGCTTCCATCGTTACTTTAGTAAAAACAGACGGCGATTTTGCTGAGGCAAAGAGCGTAGAGGACTTAAAAGGTGTGACCTGTACTTCACAGCAGAACACGATCTGGTATGATTCCTGTCTGCCGCAGATCCCGGATGGCAATGTTCTTCCGGCACAGGAAAGTGCACCGGCAATGCTCGTAGCTCTTGAATCCGGTAAATGTGACGCGGTTGTTACAGATATGCCGACTGCAAAAGCAGCGCTCGTTGCATATCCGGACCTGACATTACTTGATTTCTCCGGCACAGACGGTGAATTTGAAGTTTCTGAGGAAGATATCAACATCGGTATTTCTCTGAAAAAAGGAAATACAGAATTAAAAGATGCGATCAATGAAGTTTTAGGTGAAATGACAGAAGACGATTACAACGAAATGATGGATGAAGCGATCTCTGTTCAGCCATTATCTTCTGCAGAATAAGAAGAAACAGGGGGAATGAGAGATTATGCTGCCTGAAAGTTATTGGGGAAGGATCATCTATATCCTGCAGGAATATGGATCTTCCTTCCTGAAAGGTGCAGGTGTCAGTATGTGGCTGGCACTGGTGGGAACCTTGTTTGGATGTATCATCGGATTTGTGGTGGGTATCATTCAGACGATCCCTGCCGGCAGAAATGATTCTGCTGCGAAAAAGATCTTGATCAAAGTCGTGAAATTTATCATGGCATGTTATGTGGAGATCTTCCGTGGAACTCCGATGATGGCACAGGCGATGTTCATCTATTTTGGAAGTTCTTATCTGTTCAATATCAATATGTCTATGTGGTTTGCAGCGATTTTTATCGTATCGATCAATACAGGAGCTTACATGGCAGAGACCGTTCGAGGCGGTATCCTTTCTATTGATCCGGGACAGACAGAAGGTGCGAAAGCGATCGGTATGACTCACGTGCAGACAATGACGAGTGTTATCCTTCCGCAGGCACTGCGCAACATTATGCCGCAGATTGGCAATAACCTGATCATCAATATCAAAGATACCTGCGTTCTTTCTATTATTGGAACTGTTGAGCTGTTCTACACGACCAAAGGTGTGGCAGGTGCGCTGTATACATATTTTGAGGCGTTTACGATCGCGATGGTCATTTACTTTATCATGACATTTACCTGCTCGCGTCTGCTCCGTCTTCTGGAGCGAAAGATGGATGGGCCGGATAACTTTGATCTGGCTACCTCAGATACGTTGGCACACACAAGCGGTATGTATTCTTATAAGGAAAGGAAGGTGAAATGATCATGAGCGAAGCAATCCTTGAAGTACGGCATCTGGGAAAATCTTTCGGAAATCATGTGATCTTGACGGATATTGATTTTTCTGTGAAGCCAGGAGATGTCACCTGTATCATCGGGCCTTCTGGCTCTGGAAAGTCTACGCTGCTGCGTTGCATGAATCTTTTGGAGACACCTTCTTCCGGTGAGATCAATTATCATGGAACAAATATTATGGATCGCCATGTGAATGTTGCGGAATATCGCTCAAAGGTTGGAATGGTATTCCAGAGTTTTAATCTCTTTAACAATATGAGTGTTCTGAAGAACTGTACTGTGGGACAGGAGAAGGTCTTAAAGAGAAGTAAAGAAGAAGCGGAAAGAAATGCCATGATGTATCTGGAGAAGGTAGGCATGGCTCCGTATATCAATGCAAAACCAAAACAGCTTTCCGGTGGACAGAAACAGCGTGTGGCGATCGCACGTGCGCTTGCTATGGAGCCGGAGATCCTGCTGTTTGATGAGCCGACTTCTGCACTTGACCCTCAGATGGTAGGGGAAGTTCTGGAAGTTATGCGTAAACTGGCAGGCGATGGCCTGACGATGATCATTGTCACACATGAGATGGCATTTGCGAAGGACGTTGCCAAGCATGTCATCTTTATGGGCGAGGGTGTCATTGTGGAGGAAGGTCCTTCCAAGGAGCTTTTTGAGCATCCGCAGAAGGAAATGACGAAAGAGTTTTTAAGTCGGTTCAGGAATTCCTGAACCGATTTTTCAAAGGGAAACTACTTGACAATCCACCGCCTATCCTTTAATATATTTGGTGGATTGTAAAACAGTGAGAAAGTACATACGGACCGGGAATCTATCAAGAAGAATGGTTGATTTCCGGTTTTCTTATACGACAAAGAAGATTTGGACCGATGTGATCAGAAAGGGGGCAGTGCATATGTTTAGAAGAAGTACAGGAGTGCGCGCAGACTGGATGGAACAGGACGGACCAGATCTTTCAAAACTAAATGAGGTAGTACAACTAGGTGCGGAACTACATGCAGGCTGACACTGCCGATGGCGCAGTATTAGGATTTGTGGGTTCCGTATCTTTTTTTGTTGTTTATAAAAGGCCGAATGCTGTGTACAGATAGGGAGGATACAGCGGGCTGATGTAAGGAGGCGAGAAAAATGGCAGAAATTTCACTGGAATTAAAGAATATCAAGAAGAGTTTTACGGCTGGGGAAGCGGTTCTCCATGATCTTAGCCTTGTGATCCATAAGGGTGAGTTTCTTACATTCCTTGGTTCGTCTGGCTGTGGAAAGACGACAACACTTCGGATCATTGCTGGGCTGGAACAGCCGGATGGCGGAAGTGTATGGCTAGATGGCAGGGAAGTGACAGAGGAACAGCCTAACAAACGAGATGTGAATACCGTGTTTCAGAATTATGCGCTGTTTCCTCATATGAGTGTGGCGGAAAATATCGGATATGGATTAAAGCTAAAGAAAACGCCGAAGAATGAGATAAAAAAAAGGGTGGAACAGATGCTGGAGCTGGTTCAGCTTTCTGGCTATGAAAAGAGAAAGCCTTCAGAATTGTCTGGTGGACAACGTCAGCGTGTGGCGATCGCGCGTGCGTTGGTCAATAACCCGAAGGTGTTATTGCTGGATGAGCCGCTTGGTGCGCTGGATCTGCAGCTTCGCCGTACGATGCAGATGGAGCTGAAACACCTGCAGAAAAAACTGGGGATCACATTTGTCTACATCACACATGATCAGGAGGAAGCGATCAATATGTCAGACCGTATCGCAGTGATGCGAGATGGGAAGATTGAGCAGATCGGTACGCCGGATGAGATCTACCATCATCCGAAGACCAGCTATGTGGCGACTTTTGTGGGGAATGCGAATATTTTGCATGCGGTGGTAAAAGAAATCTATGAGAACGGTGCGCTCCTTCAGATTGGAGCGGATACGATCCTGGCAGAGGTCTCAGAAAAGGAGAGATTGACTGTCGGAGAGAATGTGACATTGGCTGTCCGCAGTGAGAAGATCGAATTGTCAGAGGATGCGAAAGATGGCCTGGAGGCTGTGGTGGTGGAGAAAAACTTCGCTGGCGGACAGCTTCGGGTGAGCCTGCGCCTGTCGGATGGAACGATGCTTGTGGCAAGCAGATATGGGATCGATGCTTCTGTCAAAGAGGGACAGAAAGTGCGGTGTCATTTCGCGCCTTCGGATGCCATTTTTGTAGACCGGGAGGATAGCCATGAAGAAGCGTAAGAATGGCTCCGTGTGGATGGTGCTCCCTCTGTATTTCTTTACGATCGTGTTTGTAGTGTGTCCGCTCATCTATATGGTCGCTCTGAGCTTTGCAATGCCCGCGCGAGGAGCCGGTGTGGTATGGAAATTTACGCTGGATAACTATAAGGATATTTTGGATCCGGTATATCTGGATACGTTTGCACAGTCGCTGAAGCTGGCCGTGACCAGTACGGTGGCGATCACTTTGCTCGGATACCCGTTTGGGTACTTTATGGCGAGGCTTCCGGATGAGAAAAAGTCGAAAGTGCAGCTTCTTTTAAATCTGCCTTTCTGGGTCAACTCACTGATAAGGCTTTATGGATGGATCATCATTTTGCAGAAGAAAGGTCTTTTGAATTTTGTGCTCCAGAAACTGGGGATCATTGAAAAACCCTTGTCTATTTTGTACAGTTACCCTGCGATCGTGGTGGGAATGATCTACGTGCTTTTGCCGTTTATGATCTTATCCGTATACTCAAGTGCGGAGAAGCTGGACTGGTCCTATGTGGAAGCTGCAAGGGACTTGGGGGCTTCGAGGCTGCAGGCGTTTTGGAGTGTGGTCTTTCCGCTTACACTTCCGGGGCTTTTATCCGGAGTGATCCTTACGTTTGTGCCGTCCATGGGATTGTTCTTTATCGCGGATATCCTGGGCGGAAATAAGGTGGTGCTTGTGGGAAGTTTGATCCAGGATCAGATGACCCGCGGAAGCAACTGGCCATTTGCAGCAGCGCTGGCAGTAGTCATGATGGTGGTGACGACGATCTTGATCATGCTTTATCGTAAGATCACAAATGCGAAGGAATTGGAGGGGATCGGATGAAAAAGAATTCAAAATTTGCCAAGTTTTATATGGGGCTGATCTTTTTTCTGATGTATCTTCCCATTGTCGTGGTGATCGTGTTTTCGTTTAACGAATCGAAGCTTCCAGTGAGATTCACGGGATTTTCGCTGAAATGGTATCAGGAATTGTTTAAGGATCGTGCGATCCTGGAAGCTTTGGGAAACAGTCTGATCCTTGGCGTTTTAAGCTGCCTGTCGAGTGCGGTGATCGGAACGCTTGGCGCAGTGGGACTTTCGCGGATACACTGGAAGTCCAAAGGAATCTTGGAATATCTGTCTATTTTGCCCTTGATGATCCCAGAGATCATCCTTGGAATGGTGCTGATGGCGTTTTTCTATATGCTGGATCTGCCGTTTGGAATGCTGACGCTTTTGATCGGCCACACCGTATTTTGTGTGCCGTACATCCTGATGGAAGTGAAGGCGCGGCTGGCGGGGATGGATCCTGCACTGGAGGAAGCTGCCAGAGATCTGGGAGCAGGTCCGTTTCGGGCTTTTTGGGACATTACGCTGCCGCTGATCATGCCGGCGGTACTTTCGGGGGCTTTGCTTGCGTTTGCCATGTCTATGGATGATGTGGTGATCAGCATCTTTGTAAATGGACCGCGTTTGTCTACTCTGCCGATCAAGGTCTATACGCAGTTAAAGACAGGGGTGACACCCAAGATCAATGCATTATGCAGCATTTTGCTGGCGGTGACACTGGTGATCTTTTTGATCTATCATCTGGTGACCGGCAGAATGAAAAACATAGAGAAAAATAAAAGTGCTATGAAAAATACATTTAAAGGAAGGAAAAAAGATGAATAAACTGATCGAGTTAAAAAATCTGACCAAGAATTTTGATGATCAGCAGGTTTTGCGAGGCATCAATCTGGACATTTATGAAAAGGAATTTTTGACACTGCTTGGGCCAAGTGGATGTGGAAAGACAACGACCCTCAGGATCATTGCCGGGTTCGAGGAACCAAGTGATGGTGAAGTGCTGTTTAATGGGATCGAGATCTCCAAGCTTCCGCCGTACAAAAGAGAGGTCAATACGGTATTCCAGAAATATGCATTGTTCCCGCATTTAAATGTAGCGGAAAATATTGCATTTGGACTGAACTTAAAGAAAGTGGATAAGACTGTGATCGCACAGAAGGTGGAGCGCATGCTCAAGATGGTTGGTCTGGAAGGTTTTGAGAAAAGGGATGTAACCTTACTTTCTGGTGGTCAGCAGCAGCGTGTGGCGATCGCACGTGCTCTGGTAAATGAGCCGAAACTTTTGCTTTTAGATGAGCCTTTGGGCGCTCTGGATGCGAAGATCCGTAAGCAGATGCAGGTTGAGTTAAAGAAGATCCAGCAGGAAGTAGGGATCACTTTCATCTATGTCACACATGACCAAGAGGAAGCGCTTTCCATGTCAGATACAGTGGTTGTTATGAACAACGGTGAGATCCAGCAGATCGGTTCTCCGACAGACATTTATAATGAGCCGGAAAACCGTTTTGTGGCCAGCTTTATCGGGGAATCCAATATCCTGGAGGGAACGATGATCCGGGACTATCTGGTCGCGTTTGACGGATTTGAGTTTGAATGTGTGGATAAGGGATTTGAGGATAACGAGGAGATCGAGGTTGTATTAAGACCAGAGGATCTTGATATCGTAGACCCGGATCAGGCGAAGATCAAAGGGATCGTGCGCAATATCACATTCAAAGGTGTGCACTATGAGATCCTCATCGAGACAGATGTTCGTACGTATATGGTTCACACCACAGATTATGCGGAAGTCGGAAGGGAAGTGGGACTGAAATTCGGGCCTGAAGACATCCATGTTATGTGTAAGATGGGAAGCTACTGATGAGACAGTATAGAAATCTGGTAAAGCCATATCTTGTCTGGGCATTTGTGGTCATCGTCATCCCGCTGATCCTGATCGCGTTGTATGCCTTTACGGAGGATGGAAATGAAGTATTGACGTTCGCCTTTACTTTTGAGAATTTTAAGAAGTTTTTGGAAACTACTTATATGAGTGTGATCTTTAAATCCTTTAAGCTGGGAATCTTAACGACACTCATTTGTCTGGGATTTGGTTATCCACTGGCATTTATCATTTCCAAATGTCCGGAAAAATCCCAGAGCTTTTTAATCTTGCTTGTGACGATCCCAGAGTGGATCAATATGCTGCTGCGTACTTACGCATGGATGAACCTTCTGTCTGACAATGGGATCATCAACCATCTGCTTAGTTATCTGGGAATCTCCCCTGTGACCATGATGTACACAGATTTTTCTGTAGTAGTGGGGCTTGTATGCAACTTTATGCCGTTCATGATCATTCCGATCCATACCTCACTGAGCAAGATGGATAAGTCCTTGATCGAGGCGGCATATGATCTGGGAGCCAATAAGGTTCAGACTTTTATCAAGGTGATCTGGAAGCTGTCCATTCCGGGTGTGCTCAACGGGATCATGATGGTATTTCTGCTGTCGATCTCTACATTCGTTATCCCGAAACTTCTGGGCGGCGGACAGTATATGCTGATCGGTAACCTGATCGAATCTCAGTTCATCTCTGTCGGAGACTGGAATTTCGGAAGTGCGATCTCCATGATCTTGGCTGTGATCATCCTGATCTTCATGAGCCTGATGAAAAAGATGGATAAAGACGAATAAGGGAGGACGGAATGAAACGTAAGAATAAATTTTTCTCAATGTTATATGTAGTGCTGTGCCTTGCCTTCTTTTATCTGCCGATCCTGGTAACAATGGTCTTTTCGTTTAACTCATCTAAATCGCTGACCAAATTTACAGGTTTTTCCCTGCGTTGGTATCAGGAACTGCTGACAAATGCGGAGGTGATCAAGGCTGTTTATGTATCCGTGTCGATCGCGATCATTGCAACGGTGATCTCGACGATCTTAGGAACGATCACGGCGATCGGACTTTCCAAGTCCAAGAAGGTCGTAAAGGAACTTTTGTTAAATATCAATAATATCCCGATCTTAAATCCGGAGATCGTAACTGCGATCGGTCTGATGCTTTTGTTTAGCTCGTTGGGACTTAGAAAGGGATATTTAACGATGCTGCTGGCGCATATCGCGTTCTGTACACCGTATGTCATCACAAGTGTTTACCCGAAGGTGCGTGCTCTTGATCCGAACATGGCAAATGCTGCCATGGACCTTGGGGCGACACCGTATCAGGCGCTGACTAAGGTGATCGTGCCGATGATCAAGGAGGGGATCTTCGCAGGAGCGCTCCTTGCATTTACAATGTCCTTTGATGACTTTGTGATCTCTTACTTTGTATCGGGAAATGGAGTCAAGAATATCTCAATCGTGGTATATAATATGACGAAGCGTATCAATCCTACGATCAATGCGCTCTCTACGATCGTGATCGTGGTGATCATCGCGGTGCTGTTTGTGTCAAAGCTGCTTCCTGCTATGAAAAATAGACTGGGCAGGATGAACCGGACTACGGCAAGGATACTTTCTGGAGTTCTGGCAGTGGCAGTGATCGTAGGTCTGATCAAAGGTGGTCTTGTGACACAGTCCACACATGTACTCAAGGTTTACAATGCCGGGGAATATATGGACATGGAATTGATCGAGGAATTTGAAAAGCAATATGACTGCAATGTTGTGTATGAGACATTTGAGTCAAATGAGATGATGTACACAAAGCTCTCAAGCGGTGAGACCTATGATGTTTTGATCCCGTCGGACTATATGATCGAGAGACTGATCAAAGAAGAATACCTGCAGAAATTGGATTGGGATCTGATCCCGAATCAGACAAATCTGCTTGACGAGGTGTTAGATCACACCTATGATCCGGGCAACCGCTATTCCTGCCCGTATTTCTGGGGAACCGTGGGTATCCTCTACGACAAGAATGTGGTGGATGAGGCAGATTTGGAAGATGGATGGGAGATCTTGTGCAATCCGAAATATAAAGGAAATCTGTATATGTATGATTCAGAGAGAGATTCCTTTATGATCGCATTGAAGGCACTTGGTTATTCTATGAACACGACAAATGAGGATGAGATCCAGGATGCTTATCAGTGGCTGGTAGATCAAAGAGACCTTATGGAGCCGATCTATGCAGGTGATGACATCATGGATAATATGATCTCTGGAAATAAAGCGTTGGCAGTGGTATACTCCGGGGACGCATCCTACATTATCAGTGAGAACCCGGATATGGGTTATTTTACACCGGAACAGGGCACAAACCTGTGGTATGATGCGATGGTCATCACCAAGGACTGCAGCGAGGTGGAACTGGCGCATGAATTTATCAATTTCATGATCACAGAAGAATCTGCTCTTTCCAACACAAGGGAAGTAGGGTATACTTCTACAGTGAAGAGCGCTTTTGAGACAATGAAAAATGGAGATTATGCACAGATCGATTCTTATATCCCGGATATCAGCAATTCCAAGAATGAGATCTTTGGATATCAGAAACCGAAGATCAAACAGAGATTTGCAGAGCTCTGGACAAAAGTAAAAGCGCAGTAAAAAGCGGGATCCGCAGCCGGAGGACCGCAAGATCAGTAGGCATAAGAAGGGAGAATGATGATGAAAAAAAGGATACTTGCAGTGTTTTTGTGCACACTGATGGCAGGAACCACATTGACTGGATTTCACAGTGCGGGCGATGATAAAGAGCTTGTTCTCTTTACCTGGGAAGGCATGTTTCCACAGGAAGTGTTAGATGACTTCGAGAAGGAAACAGGAGTGAAAGTGATCTATTCCAATTTTGATACGGATGAGACCATGCTCGAAAAGCTTTCCATGGCAAAAGGCGGAGATTACGATATTGTCGTTGCAGATGACTACATTCTGGAAAGTGTGATCGCAGAAGGTCTGGCAGAGGAATTGGATAAAGATTCTCTCGAGAATATCGGAAATATCAATCCTTTGTATCAAGGGCAGTTTTATGATCCAGAGGATGCATATACGATCCCTTACGGGGCAGGCATCCCTCTGATCGTCTATGACCCAGAACAGGTGGATATGGAGATCAAAAGCTATGCAGACCTTTGGGATGCTTCCTTGGAGGACAGTATTGCGCTGACTGCAAATTATCGTGTGATCAATGGGATCACACAGCTTTCTATGGGAAAGAGTATGAATGAAGAAGATATAGATGTGATCAAGGAAACTGGCGAGAAGCTGTTGGAGCTTGCGCCGAATGTGCGTCTGATCCAGGATGATAATACACAGAATGCACTCCTGAACGGGGAGGCGAGTGTGGGATTTTTGTATACCTCTCAGGTGATGGCTGCACTTGCAGAAAATCCGGACCTCGAGGTGGTCTATCCGGAAGAAGGGCTTGGCTTTGGGATCCTGGGAATGTTTGTTCCGAGCGAAGCGCCGGATAAAGATGCGGCATATGCTTTTATTGATTATATCATGCAGCCGGAGGTTGCAGCTAAATGCACAGATCATGTAGGATATTACAGTACAAATAAGGCAGCAGATGAGCTGGTAGATCCGGAACTGGTTGTACCGGATGATGTGACCAGTGGAGAGATCGTGCAGAATGTAAGCCAGGAAGCTGATGCGCAATATCAGAAGAACTGGACAGAATTTAAAGCTGCCTGTGATTGAGAGGTTAAACATGGATATTTACAATGGAACCAGTGCGTTTTCTGGCATTGCGATAGGTAAGATACTTTATTATCACAGAAGTGAATACCAGATACGCCAGTGTGAGATCACAGATATCAAGGGAGAATTGAATCTGTTCCGCCAGGCGCGCACCAAAGTGGTAGAACAGCTCACAGAGCTTTATGAGAAAAACTGCACGATCCAGGAATCTCAGGCGGAGATTTTTTTGAAGCAGAAAAACCTGCTGGAAGGCAAAAGCTTTCAGCAGGCGATCGAAAGTATGATCCAGAGTGAGAAGGTAAATTCTGCCTATGCGGTTATGACGACCAGAGATGAGATCATTGCGACTTTCCGAAACTTGCAGGAGCCAGCGATCAAAGAAAGGCTTTCCAACATCCGTGAGATCTCTGGCCGTCTGATCAATGTGCTGGGAGGGGCATCTCCAAAGATCGACTTAGGTGAGGAACCTGTGATCTTAGTGACAGAGAGTATCACGCCTACCGAGCTGATGGAGATGGATAAGGAAAAACTCTTGGCGATCGTGACGCACCATGGATCGGATATCTCGCATGCGGCGATCCTGGTCAAGACGATGAACATTCCTGCGGTGATCGAGATTGATACGGACACTGAGTGGGATGGTCAGGAGGCGATCGTGGATGGCTATACAGGATGTCTTTATATTCATCCGGATGCAGAAGTAAAGCGTGAGTATGAGATCCGCCAGAAGGCAGATATGGAAGAACGGGAAGAGCTCCTGAAACTGCGTGAACAGCCGGATGAGACGAAAGACGGAAGAAAAGTACAGATCTATGCCAACATCGGAAATATGGATGACCTGAACAGTGTACTCTACTATGGAGCAGCTGGGATCGGGCTTCTTCGAAGTGAATTTCAGTATCTGGGACGAGAAAATTATCCGAGAGAGAATGAACTCTTCCTTGCTTATAAAAAGATCGCAGAGACCATGGGAGATAAGATCGCGGTGATCCGTACCTCGGATCTGGGAGCGGATAAGCAAGCGCCGTATCTGAATATTCCGGATGAGACAAATCCGATCATGGGAAACCGTGGGATCCGCCTCTGCCTGGATCGTAAAAAGATGTTCAAAGCGCAGCTTCGTGCGATCTTTCGTGCGAGTGCGTATGGAAATCTGGGACTGATGTATCCGATGATCAGTTCGGAGGAAGAGATGGATGAGATCGAATCGATCATCAAGGAAGTAACGGACGGTTTGGATGAAAAGGGAATCCCGTATAAGAAAGTGTACACGGGTATCATGATCGAGACTCCAGCGGCTGTGATGATCAGTCGTGAGTTGGCAAGGCGTGTGGATTTTTTGAGTTTGGGAACAAATGACCTGAGCCAGTATACGCTGGCGATGGATAGACAGAATCCGCTTCTTAGAAAGAAATATAATGATCACCATCCGGCTGTGCTGCGCATGATCAAGATGGTCATCGATGCGGGGCATGCGGAAAATAAACGTGTCTGTATTTGCGGGGAGTTGGCGGCAGATACCGGGCTGACAGAGGAATTTTTGCGTATGGGAGTTGATTCACTTTCGGTAGTTCCGGCGTGTATCCTTCCGGTGAGAAAGGCATTAAGGCAGGTTGATCTGAGTGAAAAGTAAGGTTGTATTGCTTCCATGCAGGGAGTACGAGGAAGAAAAGGTCTATACACTGCTCAAAATCGGTCTGGAACTTTTGGGCGGGATCGAGATGCTGATCCCAAAAGAAAAGAAGATCCTGCTCAAGCCAAATCTGCTCAAAAGGGCAGAGGTGGAAAAGGCGGTGATCACACATCCTGTGGTGGTGGGAGCGTTTGCACGGATCCTTCGAGAGAAAGGCTATCAAAACCTGGTTTTGGCGGACTCCTGCGGACATGGCAGTACAAAAGCAGTGATCAAAGGGACAGGGATGGACACCTATCTTGAAAAGTACCAGATCCCGGCGATCGATTACTCCGGCGGTGTCACTGTGACGTATCCGCAGGGTGTTCAGGCAAAGGAGTTTGTTTTGCCAAAAGAACTGCTGGAGCAGGACTGCGTGATCTCTTTGTCGAAGATGAAGACGCATGCGCTCGAGCGAATCACGGGAGCAGTAAAGAACAGCTATGGTTTTGTGTATGGATTTCACAAGGCAAAAGGCCATACACAGTATCCGAGCGCAGATAGCTTTGCAAGGATGCTGATCGATCTGAACCGCTGTGTATCGCCGAAACTTTATGTGATGGATGGGATCATGGCGATGGAAGGGAACGGGCCGGGTTCCGGTGATCCGACCCCGATGAACGTCCTTTTGATGTCAACAGATCCGGTCGCTCTGGATAGTGTGTTCAGCCGTCTGGTCTATCTGGATCCAAAGATGGTCCCGACCAACTATCATGGTGAGAAGATGGGGCTTGGAACATGGAAAAAAGAGCAGATCACACTGCTGACACCAGAGGGAGAGATCTCCATGGAAGAGGCTGTGCAGCGCTTTGGAAATCCGAAGTTTGATGTGGACAGGACAGTTGTCCGTCAGAATATCTGGACAAAGATGGCGAAGGCTCTGAATTTATTTCAGAAAAAGCCATATATTGATACAGAAAAGTGCATCCGCTGTGGGATCTGCGTGCAGAGCTGTCCGGTGGATGGAAAAGCGGTGGATTTTTCAGAGGGAAAAGAAAAGCCGCCGGTCTATGACTACAAAAAGTGTATCCGTTGCTTTTGTTGTCAGGAGATGTGTCCGAAAAAAGCGATTAAAGTGAAATGATTCAATAAAGAAAAATAAAAACAAGCACATGGCAGGGAATTGTTCCTGATACCATGTGCTTATTTATTT
>CAZSTD010000058.1:0-13645 GCA_964609645.1 uncultured Blautia sp.
TATTTCGTCATCACTGCTTTCCGCTTTTCTACCAGAAGTTTCGTATACGGATCTTGAGCCTGTGTATTGATATATTGAAAATCACCTCTGTCCGCAATCTTTCCCTGATTCATCACAATGATCTTATCTGCAACTTTCGATATCGCGCCAAGATCATGTGTGATAAAGATCATCGACGTATGAAATTCTTCCTTAATCTTCTGAAACTCATTTAAGATCTCATGCTGTGTGATCGCATCGATCGCCGTTGTAGGCTCATCCGCGATCAAAAGTGACGGCTTTAGTGCCAATGCGATCCCAATCATGATCCTCTGAAGCATTCCACCCGAAAGCTGATGCGGATACTTTTCCAAAACCTCCTCTGGATTGCGGATATGCATACGTTCCAAAATCTGGATCGAGTTTCTGTTGATCTCCTCCACCTTCCAAGATGTATGAGCCAAAAACGTTTCCGCCATCTGGTGTCCTACTCTATAGAGAGGATCAAAACACGTCATCGGATTTTGCAGGATCATTGTAATATCTTTTCCCCGGACACGCCTAAGACTTTCCTTATTCTCCTTCAGAAGATCTTTACCCATAAAAAAAGCTTCTCCACTAATCTCAAAATTCCGATCCAGCAATCCCAAAACAGCCTTCATAGTCATACTTTTGCCACTTCCAGACTCTCCCAGGATACCCAGACACTCTCCAGGGAAAACCTCAAAGGATACTCCTGATACGATCGCTTTTTTGTTGTTATTCTTACTCTTCAATTTCCCCGCATGCAGATCCACATGCAGATCTTTCACCTCAAAAATCGGTGTCATCTCGAAACCTCCTTCGGATCTAAAACGTCGCGCATCGCATCCCCCAAAAGGTTAAATGCAGACACCAGTATTACAATGGCTATACCTGGAATGATCATCTGCATTGGATTGCTTGTAAGGACGTTTTTCGCCTCATTAAGCATAGCTCCCCATTCCGGAGTCGGAGCCTGAACTCCCAGTCCAAGAAAAGAAAGCGTAGAAATATTAATGATCGCCCAACCAACATCCAAAGATGCCAGCACGACCAGATCAGATGCAATAGATGGGATCAAATGGCGTACCAATATAAAACTTTCCGGCGTGCCGATACATCTCGAAAACTGAATAAAATTTTTATCCCTGTGCTGAACAACCCCTGTACGGATCATCCTAGCGTACCATGCCCACTTAATGAAAACATTCGCCAAAATCACATTCTGCACATTCACACCAAGCAGTGCAACCACCGCAAAGACCATGATCTGGCTCGGAAAAGACAGCATAACATCCACAACTCGCATGATCAGCTCATCCACGATCCCCTGAAAATATCCAGCAAGCAAGCCCATCAGCGCACCAATACCGATCGTTCCTATCATCGTCAGTACAGCCAGTCCCAACGTAGGTCGGATCCCATAAAGCATACGAGAAAAAATACATCTGCCCAGATTATCTGTGCCAAGAGGATATTGCGAACTAAACCCTTCAAACTTATGCAGGATATCCGCTTTGTAAGGATCATTTGGAGCAAACACCGGAGCCAAAGCCCCCAAAAGCGCTATGATTAAAATGATCGCCACAGTCCCCACCGCAATCTTGTTTCTAAAAAAACGCTTCGCCATCACCTGTTCTCCTTTCTCATACGCGGATCCGCCACGGTCTGCAAAATATCAAACAATAAATTAAACACTACAAACAGCACGCCTATGAGCAATACATAGATCTGTATGATCGGATAATCCCGATTAAATATCGAACTGATACAAAGCGTCCCAAGCCCTGGCCACGCAAACACATTTTCCACTACGATCGTTCCAGAGATCAGCTGAGGAATACTCATACCGATCGCAACAAAACAGGTGTGCATAGAATTTTTCAAAATATGTTTCACCAGAATATTCTTCTGCGGCAACCCCCTCACATTCGCATACAGCACATAATCCTGCTTCATATTTTCCAGCATATTGTTGCGGATCAATCGGATATATGTCGCGATATAGCTCAGCGAAACGGTAAAAGCAGGCAAGATCAAATTTTTCCAATTCCCACTTCCACTTGTGGGAAGCAGATCTAATTTAATTGAAACAAACCACATCAAAAGCAGTCCGATCCAATAGGCTGGCATAGCCGTTGTGACAAAGATGATCCCTCGCATCAGTTTGTCAAACCACCCATCTTTATAAACTGCGCATAAAAAACCAATAGGGATGCTCAGCGCTAAAACCATAACAAAAGATACGCCCGCCAACTGTAATGTAGCCGGCAGACATCTGAGCAGCTCCCCTGCTACCGTTCTTGACGGGTTTACATAGCTGATCCCAAAATCTCCTCTAAGGCAGTCAAACAGCCAGTTAAAATATCGGATCATGTACGGCTGGTCAAGTCCCAGCTCTTTTTCTACTTCTGCGATCGCTTCCTCCGTGATGATCGGAACCTGCCGAACTCGCAGGGCTACTTCCGCTGGGTTAGACGGGATCAGATTTATGAATACAAAACATACAAATGATATGATCAGCAACAGCGGAATCGCAGATAAGATCCTTCTTATAATATATTGCTTCATAGACAATACTCCTCGCAAACAAAAATCTTCTGATGCCCAAAATCCAAAGAACAAACCTTGTTTTTGGGATTATCGAAAAAAGGAGACCGCATCTATCTTTCCGCGGTCTCCCATTTAAAAATCGTGTATCGCTTTCACATGTTCCTTATATACAGATAGCTCCTATCAGAAAGAAAAGTCCTGGAACGGTGTTTCATACTGAGTTTGTGTAAAGTGGAATCCCTGCATATCAGAGCGGTAGATCGCTTTATTGCACTCATATGTCAGTGGAATATACACTGCATCCTCATGAAGGCGGGTCAGAACATAAGTATAAAGTTCCTGACGTTCTTCTTCATCTGTGGATACCAGAATGTTTGTGATCGCCTCATCGATCTCAGCTTTATCTTCCAATCCCTGCTGCGCTGCAAAGTCTCCATAAACTGGAGCTCTCATAGCAGCTAAGGAAGACTGTGGATCATATGGAGTACCCCAGCAGATATTAAATACCATATCAAAGTCTCCCGCTTTCATTCTGTCACGATAAGACTGTTCTTCTTCGCCGTGGATATTCAGTTTGACACCGATATTTCCGTATTCACTCTGAAGATATTCTGCAATTGTTTTTTCCGTTACACTGTCACTGTTGTACAACAGTTCGAGCTCCATTTTTTCTCCTTCGCCATTCTCCAGAACACGATCACTTCCCATTGTCCATCCTGCTTCTTCAAGCATTTTCGCAGCGATGTCTGCATCATACTCATAAGTCTCCAGTTCAATATCACAATACGGGATCGTTTTGGCAAACAGTGTATCTGCCGGCTGTTCCAATCCGTAGAAAATACCTTCTGAGATCGCCTGTTTATTTGTTGCGTGCTGAAGCGCCTGGCGCACAGCTGTATCGGATAAGATCTCATTTGTTGTATTTAAAACGATCTGTCTGGTGGAAGTTGGATCAGACAATGCCACTGTAAAGTCTTCACTGTCCTGATACTGAGCGATCGCATCTGCATCGATCATATTTTTGCCAAAGATCATATCGATCTCGCCTTTTTCCAACGCCAGAATTCTTGTCTGGTTATCTGGGATTACTTTTACTGTGATCTTCTTGAGCGCCGGCTGTTCTCCCCAGTAATTTTCATTTGCCTCGAAAACAGCATATTCGTCTGTTACAAAATCAGTCAGGACATACGGGCCTGTTCCAATATACTCATTAACGCCATCCTTTGTGCTTCCATCTTTCATCGCTTTCGGTGAGATCATTGCAAACGGACGTGTAACTCCCAGCTCTGTAAGCATTGGATAATATGGCTCTGATAACTCGATCACAAATGTTTTTTCATCCGGTGCAGAAACTCCTACGAGAAGATTCATCATCTCCAGCCATGTATGACGGTCTTTATTTTCAATGATCGCATCAAAATTTGCCTTGATCGCATATGCGTCGCACACTTCTCCATCTGAGAAAGTAACTCCTTCTCGGATATGGAATGTATAGATTTTTCCATCTTCACTGATATCCCAGCTTTCCGCCAGGCATCCTTCATATCCATCTTCCGTAATATTTACCAGTGTCTCATAAAGCATTTCCTGCGCATACATTTCCCCTGCATAAAGATGAGGATTCAAATCGCGGATATCTCTGTAATTTACATACACCAGTTCCTCTTTTGCATTTTCTGCTGCATGTACAGGCTGTGTACCGGCAGCCAAACCTGCACACATGATCCCAGCCAACAATAATGAACAAATTTTCTTATTTAACACTTCGGTTATCCTCCTTCGTTTTACGATAGGCAAAGGATAACACAGTTAGTTTGAACTTACCAGTAGCCGTTTTTGCATGGAAACCTATAACAATTTGTTATAACAGTTTTTGAAAACTTTCCAGAAACCATTCCGCCGCTTCACTTAACTCCTCCATCTCTGGTTTTATATATCCAATCGTTAAAAAAGGTTCGCATCCTTTGATCTTGAGCGCCTTTATATCATATTGTTCATATTTGGGATGCATAAAATTCAAGCCGAAATTACAAAGATCTGTGTGAAGCAATGCATTGATCGTAACATGATCACTATTAGAAAACATTGTAAAATTCAAATCCGTCATACTCAGCATTCCAAGAGAAACATGTTCTAAGTGGTGATCCATAGAAAAATAATCTCTGACTCCCCGGATAAACCGCAAATTCGGAAGCTCTGAAAACCCAACGCTGTCGTCCTTATATTTGAAATGTTTTGGTCCGACATAAATGCACGCCTCTTTTATTGCCATCGGAATAAATACCAGCTTTTTGTGCGACAGAATATGTCGAAACGCCCCAAGCTGTTTTTGTGCCACGTAGACGATCCCAATCTCTGACTGCCCTCTCGCAACCCAATTGCTGACTTCCTCCACGCTCCCCTCCTGGTGCTCGACTACATACTGTTCTCTCCAATGCATATAAAAATCGGTCAAAAGCCTGGCGATCATACTGCTCGGGTAGGTTGCCAACGAAAATTTTTCACCCTGGTTATGATCTGCCATTGTCTGGATGATCCGTGCGTGCTTGAGCATTCCTTTCGCATACTCCAACACGGTCTGCCCATACGGAGTGATCTGCAGCATACGACCGCCTCTTATAAACAGCTTTCTCCCCAATTCCTGCTCCAAGGATCGAATGACTTTGCTCACATTCGGCTGAGAAGTATACAGGCAATCCGCCGCCTTATTAAAACTTCCTTTTTCACATACAATGGTAAAATACTCCAACTGCTTTAGTTCCATGATAAACTTTTTCTTACTCCTCCTAAATAATGTACTTCGCTCTTTAGTTAGTTATAGCTAACCTCATAAAACATTATATCGAAGTCTGCTCCTATTGTCTACCCAGAAAACCGGATACCTTGGCGTTGTACATTGCATTTTGTTTTCTTATATCGTATAATTTTTAAAAATATATTCCCTAAGATAGTTCCGATCAGAAGGAGGTATATAACATTGAAATTACGAGAAGCACTTTATAAAGTACGGGCATTTTTTTTATGCCTGTTTATCCTTTTCTCGTCTCTATCGCCTGCTGCAGTTTATGCATCTGAAAACAGCGAACGAGAAACTATCAGAGTTGGATTTTTTGCTTTTGATGGCTATCATATGATCGATGAAAACGGTATTCGCAGCGGTTATGGATATGATTTTCTGCGTCTCGCCGCTCGCTATATGAACGCAGATTACGAATATATCGGATACGAAAGCGGATGGGATGACATGTTGGATATGTTAAAGGACGGAGACATTGATATGGTAACCTCTGCCCAGATAACTCCAGAACGAATGAAGGATTTTGCATTTTCCAAACCTATCGGTTCCAGCAGTGCCATGCTGACCGTCAGCAACGAAAATAATACCATCATCGCCGGTGACTACAGCACCTATCGCGGCATTCGGATCGGATTGTTACGAGACAACAGTCGAAATAAAGATCTGGAACAGTTTGCAAAAGAAAATGATTTTTCCTACACAGCTGCATATTTTCAAGATTCTTCCATCCTCGAGGAGGCACTTCAGTCTGGTCAGGTAGATGCAATCCTCACAAGTTCCCTTCGAAAGACCAAGTGTGAACAGATCCTGGACCTGTTCAGCACCCATGACTTTTATGTGATCGTTCGAAAAGACAATGCAAAATTGCTCAACAAGATCAATTACGCCATCGACCAGCTTAACGCCGTGGAGGGTGATTGGCAAAATGACCTCACTAACCTGTATTATGAACATGCAGATGAGAAAAATTTAGATTTCACTCCACAGGAGCAGGCGTTGATACAGGAATATATCGACGGTCAAAAGACACTTATCGTTTCCGTATGTACAGACAAAAAGCCCTATGCTTATACTGAAAACGGCAAGGCAAAAGGAATCTTGATCGACTACTTTGCACAGATCGCGGATCACATCGGCATCCCGTACACTGTTATCGCACCCAAAGACCGCGAAGAATATCTGATCTGGTGCAATGAAGAAAATCAGGCTAATGTATTTCTGGACGGGCGTTTTGCTTATATCCAGCAGGCGGAAGAAATGAAAAAAGCGATCAGCACCCCGTACACAACTATGCGGCTTGCAATGGTGACCCGCCGAGACTTCAACGGGGAGATCCGCACACTTGCCGTCTCTACCGCTCAAGGACCGTTCGGCATTGAGGACGGACTTGCACCCAATGCAAAACGGCTTAGTGTAGACTCTCGAGAAGAAGCAATGCGGGCAGTGATGAACGGCAAAGCAGACGCAACCTTTGTCTACCTTTATACAGCACAGCAATTTGTCAATCAGGATGAACGTGGGATCTTAACTTACACTATGCTTGAGGAGCCCACTTTTGATTATCATATCGCTTTCGCTACCAGTGTAGATCGTACCCTTTCCGGTATCTTTACCAAAGCGATCTACGCAATGCCCGCCGGAGCTTTCGAAAACATTGCATCTCAGTACACCAGCTATAAAGCAGAAGATGTCGATTTCATCACCTGGGCAAAGATCCACCCGATCCCCACACTCGGCATCGGTGCGGTGATACTTTTTATGTGTCTGCTCCTTATACTGGTATTTCAACGGCAAAAAGCGGTAAAATTAGAACAAAAACGTTCCGCCCAGCTGCGCGAGCTGGCACTTATGGCAGATAGCTCCAACCGGGCAAAGACGGTATTTCTCAACAGTATCTCTCACGACATCCGCACACCTATGAATGCGATCACCGGATTTGCTTCACTAGCCGTTTCACATCTGGATGAGCCACAGCGTGTCAAAGACTATCTACAAAAGATCTCTGTAGCAAGCGAACATCTTTTGTCGCTGATCAACGATGTTTTGGATATGAGCCGTATTGAAAGCGGAAAAGTAAAGATCAACGAACAGCCACTGTATCTGCCAGATCTTTTGAGTGAGATCCGTACCATCATGCAGCCAACGGTCGCTTCCAAGCGATTAGATTTTATCATCGATACCGCAGACGTAAAAGATGAAAACATTTTTGCAGATAAGCTCCGTCTGAATCAGATCTTGCTAAATATACTTAGCAATGGAGTTAAATTTAACAAAACAGGAGGTATGATCAGCCTGCAGATCCGACAGTTAGACCAGGCACCTGCCGGTCATGCTTCCTATGAATTTATCGTCCGGGATACCGGTATCGGCATGAAGCAGGAATTCGCAGAACATATCTTCGAGGCTTTTGCGCGCGAAGAGACAGCCACGGTCAGCGGCATTCCAGGCACTGGTCTGGGTATGACCATCACCCAAAGCCTCGTGGACATCATGGGCGGCAGCATCCAAGTAAAAAGTCAAGAGGGAGTTGGCACAGAATTTACCATATCCCTGACCTTCCGCCTCAATGATAAGCCGATCACATGTGAAAAAATGAAGCCGCATTCTCTTGAACTTTCGAATAAAAAAATCCTGCTTGTGGAGGATAATCCGCTTAATCAGGAGATTGCCGCTACGGTGCTTGAGGAAATGGGACTTCTTGTAGATACCGCAGACGATGGCTCTATAGCTGTCCAAAAGATAAGAAATGCATCTTTAGGACAATACGATCTGATCCTCATGGATATTCAGATGCCTATCATGGACGGCTACGAAGCTACCAAGCAGATCCGCAGATTTCCAAATGAGGCTCTCGCCCATATTCCTATCATCGCCATAACTGCCAACGCATTTTCTTCAGATCAGGAAAAAGCCATAGCCTGTGGCATGAATGGATACTTGACCAAACCACTCGATATCCCAAAAATGACGGAAGTGCTCAATGAATTCCTGAACACCTAAAATATCAAAAATCCCCTCAAATAGACTTGGCTCGTTTGCCTCATCTATTTAAGGGGATTCTTTTTATGAAAAAAATTTATTTTCCAGAAACTTTACATATCCCGCTTTATGCAGTTGATCGCATCTCGGATCTGAGAGACATAGATCAGTCTCACTCCATCCACCTTGCCGACAGAAGCTCTGCACACTTCCGGAAGCACTACCGTCTCAAAGCCCAGCTTCTTTGCTTCCTGCACTCTCTGACCTGCCATACTCACGGCGCGGATCTCACCACTTAGTCCAATCTCACCAAATACCATCACATTATCAGGTATCACAATATCCTTATAACTAGAAACGATCGCAAGACAGATTCCCAGATCGATCGCAGGTTCTGTCATCTTCATTCCGCCTGCGATATTTACGTATGCATCGGAAGATGCCAGATGGATCCCGACCTTCTTCTCAAGCACTGCCATCAACAGATTCACTCTATTAAAATCTGTTCCCACAGCTGTGCGCCTTGGAATCCCGAAATTACTTTGACATACCAGTGCCTGAATCTCCACTAATATCGGTCTCGTTCCCTCCATCGAGCACGCGACAACCGAGCCAGAAGCATTTTCCGGCCTGCCATTGAGCAGAAATTCTGATGGATTTTTTACTTCCTCCAGACCTGTATTGCGCATCTCAAACACACCAATCTCATTCGTTGATCCAAAGCGATTTTTGACCGCACGCAAGATTCGATAAGACGCGTGACGGTCGCCTTCAAAATACAGCACCGTATCCACCATATGTTCCAGTACTCTGGGACCTGCCACGTTTCCCTCTTTTGTCACATGTCCTACGATAAAAATAGAAACTCCCAAGCCTTTTGCGATCTGCATCAGAGTGTTCGTAGACTCCCTCACCTGTGAAACACTTCCAGGTGCAGAGCTCACTTCCTCGTGAAACATCGTCTGAATGGAATCGATCACGACCACATCCGGCTTTTTCCGTTCGATGATCTCTCGGATCACTTCAAGGTTCGTCTCACACAAAAGCTGCATCTTATCGTTAAATTCGCCGATCCGGTTGGCTCTCAGCTTGATCTGTCTAAGTGATTCCTCTCCGGAAATATAAAGAACAAATATCTGTTTCTCTGCCAGATTTCTGCACACCTGTAAAAGCAGCGTGGATTTCCCGATTCCTGGATCTCCTCCTACTAAAACAAGGGAGCCGGGGACGATACCGCCACCCAGCACCCTGTCAAGTTCACCGATGTTTGTTGTCTGGCGTTCATCCTCCGACAGGCTGATGTCCTTTAAGATCACCGGCTCCTGCCGTTTTTGTGAGGTCTTTGCGCTGCTGCCTGCGGATGTCTTCTTCGAGGATACCATCTCCTCCACAAAGGTATTCCAAGCTTTACATGCCGGGCACTGCCCCATCCACTTGGCAGATTCATATCCACATTCCTGACAAAAATATACGGTCTTTTTATTTTTTAGCATTTTACGATCTTTACTTCTACTCTTGCAGCATTTCCAAGTTCCACGCTAAAGGAGAGCTTACCACCCAGATTTGTTTTCATTTTTCCAGTGCTTGCCTGTTCGATAAACACTTCGTACTCGGTGTCAGGCTCCATCTCCACTGTGATCTGTGCATCTTCCGGACCTTCTACATGAAAGTCCATCTGTGCCCCATCCTGAGTAAGTTCAAACACTGCAGTTCCCGGAACAGATTCGTAAACGAACATTCCGTTTCTCTCCAGCTTTGTGATCTCCTTAAATGTTTTTACTTTATACATATCACCCTGATACTGATAATCTGACAATTTAGATTTCTGTGCCAGTTCATAATCTCCAAAGCTGATCGCTCCATTTTCTTCTGTACGGATCAATTCTTTTACTACTGCCATCTTTCTTGTCCTTCCACTAAAAGTATATGCACGCATATGCTCTTAGTTTTTCCTTTCTTAAAAATTCTTCTTGAAACTTTGTATTTTTACATGTCTCATCATACTGATTCGACATTTCATGCGCTTATTATATAATAAATCACTATTTTTGACCAGTATCTCGCCTACTTTTTTATACTCTTTTCATAAATACGGGCACTTCTGTCAAGGTAACATCCAACCTTACTTAGAGGTATCCTTTACCTCAAAGGCAATCTCATTTTTATGGATCTTTACTTGCACATGATCACCGCGTTTTACCTTGCCCTCAAGGATCTCATTGGCAAGCGCATCTTCAATGCGACTCTGGATCGCACGACGCAGAGGTCTCGCTCCATATTTATTATCAGAGCCTTTTTCCGCAATGAAATCTTTTACCGCACCTGTCACAGTCAAATGAATGTCCATCTGTTCCTCACATCTCTTCTCTAAGGTTTTCAGAAGCAATGTAACGATCTTACGGATATTCTCTTTATTTAATACATGGAAAACGATGATATCATCGATACGGTTTAAGAATTCCGGTTTGAAAATACGGCGCACTTCCTCCATAACGCCACCTTTCATCCTCTCATGATCCTTCTTCGCATCCTCATTGGACATAAAGCCCAGGCGCTTTGGCTCCATGATCGCCTGTGCACCCGCATTGGAAGTCATGATGATGATCGTCTGCTTAAAGTCTACTTTTCTGCCCTGTGCATCTGTGATATGTCCATCGTCCAGTACCTGAAGCAGGATATTGAACACATCCGGATGTGCTTTCTCGATCTCATCAAACAAAAGCACACTATAAGGATTTCTGCGCACTTTCTCGCTGAGCTGTCCGCCTTCCTCATATCCTACATATCCCGGAGGAGAACCGATCAGTTTTGATACGCTGTGCTTTTCCATATATTCAGACATATCTACACGGATCATTGCCTGCTCACTGCCAAATACAGCTTCTGCCAATGCTTTGGAAAGCTCTGTCTTTCCCACGCCAGTAGGTCCTAAGAAAAGGAAAGAACCAATCGGACGATTCGGATCTTTAAGTCCCACACGCCCTCTCTTTACAGCCTGTGCAACTGCCTTAACCGCTTCCTCCTGACCGATCACACGCTTGTGAAGCTCTTTTTCAAGGCGCGCAAGCCGTTTCGTCTCTCCTTCTGTCAGGCGGGATAGCGGGATCTTTGTCCAATCAGACACCGTCTCCGCAACTGCCGCTTCGTTGACTGTCAATTTCTTTCGTTTATTTTTCCGTTCAAATTTTATGCGGATCTTCTCCATCTCCGCTTCGATCTGAGTCTGGCGCGCCTGCGCTTTCTTTGCACGCTCAAGGTCTGCTGTCTTTAATGCCAGCTCTTTTTCTTCACGCAGATCATTTAATTCCAGCTCATAGGCTTCCAGCTCCGGTGCCGTCTGGTATCCGGCAAGCTGTACCTTAGAGGCAGCTTCATCAATAATGTCGATCGCTTTGTCCGGCAGAAAACGGTCGTTGATATATCTCTGAGAAAGTTTCACAGCTGCATCCAGCGCAGCATCTTCGATCGTCACGCCATGATGACTCTCATAATATGGGCGCAGTCCTTTCAATATCTCCAGGGTTTCCTCCGCAGAAGGTTCTTCCACTGTGATCGGCTGGAATCTACGCTCAAGCGCAGCATCCTTTTCAATATGCTTGCGGTATTCTTCCAGTGTCGTAGCTCCGATCAGCTGGATCTCTCCTCTGGAAAGAGATGGTTTTAAAATATTAGAGGCATCCAGCGCACCTTCTGCCCCTCCGGCACCGATGATCGTATGGATCTCATCAATAAACAGCAGGATTCCCTGATGTTCACTCACTTCCTGGATCACATTTTTGATACGTTCCTCAAATTCTCCTCTGTATTTACTTCCTGCAACCATCCCTGAAAGATCCAAGACAACCAAGCGTTTGTCTTTGACCGTATCCGGTACCATTCCCATAACGATCCTCTGCGCAAGTCCCTCTGCGATCGCGGTTTTTCCTACACCAGGTTCGCCTACCAGACAAGGATTGTTTTTCGTTCTTCTGCTTAGGATCTGGATCAGTCGGGTGATCTCTTTGTCACGTCCCACGACAGGATCCAGCTTTCCTTCCGCCGCAAGCTGTGTCAGATCTCTGCTGTACTGATCCAGAGTCGGTGTGCTTGTCACCTTTTTGTTGCGTGCATTCTTTGAGTACTGAAATTCCTCCGCGATCGTGTCGCTGTCAAATCCCATTGCCGTCAAAACTGCAGTGAACAGTTTTTGGATATTGATCCCCATAGTGAATAAAAGCCTGGTCGCTACGCAATCCGTCTCTTTTAACATCGCAAGAAGGAGATGCTCGGTTCCGCAAATGCACTCCATACTCTGTGCATCCTCCTGCGCCTGCTCTAAGATCCGTCTCACTCTCGGACTGTATTCCGGCTCTTTTTCTTTTACCACGGTATTTCCCAGAGAAGGAGCGATCAGCTTTTTGATCAGCTCCATAAGTTTCTCCTGTTCTACGTTAAATTCCTCCAGCACTTTTCCCGCTGTGCCTTCCGGCTCTTTCATAAGACCCGCCAGAAGGTGCTCGGTTCCAATGTAACCATGCTCACAGGACTTGGCTGTGGATCTTGCCAGTTTCAGGGCATTTTCTGCCTGTTCGGTAAATGCTCTCTCCATGTCGTCTCCTATCTGTCTTTACTATATTCGTCAAAAATCTCATCTATCAGCTGGTGTACTTCATCTCTGGTCACTGTTTTGCAGCATCCTTTCGCCAACGCGACCATAAGATTTCCCTTTAATTCTTCCATCGCTTTGCGCTTGTTCACATCAATAGAAATCACCGCGCCACGCCTGCGGTCAATCGTAACAAAGCCTTCCTGTCTCAAAAGAGAATAGGCTTTGTTTACGGTATGCATATTGATACCGATCGTATCTGCAAGCTGTCTCACAGAAGGCAGTGTATCGCCTTCCCGGAGCCTTGCTGTGGCAATTCCCATGATGATCTGGTTTGTCAGCTGAATATAGATGGCTTCATCACTGCTAAAATCAATTTCAATCATCATACGCACTCTGCTCCTTTTTTGTGTTACACATATACTAGCACAAACAAATGGATTTGAAAACCTTTTTCGTTATAAAAAAATGCACGCTATGACATCGCATAACGTGCATTCGTTTTTCATTTATCCAATAATCTTCAGAATCTGATCTTTGTTCAGAACAAGGTTAAATCCTAATGGATTGACTGCATATGCGATCGCCTTCTCGATCATCAGCTCAGGAAGTTTCGCAAACGGTACTTTTGCGATACGCATCTTCTGTCCTTTTGTAAATTTCTCAAGCTCCATCACATCGGTAAATACCGGCTGCAGGATCTCATCTTTTTTATTTTTCAGATAAGGAAT
>CAZSTD010000059.1:0-13585 GCA_964609645.1 uncultured Blautia sp.
CACAACAGCGCTTGTTTCGCCCTTGCTGAATTTCTGAATTTATTATATACTATTTGCGATATATTCGTAAACTTTTATTCCAAAAGAGCGCTCGCTTTCAAGGACAGCTTGCTGGTGAGCATCTAATGGAACTTTTACTTCAATATCACAAGATAAGATAAAATATAGAAAGGACTACTACTATGAAATTCATATACCCAGCGGTCTTCCGCAAAAATGAATCCGGCAAATATCATGCTTTTTTCCCAGATCTGCAGTGCTGCGAAGCAGAAGGTGACACTTTAGACGACGCGATCGACAATGCCAGTGAAGCAGCTTACAATTGGATCTACGCAGAGCTCACCGAAGATGACATTGATCTTCCGGCGATCTCCGACGAATCAGATATGGATCTTCTCGATGGCGATATTGTACGAAATATTTTAGTAAATATCAGAATGTTTGACGGATGGGATGAATAAATTACACAATTTACCTTCGCTGTGTTATAATAGTAAAAACACAAGCGGAGGTTTTTATTTATAACAAAATAAGGAGGTTCTTCTATGAAAATGAAAGGGTTTAAAAAATTTTTCGTAAGCATCGGGCTTAGTGCTATGCTTACGCTCGGCTGCGCTTCCACAGCGTTCGCCTCCACAGGTGAGTTACAACCTGCCGAGTCAGCGATCGAACAGTCCACAGAAAACGCTGACGTTCCACAGTTAGAAGATGGCGAAGCCGATGCAGCAGGTGCTTATCTGACTTCTTCCTCAGGCATCTCGCAGATCAGCGCGACCACGACCAGTATATCTATCCAGTGGAGTTCTGTATATGGTGCTTCCAAGTACAGAGTTTACATCAGTACATTTGGTGGTTCTTCCTACAAGCTTCTGGGTGATGTTTCCTCAACAGGTGCAAAGATCAACAAGTTAAGTGCAAGTGCCGCCTACACCGTCAGAGTTTACGCCATCAATTCCGCAGGAAGCGCTATTTCCTACAGAACCGTAGACTGCACCACACTCTACAAAAAACCAACGGTAAGTTCCGCTTCTGAGACGAGCAACGGCTATACCTTCTATATGAAAACCGTAGATCCTACTAATTCCATCACAGGATACAAAGTTATCTACGAGAGTTCCAAAACTCACAAAAAAACCACGAAATATTTTAATTCCAGATATTCATTTACATTGCCACTTGCCAAAAACAGCTTCTACCGCGTAAAGATCTATCCATATGTAACCTTCAACGGAACACGCTGCGTGAGCAACAGCCCAACCACCAAATACGTTTCCCGTGGTGTAGTTCTCAGCAAGGGCGGAAATACGAACACTACCATGACTGTAAAGTGGAGTAAGGTTTACGGCGCAAATAACTACTCTGTTTACATCAAATATCCTGGAAAGAGCTCTTACACTAAAGTGAGAACTACCACTTCTACGTCTTTCACTCTCACTGGAATGAGACGTTACTCTTCTTACGGTATCAAAGTCATCGCCAATAAAAAGATAAGCGGACAAACCTGGACATCTGCGCAGAATGCTTATACTATGAGACTTTACTGATACCCTGATAAAAAATCCATTACATCATTGTCAAAAAGAAAAGGCAGTCGGATCTAAACCGGCTGCCTCTTCTTTTCTTCGTTTACTCAAACTCAAATATAGCTTTTTCCTATAAAATTTGGTACAATCGTATTAGAAATCTTTATTTTGCAGGGAGAGGAAACTCATGAACAACGCACTGACCATTGCTGCACTACGTGTCAGTAACACCAAGATGATTTTAAATTACATCTATCATAACAAGAACGCCACACCTTTGACACTTCATCAAAAAACAGAATTAAGCCGTCCTACGATCGCACAAATCCTTAAAAATATACAGCAGGAAAATTTAATTTATATCAAAGGACTCGCAGAATCCACTGGCGGACGCAGAGCCAACTTATATAGCTTTAATGCAACTGCCAAAATCTCTATCGGTGTGGAGATCTTGATCGATCATTTTGAACTGTCTGCTATTGACCTATACGGCGATATGCTAAAATACGAAAAACACTCACTCCCTTTTGCAAACAGTTCCGAATATTTTGATCAGATCTGTCATTTCATCAACCTATTTATTGAAAGCTTAGATCACCAGGCTGACCAGATCCTTGGCGTAGGGATCGCACTGCAGGCATTGATCTCTGCAGATGGAAAGCACATCATTTATGGAAAAATCTTAAATTGCACCGGACTTACCATTGAAGAATTCAGCAGCCGCATCCCATATCCATGTTCTTTCAATCATGATGCAGAATCCATGGCAAATGTGGAACTTTGGTTTAATCCAATGCTTCAAAATGCCATCTTTTTAAATATTCGTTCTGATGTCAGCGGCGCTATCATTATCAATCGACAATTCTTTCAAGATGGCGCTTATAAAAGTGGTATTTTTGAGCATATGACACTTGTACCAAACGGCCTGCCTTGTTACTGCGGAAAAAAGGGATGCGTAAACGCATACTGCTCTCTTAATTCCTTACTAAAACCGCAGGAAGATATCCAATACTTTTTTACTCAATTAAGAAAAGGCAATGCTTCTCATATTAAAAGGTGGCATAAGTATTTAGATTACCTGGCAACCGCGATCGATAACCTTCACATGACAATCAACAGCAACGTAATTCTTGGCGGTACTCTTTCTCATTATCTGATGGAGGAAGACATTGAATATATCCACCAGGTGATCTTGAAAAAAACCGCGTTTCCAACTGCCGAAAAATATATCAGCATCAGTACCTGTACGAATCTTTCTGCCTGCATTGGGGCCGCGATCCCATTTGTAAAAAACTACCTTAACTCTATCTTAAAATAATAGTTCTTCCAAAAATGAGCAAAAAAGAACACCGCTAGTTATATCTAGCGATGTTCTTTTTGTTTATCTCATTACTATTGTACGTTCTCACCAATGTTGGCAATTTGTTTGTGAAACTCCACGTCCTCACTCACCACCAACACAGGTTCCTGAAAGTTTAATGCATACATACCAATGTAGCTTTTTGCATCGATCACAACAGAACTGTCTTCGCTGTGAAATGCAACATCCATCTCACACTGCGTTGCAAGTCTCTGGATCTCCTGCAGCTCATTGATCGTCCGGAATAATTTTTTTGATATCACTGAATGCTCCTTTTAAACCGGCTATTATTTTACCATTGTCGCAAAGTCAAGGCTTTCGTCTGCATATTCTTCTACATTTTCTGCATCGATAACAACTGTTCCTGCATCAACAAAATCTTCTACCTCTTCGCCGTTGAAGATCTTGATCGCTACATCAACTGCAGTCTGTCCCATAAGAACCGGGTCATTAGAAGTTGTACATGCATATTCGCCATCCTGAATCTTCAGAACTGCTTCCATCAGACCGTCAACACCACAAACCAATACGTCTTCCAGTCCCTGTTCTGCACAAACCTGAGCTGCTCCGAGTGCCATATCATCGTTGTGTCCAAAAATAGCTACGATATCTTTATTTGCCTGTACAAGGTCCTGTGTAGCAGGAATTGCTTTAGAACGGTCATAATCACAGTAAGAAGACTGTACAACTGTCAGACCTTCAATTCCATCCACTGCTTCATGGAAACCATCTCTTCTCTGCATCATAGTTGTAGAACCAGCAGTACCCTGGATTTCAAGGATCGTACCTGTTGCATCTTCTCCGCCGAGAAGTTCTACTAATCTTTCACCGCAAAGACGTCCCATTTCCTGGTTATCTCTTCCAACCCAAGATGTATATCCGCTCTTTACATTTTTATCTACTGTAACAACCGGGATGTCAGCGTTGTTGCAAGCTTCGATTCCTGCAGATGGGCCATCTTCGTTTACAGGATTAATGATAAGAATGTCGATTCCCTGTGTTACAAGGTCCATGATATCCTGATTCTGTTTTGCAATGTCATTATCCGCATTTAAAGCAACTACTTTTGCACCGAGTCCTTCTGCGTATTCCTGGATGATCGGTGTCATATTTGCGAAAAACGGAGTATCCTGAGAGCAGTTAGAAAAACCAATTGTTAACTCACTGAGATCCTTCTCTTCTGCAAAAACTGCACTTCCACTTACACCTACTGCTAACATTGCGGTTGCGATCACCATTGCACTAATTTTTTTCAGCTTCATTTTTCGATCTCCTTTTCTTTTCCTTATTTTCCCATCGGGCCCTGATGGTATTTCTGAAAGCCAAAGCTTATCATTCGTTTTAAAGTTTATTTATGCTTTTTTCTTGCCTTTATTTTCATTTGATACAAACTTGTTCAGCAGGAGCGCAAACACAATGATGATACCTTTTGCGATCCTCTGATAATAAGACGGAAGTCCTACTAAGTTAAATATGTTTGTGATGATTCTCAAAAGAAATACACCGCCAAAAGTTCCTGCGATAGAACCCATTCCACCGCTTAAGCTCGCACCACCGATAACACTCGCTGCGATCGCGTCCAATTCGTATCCATCACCAGCTGTCGGCTGTCCAGTTGACATCCAAGATGCTGTCAAGATTCCGGCAAATCCGGCAAGCAGACCACTGAGCATATAAGTCAATGCATAATTTCTCTTTGTTTTTATACCGGAAAGCATTGCTGCTTCATGGTTTCCACCAATCGCAAATAAGCTGCGTCCAAATACTGTATATTTTAAGATAAGCACAAAGATTATCGTCAGTGCGATCCAGAAAAGACCACTGATCGCAACTTTTCCAAACACGAAACCACCACCAAGGACATGGAATTTCTCTCCCAGACCAAATACCGGGTTTCCACTTGTTGTCAGCAGTGCTGCACCTCTGGCAATTTCCATCATTGCTAAAGAAGCAATGAAATCCGGAAGGCCAAAACCAGAGATCAGAACACCTGTGATCAGTCCCATCGCTGCGCCGATCAAAAGACCTGCGATGCATCCAATGATGATAGATGTTGTACTTCCTTCCATTTTCTGTACGATCATAGATGTGATCATACCTGAAAATGCCATTACAGAACCTACAGACAGGTCAATTCCGCCAAGCAGGATAACCAGTGTCATTCCGATCGCTACGATTCCCGGAATAGATGCCTGCTGCAGCAAGTTAAAGAAGTTTCCAAGAGTTAAAAAGCTTGGTGATAAGATTGCAGAGATAATGATGAAAACTGCAAGTAAAATAACCAAGTTATATTTTTTAATGATCGTGTTAATGTTTATTTTCGAGTTCATCTTTTAGTTCCTCCCTACTACAGATGCATGCAAAATCTGATCTGAATTAAAGTTTGCCTTATTTGTTTGCAATACCTGTCTGCCATCATACATAACCTGAATGTTATCACTGATGCGCAGCAATTCATGCAGTTCAGAAGAAACAACGATCACACTTTTTCCCATCTGTGTCATTTCTCTGATCAGTTTATAAATTTCTTCTTTTGCGACAACGTCGATTCCCTGTGTCGGTTCATCAAGAAGCAAGATGTCACAATCCTGCATCAGCCATTTTGCCAGAATTACTTTTTGCTGATTACCACCAGAAAGGTTTCCTGTAATCGTGTGGATAGATGGTGTTTTTACGTTCAACTTATTTACATAGTCTTCACATTCTTTATTAATGTTCTTATAATCAATCTTCGCGTTTTTCTTAAACTTGCGAAGCGCGACCATCGACATATTTTCCCATACCGGAAGTTTCAGTACCAGCCCCTGCGTTTTTCGGCTTTCAGGTGCAAGTCCGATCCCGTGAGCGATCGCTTCTTTCGTGCTTTTAAAGTTTACGACATTTCCATTTACCTTTATCTCACCTTTTTCAACCGGTGCGATCCCGAAGATAGATTGAAGGATTTCTGTTCGGCCTGCCCCAACCAGACCATAGAGTCCTAACACTTCTCCCTTATGCAGTTTAAAACTGATGTCTGTAACTTTATAATTGCTCATATGATCCAATTCCAGAACCACTTCTTCTGACACCTGATGGACCTTCGTCTCTTCCTGATGTACCTGTGACATCTGAATGCCCGTCATATACTCAACGAGCCTGTCCTCATTTAATTCCTTAGTCTCCTTACAGACTACAAACTTACCATCTTTTAAAACAGTGATCCTATCCCCCACTGTAAACAATTCCTCTAAATGATGAGAAATGTAGATGATCGTAACTCCCTTTTCTTTTAAATCTTTTATTACTTTGACAAGAATTTCAAACTCCGACTGAGAAAGCGTAGATGACGGTTCATCCATAACGATCAGCTTTGCATTACAAGCAAGTGCTTTCATGATCTCAGTAAGCTGGCGCTGACCAATATTTAAGTCCGATACTTTTGCTTTCGCATTGATCTTGATGTTCAAGCTATCTGCGAGTTCCTGTGTACGTCTGTATACTTCTCGCCAGTCCACAGCACCTCCTGCTTTTCGAGGATAATTATTAATGTAAACATTTTCGCCAACAGAAAGCTCGTTAAACAGAGAAAGTTCCTGATAAATGACAGAGATTCCTTCATCACGTCTTTTCTGTGTTCCATGAGATGAAAGTTTTTTTCCATCAAAATAAATTTCCCCTTCATCTTCTGTGTAAGCACCCGACAATACCTTCATCAATGTTGACTTTCCCGCACCATTTGCCCCGATCAGACAATGTACCTCCCCGCGCTTCACATGGAAATCAACATGATCCAGTGCTTTAACACCTGGAAAAATTTTCACGATCTGTTTCATTTCCAGAATGTTTTCACCAGTCATATTCCGTTTCTCCTTTCTTGCTCTTTTAGTTATGTAACATCACTTTACTTAAGTATACTTTCATTTCTTTTTTGTGTCAATCGTACATTTCAAATAAAATTAGCACGATAATTTTAGTGATTTTTTATATCATTTTTCATTTTCTTCCTTATTTTTATATTTATTCATTCTTGTTTTATTTCGAATATTTTAATTTTTTTATCTATTTTAACAATTCAGTGTTTTCTTAATTTTTTCTGCCCCATTTTTCTTTTCATTTTCTATTTTTGTTTGAGCAGTTTTTCTCATTTTCGTTAAAATTTTAGCATATTTTAGACGTTTTTCACAAATTACATTCTGTTTTTTCGTATGTTTTATCGCTTGACATAACGCCCTATTTTTTTGTATTCTTAGGTAAAGATACTTATCATAAGTTTGACCAAGATATACTACACACGAAAATAAATAACAACACATAAACTTATAAAGCACACGAAAGGATGGTTTTTAACTATGAGCAATTTACCAGAAAAAATGAAAGCACTTGTCGCATACGCACCAGGAGATTATCGTTTCGAAATGGTTGACACTCCACATGCTGGCGAAGGAGAGATGATCTTAAAAGTAGAGGCTTGCGGAATCTGTGCCGGAGATATAAAGTCCTTCGGCGGTGCTGCTAGTTTCTGGGGACTGGACGGACAGCCAAAATACATCAAAGCTCCAATGATCCCAGGACATGAGTTTGTCGGAACTGTCGTAGAAATGGGTCCTAACGTAAAAGGAAATTGGAAACTTGGTGACAGAATCTGTCCTGAGCAGATCGTTCCTTGTGGGGAATGTATGTTCTGCAAAACCGGAAGACATTGGATGTGTGAAAAACATGATCTGTTTGGATTCCAGAATAATGTTAACGGCGGTATGGCTGAATATGTAAGATTAACCAAAGAAGCGATCCCATATATGGTACCTGTTGATATGCCTATCGAAAAAGCAGCCCTGATCGAGCCATATGCATGTGCTTTCCACTGCGTAGAACGTGCACAGGTTACTACCAGAGATTTCGTTGTTCTTTCCGGCGCTGGTACTCTTGGACTTGGTATGGTTGGCGCATTACATCAGGCAAATCCTAAGTGCCTTGTAGTTCTCGACATGAACGATGCCAGACTTGCCAAAGCAAAAGAATTCGGCGCAGATATCGTTATGAATCCAGCGAAAGAAGACGTTGTCGCTAAGATCAAAGAAATGACAGGCGGTTACGGATGTGATATCTATATCGAAGCAACCGGACATCCATCCAGTGTACAGCAGGGACTTGATGCGATCAGAAAACTTGGAAGATTCGTAGAATTTTCTGTATTTGGACAGCCTGTAACTGTTGACTGGAGTATTATCTCTGACAGAAAAGAGCTTGACCTTCTCGGAGTACACTTAAGCCCATTCTGCTATGACACAGTAATCGAATGGATCGACAACGGCAAGCTCCCAACCAACGGCGTTGTAACAGATAAATTCCCTCTCGAGCAGTGGGAAGAAGCATTTGATATCGCCAAAACAGGAAGAAACGGTTCCATGAAAGTCGTTCTTATTCCTGATATGAAATAAACTAGAGCAATATTTTCAGGAGGAAAAAAATATGCAGAGAATTATGAACGATCCAGATAATATCGTTGACGAGATGCTGAAAGGTTTCTTAAAAAATCATAAAGATATCGTAGAAGCTACAGAAAACCCTCGTGTAGTAAAAGCTAAAAATATCCCAACCGGTAAAGTCGGCGTGGTAACCGGAGGAGGTTCTGGCCACAAACCTGCATTTATCGGATATGTTGGAAAAAATATGTGCGATGCTGCCGCTGTAGGTGAGATTTGTTCTTCTCCTACTGCCGCTGCTTTCTTAGATGCATTTAAAGCAACAGACCAGGGCGAAGGCGTTGCCTGCCTGTACGGAAACTATTCCGGTGACAATATGAACGTAAAAATGGCTGTGAAAATGGCAAAAAAAGCTGGCATCACTGTAAAAACAGTTGTTGCAAACGATGACGTTGCTTCCGCTCCAAAAGATCAGCGCGAAAAACGCCGCGGTGTTGCAGGCGAGATCCTGATGTGGAAAGCCGGCGGTGCAAAAGCTGCAAAAGGCGGCACTCTCGACGAAGTTATCGCTGCCGCTCAGAAAGCGATCGATAATACAAGAAGTGTTGGTATCGGATTAACTCCTTGTACTCTTCCAGCAGTTGGACATCCAAATTTCGAAATCAAAGATGGAACTATGGAAGTCGGAATCGGCCATCACGGAGAACCTGGTATTGAAGTTTGCGAACTTGAAACCGCAGCACAGATGGCAAAACGTATGGTAGATGTTGTTGTTCCGGATTATCCTTTCGTAGAAGGTGATGAAGTCGTTGTTTTAGTTTCCGGACTTGGCGCAACTCCAGTTATGGAATTATATGTATTATACGACGAGATCGACAAATTGCTGGCTGAAAAAGGAATCAAAGTTCATAAATCCTATGTAGGAAATTATTTCACATCCCTGGATATGATGGGTGCAACTCTCACTATCATGAAACTCGATGATGAATTAAAAGAGCTGATCGATATGCCAGTCTATACTATGGGTATGAAGGAACAGTAAAAGGAGAACATCATGAGCAAATTTTATAATAAAGACGGAAAAACGATCCTTCTGAAAATGGTAAAAGGAATCCAGGAAAACAAAGCCTATTTAGGCGAAGTAGACGGTCTGATCGGAGACGGTGACCATGGCATGAACATGAATAAAGGATTCACACTTTTCGAAACTCGATTTGCAGATAAAGATTTTTCTTTCACAGAAGGACTTGATGAACTTGGAAATATCCTCTTTTCTGAAATCGGTGGCTCCATGGGACCGATCTATGGAACTATTTTCATGGATACTGCCGAAGCAGGCGAAGATTTTGACGAGATCACCGTTGAAAGCCTCGGAACCATGCTTGCCGCAGGACTCGAGGGACTGCAGGGAATCGTTGATGCAAAAGTCGGTGACAAAACTCTCGTCGATACACTCTCCCCTGCTGTAGACAGCTTAAAAGCATCTGCTGAAGCCGGAGAAACATTAGAAACTGCACTTGTCAAAATGAAAGCTGCTGCTGAAGCCGGCAAAGATTCCACCAAGGACATGATCGCTAAATTCGGACGTTCCAGTCGTTTGGGAGAGCGCTCCAGAGGTGTTCTGGATGCAGGTGCTACTTCCTGTTGCATCATTTTGACAGCGATGGCTGACGGAATTCTCGAACTCCTCAAATAATTTATAAAATATGATCCGTGCAGGCAGGAACACACCTGTCTGCCGCAGATCACGAAAGGACAATCTTATGAAGATCGCTATCGGTTGTGATGAAGCCGCTTACAATTTAAAAGCCGCCATCATGGAACATTTAAAATCTAAAAATATTGAATATGAAGATTTCGGCGCTGCCAAAGGAGAAGTTGTACTTTATCCAGATGTTGCATACTCTGTAGCAGACGCTGTAGCAAAAGGAGATTTTGAAAGAGGGATCCTTGTCTGCGGAACTGGTATCGGAATGGCTATCTGTGCCAATAAAGTTCCTGGCATCCGCGCTGCTGTCTGCCATGATCCATTCTCTACTGAGCGTTCCCGCAAAAGCAACAATGCTCAGATCATGTGTATGGGAGAGCGTGTGATCGGTGTCGAACTCGCCAAATATTTAGTAGATATCTGGCTTTCCTGCGATTTTGCAGGTGGCGGATCTGCACCAAAAGTTGCGCGTATCAACGAATTAGAACACGAACATATCTTAGCAGCAAAATAATTTTTTTCATCTCTTCATTTACTAAAAATATCCCACAGTTATCAGAGCTTGACCTCTGCTTTCTGTGGGATATTTTATTACATCCGTTCTAAAATTTTATATCTATTTAATCATGACGTTCTTCTTCATTTGTATACATTTCGCAGAATCTCGCCGCAAACGCAGGCGGTTCTCCATTCGCATACAGATGGGAAATATCACCGAACGCACTGATGCGAAAACTTGCAATGCCTTCTCTTCTTTCCTCAGTATTCACCGTCGTTACTGAACTCGGCGCAGCACACATTCCATGCCAGAGCACCATCGGAGATACACTCATCAGATGACTAAGCAGTACACATTCCAACCCGAAATGGCAGAAAAATACCAAAGTATCATCATTTGGTCTGACCGCCCGATAGTAATGACCTTCCCTCACATATCCGTGTTCTGCGAGCAATTCATCAAACTTTCCTGTCACGTAGTCATAATGGCCTTTCGCATCTGCCGCCTGCATCCTTCCATTTTCAAACCAGTGCTCATACTGATAAAATCTTTCATCCAACGTCCAATCCTGCGGCAGCCAATCCCATGCGATCTTCTTTTTATCTGTCACATCCGGTCGGTCGATCATCACATCAAACTCTCGCAGCCAGTCACATTCCTTCGCTGTTCGCCCCATCTTTTTTAATGTGAGAGAAGCCGTGTCCTTCGCTCTGCCAAGCGGAGAAACATAAAAGTCTTTAACATCCAATTTCGAAAGCATCTGGGAAAGATATTCCACCTCTTTCCAGCCTTTTTCAGTCAGGGAATCAATGCTATAATCCGGATCTCCATGCCGTACGATCAACAATCTCATTTCTCGTTTTTCCTTTCCGTTCTTTCTCTTGTTTTTTGCCAGATCAGAAACTTCTGATCCATTTATCCTTATCTAGGTTAAATCATTTAGATCAATTTATCTATATACTCTGCGCCATCACTTTACGTTTTCCATCATAAATCGGTGTGCATTTTCATAGAAGATTTTTTCTGTGAGTTTTTCCGTAAAACCATGCTTCAAGAGTTCTTCTCTCAGTGCAGGTATTGATTGGATCCCCGTGATCCCTTCCGGAAAGCATCCGCTACATCCATCAAAGTCACTGCCGATCACAAGAGTGTCCTCTCCTCCTGCCTCGAGCACTGCATCCATATGGCGCAGAAGATCTGAGATATCCGGCTGTTCCCCCACAAATCTTCCATAGAAGTTCATACCTACGATGCCTTTCCTGCGGATCAGCTCCTGCAAATGTTCCTTTCGCAGATTGCGAGGAACATCCTGTACCTCTCGAATGTCTGAGTGAGAAGCAATGATCGGACGATCCGTCATCGAAAACAGATCCTCCACACCCTGATCAGACAAATGCGAAATATCTAAAACAATCCCCTGATCCAAAAGTTTTCTCACCATATCCTTCCCTTCCAAAGTCAGCCCTCTGGACTGGTCAAAGGATGCTCCACATCCATAGACATTTTCATAATTCCATGTCAGCATGGCAAAGCGAAATCCCATTTCTCGGATCTTTTCTGCGTAGCTGCCCATGATCGAAAGATCCTCGATCGCCAAAAAAGCGGCTGCCTTTCTCTGTCTGTGCGCCTTCTCCATATCCTCTCCTGATAAACACAGGACCATTTTTCGGTTCTCTTCCGCAAGGTATGCCATCGCCCGATCATAGATCCGGAAAAAATGCTCATCCGGATTTTCTTTATCCAGTTCCATCGCATCCTTCCAGATCGCAAAAATCTGTGTATATTTCTCAGCAAATGCCCCGATCCTATCCAGGTCAAGATCACAGGAATTTTTTCCCAGCGTATCTCCCGGCTTTATGATCTGAGTCAGTGTATCTGCATGACAGTCAAAGTAATTCATTTTCTATCGCATTCCTTTCTGCTGTTCATTATTCTTTCATCTTTTCATACTTATCCTTTATTCTACTTTATTTTGGCGTTTAATGAAATACCGGTTAGCATTTTATTGTTTGATAAAAATTTTAATTTTATTGTTATTATGAAATTTCTTTTCATTTTTAATGACTTTTAAAATAACATATGATATACTTAAAATAGTAAATACGAAACTTTTTTAACCGGTTATCTATCATTTTAAAGGAGAAATTTTGATGAAAATTCTTGTATTTGATATCGGCGGAACTGCGATCAAATATGGCATATGCCAAGATGGTGTGCTTTCAGAAACGAAAGAATGCCCTACAGAAGCCCTTAAAGGTGGTCCTCATATCCTAAATACAGTTTGCAGGCTTGCAGAAGAGTCCATGCCATTTGATGCGATCGGCATCAGCACAGCAGGTCAGGTAAATCCAGAAAAAGGCTCTATCATCTATGCAAACAGCAATATCCCTAACTATACAGGGATTCAGTTTCAGGCATTTCTGGAAGAACGTTTCCGCGTTCCCGTCGCAGTAGAAAATGACGTAAATTGTGCTGCTCTTGGCGAAGCAATCTTCGGTGCTGGAAGAGGAAAGCCTTCTTTTCTCTGTCTGACATACGGTACAGGTGTCGGTGGAGCAATCATCGAAAACAGACAGGTATATCACGGTTCCTCTTTTTCTGCTGGAGAATTTGGTGGAATCGTCACCCATGCCGAGCAAAAAATTACTGGATCTGATCCTTTTGACGGATGTTACGAACGTTATGCCTCTGCCACCGCATTAGTAAAAAAAGCTTCTGTTCTTGATCCTTCTCTCACCAACGGTCGTGAAATCTTTGCTAATTTAGACCGACCAGAAGTAAAAGAACTTATCAACGAATGGGTAAATGAAATCGCAATTGGTCTTTCTACTTTAATTCATATTTTCAACCCATCCTGTATCGTTCTAGGAGGCGGTATCATGGTTCAGCCTTACATTATGGAACAGCTTCAGCTTTGCCTTCCAAAAATGATCATGTCGAGCTTTGCACATGTAGAAATCTGTGCTGCAAGTCTTGGAAATTCCGCTGGGCTTCTGGGTGCTTATCATCTCGCTTCCCAAAAATTAAAATAATCTTATCAAAACAAAAATACCAGATTCAAATTATTTTTATTTGAATCCGGTATTTTTTATC
>CAZSTD010000060.1:0-2350 GCA_964609645.1 uncultured Blautia sp.
CCTTCATTTTCCATATCCGCACCTTCCCAGAGACGATGTCCTTTGTATTCCAACTCTCCTCGAAGTGCCCAGATCTTCAGATTTTTGAATTTCAAGCGGATACACCCCGTTCCGCCAGGAAGCCTCTTTTCCTTCCATGAGATACGAAGCCAGCGACCTTCCTTTTTGACCACAGACTGTTCCATCTCAAAGCCTTCATAAGGCTTTTCTGTCCAAACCGGATGAATAGAAGCACTCAGGCTCCATTCTTTTTCAAGATCAGCAGCATCTGCCAGAATTTCTATATATTCTCCGCCCAAAGTAAGCGTCGTAGTCGTCAACGTACTGCTTATCTCATCCTTTTCACTTTCTGCGAGCATTTCTTTTCGATCTGCATCTGTCGAAATGCGTTCCGTCGTCGTCCAACATGCAAACTTATCTGCTTCCCATCTGGCACGTCCCAGCGAGGACTCTCGGAAGTTTGTGTGCTGACCGTTGCCGCCCATATAGTATACCCACACATCGTCTTCCACTGTGACCGGCGCAGATGCATAGATACAGGAATTATCAAACTCTCCGTCCGGATAGCATCCCGTTCCTCTTGGAATGACCGGCTGATCAAAACACGTAAAGTCAAACTGCTTTCCATCTGCCGACCAGGTAAGTTCACAGTCCACACGGTCAAAATCTGCTGAATTTCTATCACCCTCGTGGATCAAAGATGCCAGTCCCAGGTAGATGCCCTGACTTTTAAAAACAGGCATGGAATAGATCTGAGCTTCAAATCCCCTTCCGCGAAGTGTCTCCTGCGGTTCACTCCAGTGGATAAAATCCTGACTGTGGCTGATCGTAGTAATGCGGATCCCATCTTTCCAGATACGCGAGATCAGCATATAGCATTGTTCTTCCTCATTCCAAAAAGGAAAGTTATGGCTGTCTGCCTGCGGATTGTACTCCGGCCACGGGATCAATTCTCCCCAGTGCACACCATCTGAAGAAAATCCCACTGCCATGTGTGCTCCATGATCCGGGATATCAACCTTTGTCACCATCTTGTATCTGCGATCTTCATCTTTCTCACGCTCATCGAGCATCACACCGGTTCCGTGAGCATATCGAAACAATAGATTATTTTCTTTACTGCCTCTCCACTCCACAAGTCCCAGCGCTGGTTTTTCCCAATGGATCCCATCCTTACTTCTGGCATACGCAAGTGAAGTGACACGGTCCATGCGCGGTCTGTAATTTCTGCTCACACGTTCTTCCTGTGTCGTCCCTTCTGTATCCTTATCATCTGTGAATAACGTATAATAGCAGTGAAAAATATTTTCCCTGCTATCATAGATCACATTCGGGTATCCATTATCAATCCGGATTTCCCAGGGCATTTCCTGGGAAAACAGCGGATTGTTTGCTACATCTTTTACAGGCTGCTGTACTTTCAGCTCTGCATTTTCTATGGCCTGCGGATTTAAAAGTCTCCGATCAAGGCTCAGAAATGTTTTCATGTTCAAATCCCTCTATGTTGATTTCTTTATGTGATTTTTCGATCTTCCTTATTAGCAGAATTTTGCGATTGCTTCATCGATCATTGCTGCACATTTTTTGATCTGTTCCATATCTTCCGGAATGATCTCCGGCATCGGTTTACGAACGCCACCAATGTTCAGACCTTCACGGATGCGAAGGATCTCTTTCATAACTGCATATAAATTTCCATGGCATGCGCACATTGCATAGATGATCGCATCTGCTGCATTCTGGATATCTCTTGCTTCTTTGATCTTTCCTTCGTCTACCAGTTCTTTGATCTTTAAGTAAAGTTCCGGCATTACTCCATATGTTCCGCCGATACCGCCGTCTGCACCGATCGCAAGACCAGATACCAGCTGTTCATCTGGACCATTGAATACAACGAAGCCTTCTCCGCCTTCCATCTTAAACATCTGGATATCCTGTACAGGCATAGAGCTGTTCTTTACTGCTACCACTCTCGGATTTTTCTTCATCTCAGCGAACAGCGGCATTGTAAGAGCAACACCTGCAAGCTGAGGAATGTTGTAGATCACGAAGTCTGTATTTGGAGCTGCACTGGAAATGTCATTCCAGTATTCTGCGATCGCATATTCCGGCAGGTGGAAATAGATCGGAGGAATTGCAGCGATCGCATCTACACCCAGAGATTCTGCATGAGCAGCAAGCTCTTTACTGTCTGCGGTATTGTTGCAGGCAACATGTGCGATGATCGTCAGTTTACCTTCCGCTGCTTTTACAACATGTTCCAGGACTAATTTTCTATCCGCTACACTGTGATAGATGCATTCTCCTGATGATCCGCCTACGTATAAGCCTTTTACACCTTTTTTCATCA
>CAZSTD010000060.1:2450-13533 GCA_964609645.1 uncultured Blautia sp.
TCTTCCCCAGAGATCACCATATGAACATCCGCATATTTCTCATGCGCTTCAAATGCAGCTTTTTCTTCTGGAAGAGTCTCATATTCAAAGCAATTGATAAATACGAAATCTCCATCCACCTCATTACGACCATTGTGCAGTTCATCCAGAGAATGTTCTTTGATGTAGCGGATCGCTGTATCCAGATGTTCTCCTATTCCAAGATAACGCTCAAGATTATCAAAATCTGTATAGATCATGAATTATTTCACCTCATCTCCATCATATAAATGGCATGCGGTCATGTGACCGTCAGCTCCGTGATAACGCAATGCCGGATCTACTGTCTTGCAGATTTCCATGCAATGCGGACATCTGTTGTGGAACGCACATCCACTTGGTTTATGGATCGGGCTTGGTACTTCCCCTTCCAGAACCTGACGCTGTTTCTTATGATGGATATCCGCTACTGGAATTGCAGAAAGCAACGCTTTTGTGTATGGATGAAGTGGTTCATCATACAGCGCTTTGGAGTCTGCAACCTCCACGATCTTGCCAAGATACATAACCATGATCCTGTCAGACATATACTGTACGACAGAAAGGTCATGTGCGATAAACAGATAGGTAAGGTTCATTTCTTTCTGGATCTCTTTCATCAGGTTCAGTACCTGTGCCTGAATGGAAACGTCCAGCGCTGATACCGGCTCATCACAGATCAGAACTTCCGGTGTCACTTCCAAAGCTCTGGCAATACACAGACGCTGACGCTGTCCACCTGAAAATTCATGAGGAAAACGCATCAGATAATCCGGCTGGATATTTACCATTTTCAACACGCGGTTCATGATCTCCTCACGTTCTTCCACAGAATCCACACCGTGTGTTTTCAGCGGTTCTTCAAAAGAAGTATAGATCTTCTTCTGTGGATTCAGTGCAGAATATGGATCCTGGAATACCATCTGAACTTTCTTTCGAAATTCAAACATCTCATCCTTGTTGAACTTTGTGATATCTTTATATTCTCCGTTATAGTTAAATAAAACCTCTCCGCCAGTTGGCTTCTCCAGCATCATAACAGTCTTTCCAAAGGTAGATTTTCCACATCCGGACTCTCCTACGATTCCAAGTGTCTCTCCTCTGTACACATCAATGCTGACATCATCCACAGCTTTTACGTTTCCGACAACTTTTTTCATAAAACCTTTGGTGATCGGAAACCAGGTTTTCAGATTTTTGATCTTAAAGATCACTTCCTTCTTTTCCGTACTCATCTTTCTACTTCACCTCCGGATAAGAATCGTATTTCATGCAGCGAACTTTATGTCCCGGGCTGACTTCAAATGCCGGGATCACACCCTTGCGGCATTTTGCCATACATTCAGAACAACGGTCTGCGAACTCACAGCCTTCTTTGAGATCTGCCGGGTTTGGTGTTACTCCCGGGATCGTCTCCAGTTTCTGGTCATCTCCAAGACCAAGAACTGGCACACTTCTCAGAAGTGCTTTTGTATATGGATGGCTGGTATGATCAAAGATATCTTCCAGACTTCCAAATTCTACGACACGTCCCATGTACATAACACAGACTTCATCTGCCATCTCTGCCACAAGTCCCATGTTATGTGTGATCAGAATGATCGATTTTCCTTCATTCACCTGAAGGGATTTCAAAAGTTCCATGATCTGTGCCTGGATCGTTACGTCCAACGCTGTCGTCGGCTCGTCACAGATGATCAGCTCTGGATTACAGATCATAGCGATCGCGATAACCACTCGCTGTTTCATACCACCAGAAAACTGATGCGGATAGCAGTCGATACGTTCTTCTGGATCCGGGATTCCCAGTTTGCGGAACATTTCCAGAACTTTCTCTCTGGCTTCGGCTTTTTTCATGCCTTTGTTATGCTGCATAAGTCCTTCTGCAACCTGATCACCTACTTTATAAACAGGGTTCAAGCTGGACATCGGATCCTGGAATACCATAGACAGGTCCGGTCCGCGAAGTGCTCGCATTTCCGGTCCGTTTGGCTTTGTGATGCTCTCCAGATGATATTCTGTTACTTTTCCATCGCGCAGCGCATTATACTGAATATTGTCTGCCTTTACGATCGCATTCTTTCCGGTAAAGCGCATGATAGAGTTCATAGTTACGCTCTTTCCGCATCCGGATTCACCTACAACAGCAAGTGTTTTTCCTCTTTTTACCTGAAAAGAAACATTTTTTACGATTTTGATCTCTTTTTTATCAGATACAAACGTTGTATTCAGATTTTCAACGTTCAAAATAATTTCCTGATTATTCATGAAGTTCCTCCTTACTGCTGTTTGGCATCCATAACATCTCGGATACCATCACCCAGGAAGTTGATCGCAAGAACAAATAATGTGATCGCAAGTCCCGGGAATACCCAGATCCACCACTGGTTTGTTACAACAGAAACTGATTTTGCAGCATTCAGGATGTTTCCCCATGTAGGAGTGCTGTCTGCAACACCAAGTCCGATGAAGGAAAGTGCAGCCTCCTGAAGGATAAAGAATGCTACGTTTGTAGTAGTAGAAACAATGATCGGGCTCATAACATTCGGAAGGATCTGTTTAAACATAATGTTGATCTTGCTCATTCCAAATGCTTCGCATACTTTTACATAGGTCTCACCTTTGATGGAAACGAATTCGTTTCGTACCATACGGAAGGTTGTCATCCATCCGGTAAACACAAAGATGAAAAGCAGGTTTCCAAGTCCTCGCTTGTTCACGATCGCTACCAGCATCATGACCAGCACAAGCTGAGGAAACGCCTGAAAGATTTCAGAAATACGGATGATCGTTGCATCCACTTTTCCGCCGAAATATCCTGCAACAGCACCAAGGATCGCTCCGATCACAGAGCTGAGCACTGCACAGAACACACCGATCAGGATGGAATAACATCCACCGATCAGAACACGCGCGAACAGATCTCGTCCCATTGTGTCTGTTCCAAACAGATATGCACCGCCCGGCGCTTTTTTCATATCTGGAAGATGCGGAGTCGCATAGTCCACACCCACGATCGCCCCAACGATACATGCGGCAGTCATAAGAACAATGACCACAAGCCCCAGAAAGGCAAGTTTATTGTTCATAAATTTCTTTATATTCTTTTTGAAGAGAGAAGATGCGGCGGTCTTTTTCTCTTTTTTCATATCTACTGAAGACTGACTCATAATTTTCTCCTCCTTCTTTTATTCGCCAAGACGTACTCTTGGGTCTAACAGCGCATTGAGCACATCCACCATAAAGGAGCAGATGAGCATTGCGGCTGCAATGATCAAAGTTGTTACCAATACTACCGGATAGTCACCGGAAACAATGGCATTTGTCATGGTAAGTCCGATTCCAGGATAAGAGAACACACTCTCAATAACAACGGAACCACCTACCAGCATCGGGATACGGAATACCAGGATGACCAGTACCGGTTTCATGGCATTTCTGAATCCGTGTTTAAGATACACTTTCCATTCTGGGATTCCCTTGGAACGTGCAGTTTTGATGTAATCACTGTTTAATACGTCCAGCATGGTATTTCTTGCATAACGCATCAGAACAGCGACCATACCGATCGTCAGTGTCAGTACAGGAAGGAATAAATGCTGGAATGCATCTACAAAAGCATTCTCTGCATCCGGGCTGACACGGTTGCTTGATGGGAACCAGCCAAGTTTGATACAAAAGATCTGGATCAGCACGATTCCTACAAGGAACTGCGGGATCGCCTGTCCAAGTACAGCCAGCACACGTCCAACATAGTCGATGATACCGTTCTGACGTACTGCTGAAACAATACCGATTCCAATACCAATGATCGCGGATAATACAAGAGAATATCCTGCAAGCTCAAATGTATATGGAAGTCTTACTGCGATGATGGAAGCGATGGAGCTTCCTTCTTTCAGAGAGTAACCGAAATCACCGTGGAGACAGTTACCAAGCCAACGAAGATACTGAACGATCATAGGATCATTCAATCCCAGAGATTCTCTTAACGCTTCTACGTTCTCTTTATTTGAGGAAAGCATCTCCGGGCTCACCATAAAGTTGATCGGATCGATTCCGGTAAGCTGAAGACCAAAATATACGATAAAGCTGATCAGCAAAAGCATCGGAATCATCATAAGAATTTTTTTCACAATATATTTGAACACTATATCACCTCGTAAGTACACAAATTTGTTATCTTATCAGAAACAAAGTCCGCAAGCGAACTTTGATCACAGATAAAAAGGGAGAGACGCGAAAGGGCCTCCCCCTTTAAAACTTTCTTATTATTCTGCCATTTCCCACTGCTCGAAATCAATATCGCTCATGTAAAGCGGGTTACAGAATTCTACGCCTTCCGGAATCTTTACATTATCACTTGTAAATACATAAGTACCTACTGTGAATGCCGGAACTTTATAAACTGCTTCCTGTTCTTTTTCCTGCAGTTCTTTCAGAACAGCGTTTCTTTCCTCTTCTTCTGTTGCTTTAAACAGGTTTGCTACTGCTTCGTCAAACTCTGTTCCGCCGCCGAATACATTTGCAAACAGACCATCTGTGCTCATGTACTCTGTGTACCACTCGTCGATGGAGAATGCACTCTTACCTTTGAATCCGATATCGTAGTCACGAGTTGTAAAGAGGTCTGTGGTTCCATCATTAGATAAAGTAGCTTCTACTGTGATTCCTGTCTGTTCCAGATAATATACAACTGTGTTGATGAGGTCGATAGATGTCTGGTCATTGTTGTAGTAGCAGATCTTTAAGGTACGGTTCATATCGTATCCAGCTGCTTCCAGATCAGATTTTGCTTTCTCAGCATCGAATGTATACTCGAATCCATTGTATGCTTCGTTATCGTTCGGAACACCACTGTTGAGAACTTTTGCTGTTGGATATAAGGTTGCAAGTGTTGCACGGTCGATCGCTTCAACGAGAGCTTTACGAACTTCTACGTTATCCATTGCTTCGTTTACGTTTCCATCAGCGCCCTTCATGTTGAACAGGAAGTATTTGTAGAATAATACGTCTACTTCATGTTCTGTGTAGTTGTCCATACCTTCAAGTGCTTCTACCAGGTCTGCTGCATTTCCAAATACATAGTCTGCATTTCCTGCCTGAGCTGCTGTGATGTAGTCAGATACGAAATAGCAAGTAACATTTGCGATCTTTGGAGCTTCTCCTTCGTAGTTTTCATTCTGTTTTAATGTGAAGTAGTTACCTACGTTCAGCTCATCAAGTGTGTACATACCAGAGCATACTGGATTTGTCCAGAACGCATCAGATTCCAGTTTCAGCGGATCTGCGTCTTTGAGGCTATGCTGTGGCAGGATCGCGAACTGTGCAAGTACGTCGATCATAGATGCATATGGAGAAGAAAGTGTCAGTGTAATGGTGTTTCCATCTACTGTCATGTCTGTGATGTTCTTAAATGCAGAAGTGTAAATGGAATTGATCGTTGCTGCCTGTAATGCTGTCTCGATAGAGAATTTTACGTCCTCTGCTGTTAAGTCTTCGCCGTCAGACCATTTCAGTCCTTCTTTCATTGTAATTGTATAAGTCATCTTATCTTCGCTAACTTCATAAGATTCTGCAAGATCCGGCTGCGGATTTGTCAGATCTGCATCTGCTAAGAATAAAGAACGGAACATAAGATTCGTTGCCATGATTCTGTTGTACCATGGAGTTGGGATCTTATCATCAGATGTAGAACCGTCACCGGTAGTCACGGATAATTTCAGAGTTCCACCTTCTTCAGCTGCAGATACAGTAAATGCTCCTGCTGTTCCGGAAATTGCTACGGTTGCTGCCAGTAATAATGCTGCTATTCTGTGTTTCATATTGTTTTGCTCTCCCTTTCTTTATACCTTTGTTTTTACTCTGAAAATGAAAATTATTTTCAGAGCAACCCTCCCTTTGGTTTCTCGTTTCATCTGTACTGAGTATATCAATTTAGAAATATTTTTTCAATCTTATTAATTCATGAAAATAATTTTTATTTTTGTGCACTTTGCATGAAAATAATTTTTATTAAAAACTAATTTTGAAAATTAATACCCCTGTTTATGAAGATATTACCTTGCGCCTGTCAAAATCTTACTTTATAATATTCTATAGAAGTTATATATACAATGGAGGTTTTTTTCATGGCAGATAGTATTCTTGATTCTATTACGGATCAATATCACTCTCTAACAAAATCCGGAAAGAAGCTGGCAGATTATGTATTTTCACATACAGCAGAAACTCAATATCTATCTATCACATCTCTGGCTGAAAACTGCGACGTATCTGAAGCTACCATCACCCGTTTCTGCCGCGGACTTGGCCTTTCCGGTTACAATGCATTTAAGTTGGCATTGGCACAGGCGGACCGAACAACAGACTTAGGAGATTCCAGCAATTCTGCGGAGCCCGTCTCCTCGGAAGACTCGATCTCCACCATAGCTGCGAAGGTACACACTGCCAATGTCCTTTCTTTAAATGAAAGTCTTGAACTTTTTGACGAGAAAGCTATGACCAAAGCCATCGCCATTCTTGCAAAAGCCAGACGCATTTATTGTTTTGGTCAAGGCAGCAGCATGGTCATGGCAATGGAAGCATGGGCACGATTTTCAACGGTATCACCGAATTTCATCCACATCAGCGATTCACATATGCAGGCATCTGCCACCGCATTGACAGATTCCGAGGATGCGATCTTGTTCTTCTCCTATTCGGGTTCGACCAAAGATCTGTGCGATACCCTGCGCATCGCTTCCCAGAATAAAACACCTGTCATTTTGGTCACACATTTCCCGAAATCGGCAGGCGCGGAATTCGCCACAGTTGTACTGCAGTGCGGTTACAATGAAAGCCCTCTGCAGTCAGGATCTGTCGCTGCAAAAGTCGGACAGCTCTTTTTGATCGACTGTCTGTTCTACGGATACTGCAGCAAGAAACCAGATGGCATTTCCACGGCTCGCTCCGCGACTGCACAGGCGATCGCAAATAAACTTTTATGATCCTTTTAAAGTGATGTTAAACAAAAAAGGGATGCACCGACGATCCTGGTCTTAGGATCGATCGGTACATCCCCTTTGATGTTTCAACAACTGCTATAATAACTTGTTAATAGTGTTCTATTTTCTTATTTATTCTCTGCGATCGCTTTCTGGAAACGCTGTGCGATCTCTAACGGGCGAGTGATCGCTCCGCCTACAACGATTGCCCATGCACCTGTCTGAAGTGCTTTCACTGCCTGATCCGGATAGTGGATCTTTCCTTCTCCGATCACCGGAATATCGGTGTCTTCTGCAAGTCTGTGCATCAGCTCATAGTCCGGCTCATCTTTCTTAGAAGTATAGTCTGTATATCCACTCATAGTTGTTCCGACAATGTCTACTCCGCATTTCCATGCATTGATACCTTCCTCATAGTTGGAGATATCTGCCATCAGGATGATATCCGGATATTTCTCTTTGATCTGTGCGATAAATTCATTGATCGTAGTCCCGTCACCACGCTTACGCATCGTACAGTCCAAAGCTACGATATCGGAACCTGCTGCCACCAGATCATCAACCTCTTTCATCGTAGGTGTGATATACGCTTCATATCCGGGATACTGGATCTTCACCAGTCCGATGACTGGAAGACCTGTTTCTTCCTTGATCGCAACTACGTCGCGGATACTGCTGGTACGGATCATCGGTGTGCCGGCAGCTTTCGCAGCACGTGCCATCAGATACATAATTGATTTCTCTTCCACATATAAAGGCTCACCCTCTACAGCCTGACAGGAAATGATCATCTGTCCATGGATCGCATCCAAGAGTTCTTTCTTTGTCATGATTTTCCCCTTTTCCTTCCAGAATCAAAATCTATACTGGAACTTTAAATACATTTTTCGTTTACGTACCCAATTATATCACAAGGAAAATTATTTTCAATACAAATATAAAATTAAAATTATTAACATTTTTATATTGTATATTTATATGATCTTCATTCTTGTCCTTACAATACTCTTACCAGATTTAATTTCTCGTCTGCCAAAAGGATATCTGCTCTTTTTCCTGGTGTGAGAGAACCTACCTCATCGTAGATCCCAATACTTTTCGCCGGATTTCTGGTCGCTGCCAAAATAGCTTCCCGCTCTGTCACACCCATGGAGATAACCGTTTTCATACACTCGAACAGATTCGTCGCTGATCCTGCGATCGTTCCGTCTGCAAGTGTCGCTTTTCGATCCGTCATGGTCACTTCCTGTCCACCCAGTTCATAAGTTCCATTTTCCATGCCGGTTGCCATCATAGAATCGCTGATCAAGATCACTCGTTCTTCTCCAAAAAGTCGGAATGTGTTGCGCACACTCGCTGGATGGATATGGATCCCATCTCCGATCAGCTCGACCATGCACCTCTCATTGTCTGCAGCCGCGCCGACCAGCCCAGGTTCCCTGTGTCCCATCGGAAGCATCGCATTGTAAAGATGTGTCACGTGAGCAGCACCTTCTTCGATCGCTTTGGAAGCGCAGGCATAGTCCGCACCTGTATGCCCCAGTGAGATCACCACTTCCTCATGCAGTTCTCGGATAAATTCTTCAGCGCCTCTCATGTTCGGTGCCAGTGTCACCAGTTTGATCATATGTCCGGAAGCCTCATTGCATTCCCTAAAGAATTCCACATTCGGTTTTCGGATATATCCTTCCACATGCGCCCCTTTTTTGGCAGGATCTAAAAAAGGTCCTTCCATATTAATGCCAACAATACGCGCACAGGTCTCATCCTGTTCTACGTCCACAGCAGTCTGAAAGATCTTCAGCAGATCTTCTTTTTGCAGTGTCATGGATGTTGGACAATAAGAAGTGATACCCTGTGATCTTTCATATTGAAGGATCGCTTTCAGACCGTCCACATCCGCATCCGAAAAATCATGGCGCACTGCGCCATGGCTGTGGATGTCTACTAATCCCGGCAATACCTTTAACCCGGAAGCATCCACTTCCGTCTGATCTGTCACTTCCTCTGGTGAAGCCACGATCTTGCTGCCTTCTATATATAAATCTTTAATCTGATAGCTTCCGTCTTCCTGAAAAACTTTTCCATTTTTGATAATCATTGCAGTCTGGTCCCTCTTGTCTTCCTTATCAGCTTCGTCTTACAGAAGTCCTTTTTCTTTGATCATGCTTAACGCTGCTTCATCTGCTACAACTACCACATCCGGGTGAAGCTGCAGGATGGATGCCGGCACCTGCGGTGTGATCGGTCCATATAAAGAATTGTAGAGAGCTTCCGCTTTAGCTTCTCCGTTTGCTACCAGAAGGATCTTTTTCGCTTCCATGATATTTTTGATACCCATGGTATATGCCTGCTTCGGCACTTCATCCATGCTTGCAAAGAATCTTGCATTTGCCTGGATCGTGCTCTCTGTAAGATCTACGCAGTGTGTCTCTTTTTCAAACACATCTGACGGCTCATTAAATCCGATATGTCCGTTTCCACCGATACCGAGAAGCTGCATATCCACACCGCCCACACTGTGGATCACTTCATTATAATCTGCACATGCTTTCTCACTGTCTTCTTCCAATCCGTTCGGTACGAAAGTTTTGCTCTTATCAATATTTACATGGTCAAACAGATTTGTGTTCATAAAGTAACGATAGCTCTGATCATTGTCCCCGGAAAGACCTTTGTATTCATCCAGGTTCACGCTTGTGATCTGGGAAAAGTCCAGATCTCCAGCTTTACACCACTCAACTAACTGTTTGTACATCCCTACCGGTGTAGAGCCTGTTGCCAGTCCCAGAACAGACTGTGGTTTTGCAATGATCTGCGCTGCCATGATATGTGCTGCTTTTCTGCTCACTTCATTGTAATCTTTTCCTTCATAAATGGTCATGATATTGTCCCCTTTTCTCTTTTCTTAAAACTTAGAGTTACACTAAAATAGTTTTTTGGTTTTCTCAAATCTTTCCAGATAGGATCTTAGATTCTCATCAGGATCGATTCCTGGAATTTCTTAGCAGGTTCATTATAATTCCTGCGGATTATATTTTCAACTAATATAGAAACTTTAGATTTTTCTTTCAAATTTTGTTATTTTTCCATCCCTTGAGTATTTTTTTCTCTGTATTTTTCATTTGCTTCTGAAATTACTTTCATATATTTTATATTATATGAAATTATTTCCACTAAATATTGTGAAAGATTTCCTTTCATGCTATATTAAATTCATAGTACAAAAAACAAACAGCAGGCAACAATAATAGAAAGGAGTTATTATGGCATTTAACAAGCGAAACCTCATTCCCCTGATCGAATCTTACTATCATACATTCACACCGCTCGAGCGGACGATCGCTGACTTTTTTATCCACAATACCGAAGAAACCGATTTTTCCTCCAAACACATTTCCTCACTCTTATATGTCTCAGAGGCATCGCTCTCTCGCTTCTCACAAAAATGTGGTTTTCATGGATACCGGGAATTTATCTATGAATATAAACAAAGTCTGACTCCTGAATCCGATGCACTTCCCAGCTTCAGCGTCTCAGAATTTAATACCTATCAGGAACTCTTAAACAAGACAAATGCACTTCTGGACAAAGCGCAGATCCTGCGTATCGCCCGCCTTCTCTCCTCTAAATCCCGCGTCTATGTATACGGCAGAGGAAGCTCCGGACTCGTGGCACAGGAAATGAAGCTGCGTTTTATGCGCATCGGCCTGAACATCGAAGCCGTCACGGACAGCCATGTGATGAAAATGAATTCTGTAATCCTTGACAAAACCTGTCTTGTGATCGGGATCAGTGTCAGCGGGCAGACGCCGGATATTACTTCCTCACTGCGCGCAGCCAAAAGCAAAGGTGCGACAACCCTTCTGATGACTGCAAGGCAGGATAAAGTTTATCAGGAATTTTGTGACGAGATCTTGATCTTCGCAAGCAAAGAGCATTTGGAACGCGGAAATATCATTTCCCCTCAATTCCCGATCCTATTGATGCTCGACGTGCTCTACTCCCGCTATCTGCAGATTGACCGCAAGAAAAAAGAAGCGCTGCACGAATATACCATGCAATCGCTTCTTGATTCC
>CAZSTD010000061.1:0-9653 GCA_964609645.1 uncultured Blautia sp.
ACTCGATCTCAATATGCTGTCGATTTTGAAGTTTGGACAAAAGACATACCGTCTCGACATGCACGGTCATTCCAAACTGATCGACCGGGCAGACCTTTTTAAGCTCATATCCTCGTTCACACAGATATTTCAGGTCTCTTGCCAGTGTCGCGCTGTCACAGCTCACATAGACGATACGCTCCGGCTGCATTTCCACCATTGTCTCCAACAGAGTCTCATCACAGCCTTTTCTCGGTGGATCCACCACGATCACATCTGCATACACACCATTCTTTTTATATTCCCTCGGCAAGACTTCTTCTGCTTTTCCTACAAAAAATTCTGTATTCTCGATTCCATTGAGTTTCGCATTTTCTTTCGCATTCTCAATGGCAGCAGGAATGATCTCCACACCACGTACAAACTTTGCTTTCTGCGCAAGGAACAAAGAGATTGTTCCAATTCCGCAGTAAAGATCCCAAACCGTCTCCTCGCCGCTCAGATCTGCATATTCCAGTGCTTTTGCGTAAAGTTTCTGTGTCTGTCTCGGATTTACCTGGTAGAAAGACAACGGAGAGATCTGGTAAGAAATATCTCCGATCTTATCTGTGATATATTCCTGTCCCCATAAAAGACGGATCTCCTCTCCCAGGATCACATTGCTTCTCTTTTTATTGACATTGACCGTAATACTGGTCATTCCCGGTATCTCGCACAGCGCGCTTACCAGCGTATCTTCCTTTGGAAGTTTATTGCCGTTCAAAATGAGGCAGACCATGATCTCTTTGGTAAAATACCCATAGCGGATCAGAATGTGGCGCACAAGCCCTTTTCCAGAAGTCTCATCGTACGGTTCGATCCCGTATTTCTCCATATGGGAGATCACACGGTCCAGAACCTCTTTGTTCTGTGAAACGCCCAAAGCACAGTCACGGTTCTCAATGATCGTATGTGTTCTTCCCGCATAGAAACCTGTGACGATCTTTCCCTCTTTATTTTTACCTACTGGAAACTGCGCCTTATTTCTGTAATGGAACAGCTCATCCATCCCAATGATCGGCTCCATCGGGATATCTGTAAAGCCTCCAATCCTCTCCAGATGTCCTTTGACCTTATTTGTTTTAAATACAAGCTGCTGGTCGTAGGAAAGTGCCTGAAGCTGGCATCCTCCGCACTGGCGCGCAAAGGCACATTCAGGCTTTACTCTATGTTCAGAAGGTTTGATCACCTCCATCAGACGGCCATATCCATAATGTTTCTTTGCTTTGATGATTTTCGCTGTCACGGTATCTCCGATCACGGCATCTTTGACAAAAACGGTGAAGCCATCGGCTTTCCCGATACCTTCACCGTCAATTCCGCAATCCTCTATCTCTAATGTTACAAGATCATTCTTACGAAATTCCATAAAATTTATACTTCTCCTGTTCTTCTCAAGTTGGTTTCTAAGATCCTATTATATCCAAGCCAATCCTTTTTGCCTTTATCTGCGGCAAAGATCTCTGTGATCGTCTCCATCCTTGCATCTGTATTGTCCGCAAGGTTCAAAGCTACAGCCTCCGCAAGCGCAGGTTTTTTCGGAGATCCATACTCCAGCTCTCCGTGATGAGATAAGATGCAATGGATCAGCTCGTTTTTCAGCACGACCGGAAACTCCGGGATCTTACCTGCAAGGTCATGGATCATCTGTGCTCCCATATAGATATGTCCCAAAAGCTGTCCCTCATCTGTGTAATCATTCATTGGAAATGCAGATAATTCCCTTGTCTTTCCAATATCATGAAAAAGTGCAGCTGTGATCAGCAGATCTCTGTTTAAGACCGGATATGCCTGAACCATATATTCACAAAGGCGCGCAACTCCAAGTGTGTGCTCGAGCAGACCGCCGATAAATCCATGGTGCACTGTTTTCGCAGCAGAATGTCCCTCAAATACCTTTATAAATTCTGCGTCCTCCACAAACAGCATTTTCAGAAGTGTAGATAAATATGGATTTTTCACACTGTTGATAAATGCAGTCAGCTGACTGTACATATCATCTGTGCTGTTCTCACTTACTGGAAGATAGTCTGCCGGATCATACTCATCCTCTGATGCTTTGCGCACACGTTTGATGTTTAACTGCATCGCACCCGCAAAACTTGTCACATCTCCCATCACATCAATATAATCTAATGCATCAAAATCATCGATCCCCAGAGAATTCGGATCCCAAATCTTACCATCCATGATTCCAGTCTTATCCTGCAAGATAACGTTCTCATAAGGTTTTCCATTTTTGGTCACCGCTGAGATCTTCTGCTTGCACAGGTAGATACCGTTGATTCTGTCTCCTTCGTGTAATTCATTTAAAAAACGCATAAATTTCAGCCCCTCTATTCTTTTCTTCTCTTTCCTTTTTCCAGATCACTAACATTCCAACGAGTAAAGTCCGTTGAGTCTTTCTACATATTCACTCTCAGATATGGTTTGAAAGCACTTTCCGTCTATTTTATCAAAAACATATGAACTTTCTATGAATGCACATAGAAAAATCCCAGCTTCTTTTGGGAAGCCTGACAACAAAAAAACCTTGTACCAATTAAGATACAAGGTTTCTCATGCGGAAGATGGGACTTGAACCCACACAAGCGCAATGCTTACAAGATCCTTAGTCTTGCTCGTCTGCCAGTTCCGACACTTCCGCATATCGCGTTTCGCTTTAAGTTTTACTTATTGTTGCGACAATTGGTACTATACCAAAAACGAACCAAAGTGTCAAGGGTTATTTTAAAATTTTTTTATTTTTTTTAATTTTTTTCCAAAATCGTCGTTTTTGGGGGTCTCTCACCCTGTCAAACTTTTGACTTTTCATAACATGCAAAATCATATATAATAAGAACGGTATTTTACCAATCATTTATTACAAACAAAACTCAGGAGATTTAAAACAAATATGAACCACAAAGCATATAAAGCACTTGAATATTATAAGATCATAAATATGCTGACAGACAAGGCTTCTTCTTCCATGGGAAAAGAGATCTGTAAGAAGCTCGAGCCTTCCACAGATATTGATGAGATCCGTCATATGCAGACACAGACGAAAGATGCTCTCACCAGACTCTTTCAGAAAGGCAATATTTCTTTCGGAAGTGTCAAAGATATACGAGGCTCTCTCAAACGTCTGGAGATCGGCAGTTCCCTCGGTATCGGAGAACTCCTTTCCATCTGCAGCTTACTCGAAAATACGAACCGCGTAAAAGCTTACTCTCGCAGTGACCGCGGAGACTCCCTGCCAGATTCCTTAGATGGCATGTTCAGCGCACTGGAGCCGCTGACTCCACTCACCACTGAGATCCGCAGATGTATCCTCTCCGAGGATGAGATCAGCGACGATGCGAGCAGCACTCTCCGCCAGATCCGCCGAAATATGAAGATCACAGGGGATAAGATCCATACACAGCTTTCCTCCCTTGTAAACGGTGGTGCCCGCAATTATCTGCAGGACTCTGTCATCACAATGAGAAATGGCCGCTACTGTATCCCTGTTAAGGCAGAATATAAGGGCCAGGTTCCTGGAATGGTACACGACCAGTCTTCCACAGGTTCTACCCTGTTTATCGAGCCTATGGCAATCGTAAAGTTAAACAATGAAATCCGCGAATTAGAGCTTCAGGAACAAAAAGAGATCGAAGTCATCCTCGCAGCTTTGAGCGAACAGGCTGCCCAGCAGACTGACGCTATCCGCGCAGATCTTAATCTTATGGTCCAGCTCGATGTCATCTTTGCACGTGCCGCCCTTGCCATGGATATGAATGCCACAGAACCGATTTTCAACGAGGAGGGACGCATCCGTCTGAAGCAGGCACGCCACCCGCTCATTGATAAAAAGAAAGCCGTTCCGATCGATATCCGTCTTGGCGATGATTTTGACCTTCTCATTGTCACAGGACCAAATACCGGCGGTAAAACCGTATCCTTAAAGACAGTAGGGCTTTTGACCCTTATGGGACAATCCGGACTGCACATTCCAACACTCGACCGTTCCGAGCTTGCTCTGTTTGAGGAAGTTTACGCAGATATCGGAGACGAGCAGAGCATTGAGCAGTCCCTGAGTACCTTCTCCTCCCACATGACAAACGTGGTATCTTTCCTCAAGAAAGCCAACAACCGCTCCCTTGTCCTGTTCGACGAGCTTGGTGCAGGTACTGACCCGACCGAAGGCGCTGCACTTGCCATTGCCATCCTCTCCCATCTTCATGAGCAGGGGATCCGTGCTATGGCAACCACCCATTACAGCGAGCTGAAAGTTTATGCACTCTCCACCCCTGGTGTGGAAAATGCTTGCTGCGAATTTGACGTAGAGACACTTCGCCCGACCTATCGCCTGCTTATCGGAGTCCCGGGAAAAAGTAACGCCTTTGCGATCTCTTCTAAGCTGGGCCTTCCTGGATATATCATTGAGAAAGCCAAAGAACAGATCAGCGAGCAGGATGAGTCTTTCGAAGACGTGCTCAGCTCTCTCGAAAGCAGTCGTGTGACCATTGAAAATGAACGTCACCAGATCGAACAATATAAAAAAGAAATCGAAACCTTAAAGGCTGAATTGGAATCCAAGCAAGAGAAACTCAACGAACAGCGTGACCGTATCTTGCGTCAGGCAAACGAGGAAGCTCACACGGTTCTGCGTGAGGCTAAAGAATATGCAGATCAGACCATGAAAATGTTCCACAAATTCCAGAAAGATCATGTGGATCTCTCCGCCGTGGAAAAAGAACGTCAGAGTCTTCGCAAGAAGATGAACAAGGCAGAGAAAGGTATGTCTCAAAAGGCAGCTGCACAAAAGCCAAAGAAAGAACTAACTGCCAAAGATATCTCCCTTGGCGATGCAGTAAAAGTCCTCAGCATGAATCTCAAAGGCACGATCAGCAGTCGTCCGGACAACAAGGGATTTCTCTTCGTACAGATGGGTATCATCCGCTCCAAAGTCCATATTTCTGATCTGGAGCTGATCGACGAGGCTGAGATCACAACACCAACCCTGCAGCGCACAGGAGCCGGCAAGATCCGTATGTCAAAATCTGCAAATGTCTCCACAGAGATCAACCTGCTGGGCAAAACTGTGGACGAGGCCATTGCCGAGCTTGACAAATATTTAGACGACGCTTATATCGCTCATTTAAAGACCGTCCGCGTCGTGCACGGAAAAGGCACAGGTGCTCTTCGAAAAGGTGTACACAACTATCTGAAGCGCCAAAAACATGTGGATTCTTTCCGCCTTGGCGAGTTTGGTGAAGGCGATGCAGGTGTCACCATCGTAGAGTTTAAGAAATAAGTAAATTTTATCATTCAAAAAACTTATAACATAAAAGGAGGGGTTTTATGGTTTCCAAGCAAAAAATTCTCATCGTAGATGACGATAACAACATCGCAGAGCTGATCGCCCTGTATCTGATCAAGGAATGTTTCGAGACAAAGATCGTAAACGATGGCGAAGAAGCACTCAAAGCTTTTGCCAGCTTCCACCCGGATCTGATCATCCTCGATCTGATGCTTCCAGGGATCGACGGATATCAGGTCTGCCGTGAGATCCGCCACACTTCAGATGTTCCGATCATCATGCTTTCCGCAAAGGGAGAGACTTTTGACAAAGTTCTTGGTCTGGAGCTTGGCGCAGACGATTATATGATCAAACCATTTGATTCTAAAGAACTGGTCGCTCGTGTGCGCGCGGTACTTCGCAGGTTCCAGGTAAAACAGCCGATCGCCGCTTCCAACGAAAAGCGTGTCAGCTACCCGGATCTTACTATCAACCTGACAAACTATGCTGTCACCTACATGGACAAGCAGGTCGATATGCCGCCTAAGGAACTGGAGCTTCTTTACTTCCTTGCAGCCTCACCAAACCAGGTCTTTACCCGCGAGCAGCTCCTGGATCATATCTGGGGCTACGAATATATCGGAGATACCCGAACGGTCGATGTCCATATCAAGAGACTTCGCGAAAAGATCAAGGACAATCCTTACTGGTCCATCGCTACTGTGTGGGGCATCGGATATAAATTTGAGGTAAAAAATCCATGAAGCAGCACCATCTTTCCACGAAATTTCTGGCGCTTTACATTTTTATCGGAGTTTTTGGATTTTTCCTGATCACACTTGGCGGTTCTTCCCTTGTGGAAGACCGCCTGGAACATTCGCTGCGCATCTCCCTGTATCAGGAAGCTCAGCATATCGCCTCCAGTGACCTAGTAAAACAGAATCTATCCGCTTCCAGGGTCAACAATCTCGAGGAAAGTCTTTCTGCAACTGCTGAGTTTCAGGATACTCTGATCTGGATCATCAACAACCAGAAAGAACTGATCTTCAGCACAGGCGAGGAAATCTCTGCGGATGCACCAATCTCTTTGGAACAGTTTGATATCACTGCATGGGGCACAAATCATTATCAGATTGGAAACTTTTGGGGATATTTTGACACAGATCAGCTCAGCGTGATCGCCCCAGTCACCTCGGATTCTGAGCAGGGCATTCAGGGTTATATCGTGATCCATTACGATGTCACTGAGCTTTATCAAAACCGAAGCAGTATCTTATTTATCATGCAGATCATCTTTCTCGTCTGCTATGCTATGACCAGTCTGCTCCTCTGGGCTTACAGCCATTACATACGCAGACCTCTGGCAAAGATCATGAAGGGGGCCAGCGAATATGCCAGCGGAAATCTGGAGTATCGGATCGATGTGACTTCGGATGATGAACTTGGATATCTTGCGCAGACTCTGAACTACATGTCCGACAAATTAAACAGAAACGGCGAATATCAGCGCAAGTTTATCGCCAATGTCTCACATGATTTTCGCTCTCCGCTCACCTCCATCAAAGGATATGTAAATGCCATCTTAGATGGAACTATCCCGTATGAAATGCAGGAGCGTTATCTGAAGATCATCGCCTTTGAGTCAGAACGTCTGGAAAAGCTCACACGCAGTCTGCTCACACTCAATGAGCTCGACATCAAGAAGCGCATGATGCAGCTTCATCCATTTGACATCAACGATACGATCAAAAATACTGCAGCTACTTTTGAAGGGATCTGCTCAAACCGTCAGATCCGCTTGGAGCTTCTGCTCTGCGGAAGAGAGCTTCTCGTCAACGCTGATATGGAGCAGATCCAGCAGGTACTGTATAACCTTCTGGACAATGCGATCAAATTCAGCAACGACAATTCTTCCATCCAGATTGAGACCACGGTAAAAAATGGCAAGGTTTTTGTCTCTGTCAAAGACCATGGTTCCGGGATCCCCAAAGACAGCATCGCGAAGATTTGGGATCGTTTCTATAAGATCGATGCCTCCCGCGGAAAGGACCGCAAAGGCACAGGTCTGGGACTTTCCATCGTCAAAGAGATCATCAATGCGCACAACCAGCATATTGATGTTATCAGCACAGAGGGCGTTGGCACAGAATTTATTTTTACCCTCGAAAAGATAAAATAAAAATACCGGCCTCCAATCGTTAAACTTTCCGTCTAACTTTTGGAGGTCGGTACACTTTATAGCTGGTCCTTACTTCCAGTCATAATTTCTCAAATGTCCTTCCAGGTTCATATGATCAAAATGGTTCTGACGCAGTGCTTCATAAAGAACGATCGCTACAGAATTGCTCAGGTTCAAAGAACGGATATCTCCGATCATCGGAATGCGCACGCAGGTATCTTGATGATCTACCAGAATGTCTTCTGGGATTCCCGCACTTTCCTTTCCAAACATAATATAACAGTCTTCTTCATATGTAACATCCGTATACGTCTGCGGTGCTTTGGTCGTTGCATAATAGATCTTTGCTCCAGGATTTCTCTGCAAGAAGTCCTCAAAATCCAGATATGTTGTTACATCCAGATCTTTCCAATAATCCATTCCCGCTCTTTTTAATGCTTTCTCACTCAAAGAAAAGCCCAGCGGCTCGATCAGATGAAGTCTCGTTCCTGTTGCCACACAGGTTCGTCCGATATTTCCTGTATTTGCAGGAATCTCCGGCTCATGAAGTACAATATTTAACTTTGCCATTTTTGTATTTCCCTTTTATCACTTTTTATTCTTTTAATCTTAACGCTACCTTAGCTCATGCAAGGGGCATTCGGAAGATCTCATCCTTCGCAGGTCTCTCCAGATAGCGGGCACTTCCGCCGCTGTACAAAAGCCTGTCCTTGCCCGCATTCGTCTGTCCGATGATCTCCGCCATAAATCCTTCTTTGCGAAGTTTCTGTACGAGTGCTTCTCCCCCGCGGATCCCGATCAAGATAGCTCCATCCGCCTGTAATTTATAAGGATTCAGATCGAAGATCTCACACACCTCGATCGTCTCCTGACGGATCGGTACCTTTCGAAAATCCGCTTCCAGTCCAACTTCAGAAGCCTCCGCCATTTTCCAGAGTGCGCTTAAAAATCCGCCCTCTCCCATCGCATAGAGCGCACTAGCTCCAGCTTCTTTCGCTAATTTCCAGACCTTGCTCTCTTTCACATCCAGACCATCTTTTTCGCTGTTAGCCTCAGATATCATTTCTCTATATGCACCGTGATCTTCCCATAAAGAAACACAGTTCTGGATAAAACCAGCCGAAAAGCGCTCGGCCAGTGTCTGTCTTTTTTTTTCCGCGATCAGAGATGTTCCTTTCAGCGCCGTCGGACATGCCACCACCAACTCATCCCCCGGCTGCAGACATCCGGTTATCTCTGCTCGCAGCGCCTCCATTGCTGCCTGTCCAAGTCTCATTTCTTTCCTCTTTTTCCAAACATTTACTTTTCCTATCTTCCATTTATCTTAAATGATAAAAGAAAGCACAGTCGGAACTACCATAACGATTACCAGAATGATCGCGATGATCGCTGTGAGCACTTTACGATTTTTTGGATTAAACATTCCCATTTTTGTCACCTCTTTCATCCTCAGCAAGCAAATCTTGCTGTAAAACTGCATTGCTTACATCTTCCACATATGCATTGTTGGTGAGCGGATCGCGCTGTGCATAGTCAAACAGCAGCACTTTTTTGCTTCCAAACACCTCCACATGTGCATTCTTGGCTATTTTTTCGCGTTTCCTAAAATCCCATACCTGACGCTCAAATGGCTTTTGATCCGCCGCAAAAGCAGGACGGCTCTTTAGGTTCTCTCTCAGATAAAGATCATATACCATCTTATCCTTGACTGTCTCCATAGAAATTTCCGGTATCTTTTCTACAAATTCCAGCAAGATCTCATATCTTCGCATTCTTGTGTGAGAGATATCCGCGTAGCCCTTTTCCATATAGAAATTTCCGAGCTTTTCGTACATCGAAAATGCATCCTCAAAAAATCCTTCTATGTATTCCAATGTATTCTGGAATTGTCCACTATTATAATACACTTCCACCATATTTTCCACCGTTTTCAGCTTGAGAACATCGCCATAGCTGAGCCATTTGGTAGAAAGTACCTCATACGGTTCCCGTGTTTTATATACGATCCCATACTCTGCACACATCTCCATCATATGAGAGCCTTTCAGCACTTTCAAAAATCCGAGCTGAAGCTGCTGCGGTTTGAGTGCATATACATCATTAAAGGAACGCGCAAAGCTCTTGTAATCTTCATAAGGAAGTCCTGCGATCAGATCCAGATGCTGATGGATATTTCCAAAACTGTGAATCCGA
>CAZSTD010000061.1:9663-13099 GCA_964609645.1 uncultured Blautia sp.
TCCCTTTTAACTTTTCAAAATCCATGGTACGGTGGATCGCCTTGATCGTCTCCGGATTTGTTGACTGTACTCCAATCTCTAGCTGGATCAGTCCCGGACGCATCGCCGAGATCTCCTGCAATTCTTCTTCGCGCAGCAGATCTGCCGAAATCTCAAAGTGGAAGTTCGTGATGCCATTGTCATGCTCTCTGATGTACTTCCAGATCGTTAAGGCGTGATCATGTTTGCAGTTAAAAGTCCTGTCCACAAATTTTACCTGCGGAACTTTTTGGTCGATAAAAAACTGCAGTTCCTTCTTTACCATCTCAATATCTCGGAAACGCAGCTTTTTGTCTATGGATGAAAGACAATAGCTGCAGGAAAATGGACATCCCCTGCTGCTCTCATAATAAATAATACGGTTTTTAAAGTCTGAAAGGTTTTGATATACAAAAGGAATCTTACTTAGATCCATCGTCTGACGCCAGCCATTATGTACGATCTGATCTTTGTCTCTGTAACAGATCCCAGGGATCTCTTTTAATTCTTGAGGAGTTCCTTCCACATAATGACCTGCCAGCTCCCGGAAGGTTTCCTCGCCTTCTCCGACCATCACTCCTGTAAATTCCGGATTGTCTTTCAGGAACTTTTCCGCATCAAAAGAAACTTCCGGGCCGCCAGCCCAGAAGTCCGTGTCCGGAAGGATCTTTCTTAGATCCATCATCAATTCCTTCACAAAAGAAAGATTCCAGATATAACAGGATACACATACCACATCCGGCTGTTCCAGATAGATATCCCGCAAAATATCATCTTTTTGCTGGTTGATCGTATATTCTTTCAGATAGATATGATCCGCATGATCATGTGCATATGCCTGCAGATCATAAACTGCAAGATTGGAATGGATATATTTGGCATTGCATGCTGCTAATAAAATTTTCATGATCGATCAACCTTCCAGTGCCTTTTTCAGTTCATCTTTGGAAGTCAGACCCACAAAGCGTTTCACTTCCGCTCCGTCCTTAAAGATCAAGATCGTCGGAATGCTGAATACCTTAAACTGCTGTGCTAAAGATGGATTCTGATCCACATCAACTTTACCTACCTCATATCCTTCCTCTGCCAGGGCTTCCACGATCGGACCCTGGCGCATACATGGCCCGCACCATGTTGCCCAAAAATCAACCAGAACGGTTTTCTTTGCTCCCAATACCTCTGTCTCAAAATTTTCTACTGTAAATTCTTTTGCCATGATCTTATCCTCCTTTATTCCATCAATCATTCCCTATTTTTCTTAGTCATTTTTTCCATTAAGGGCCCTGACATACTTTGCGGCATGGATTCCTGCCTGGCATCCCTCATAGACGGCTTTCGCCACCTGGAGAAGTCCTCCGGTGCAGTCTCCTGCCGCATAAAGTCCCGGGATCGTGGTCTCCATATTTTCGTTTACCTTGATATTTCCCTTTTCCGTCAGCTCTGCGCCCATCTGCCGTGCGATTTCTGTACTTCCCGCTGTTCCCAGCGCAATGAAGACACCGTCTGCCGGACAAAAATCCTGCTGCGCATCTTCCTGTATCTGGATATCTGCTGCAAGGCGGATCCCGGAGACTTTCTCATCTCCCTCCACAGACTGGATCTTCATCGTGTTAACTGTGATGTTTTCCTGCAATGCAAACTCTGGTTCCTGTCCATTTGTATAGATCGTCACTGTGGACGCTGTGTTTGCCAGCTCTTTTGCCTCATGCATGGCAAAATCTCCATTTCCCAGGACAGCTACATCCTTGCCTCTGTAAAAAAAGGCATCGCAGATCGCGCAATAACTGACTCCTTTTCCCTCAAATTCACGGATTCCAGGAATCTTCGGCGCTGCGCGCTTACTTCCAGTTGCCAGGATCAAGCTCTGTGTCTCAAAGTCTCCTTCTGTTGTTTTTACCACAAAGGTGTCAAATCCTCCGACTCCCAGAACCTGCGCCTGCATGATCCTCACACCTAATGCCTGCGCCTGTGCGATCCCTGTATCGTATAATTCCTGACCGGACAGCGGATGTTCCAATCCATAATAATTCTCTATCTTCTCTGCTTTTTCCAAAGCACCGATCCCATTGTTGATGACCAAAGGATCCATATTTGCCCGCACAGCATAAAGTGCGGCAGAAATTCCGGCAGGTCCGGCTCCTACGATGATCACTTTTTCCAATTTCTGTCACCTGCTTTCTGTTACAAATTTTTTTTATAAACTTTGTTTTATAGATTTCTTTTACAAAATTTCTTTATATAAACTTCGTTTAAGAAAAGAATTTTTATTTTCTTATCTCTTTTTAATACTATACTACGATTTTACCCAAAAATCCATTCTTTTATTTGGATAATTTTAGTTCAATTTTAAGATCCCACACATTTTTCCAGATGATAAGCTCTTATTTTCAAATGCTCTTTCTATAGTAGTATATGAGATGATGTGAAGACTACGCAAAACATGGAAACGCCCCAAAACGCAGTAATGGGGCGGCATCCGCAAAGATGCCACCCCATCTTCCCAATCAGGAGATCATCCTTTTTTATGTTGTTTTTTGTTGTGTTTTTTTCTAAAAATCTTTCGGATCACCCAGATAAGCAGCGCAACAATCACGATCAAAAGCAGCACAATACCGATGATCATCGCGGCATATCTATTCGGATTTTTTACCAGATCTAAGATATTTTTGCTGCCATCCACTACTTTTCGTCCATGTGTCTCATTATAATATTCTGGTACATTCGCGATACCATCGCCATCTGTATCCTCAAACGATTCCATATATCCGGCGATCGCAGCCCACGCTTTTAATTCAGATCCATTCACCATGATCGCTTCATCTTCCAAGTCGCCAAGTGGATTTCCATCCTTATCCTTCGGCATGATCGATAAAAGTCCATACGAGACATCCAGTACAGATCCAAGCATCTGTCCCGTGTATAGATCTGTCACTACATGATAGAGCTTATCGTCCTGGATCTCTTCCCGCTCACCTTCCGTTTTGCCCAGATAGCAATCCGTTACTTTATTTAGGATCAACCGATTTGGATTGTAAGTAAAGTTCAAACCACTGCAGTACAGTCTGGCGATCGTCATAAAGTCAGAGACCGAAGCATCAATTTCTGCCACCAGCTTTAACTCTTTTCCAGTCAGATATGCACTGATCAGCGGATATCCAGCAATGCCGTCTTTCCCGATCCCTAGCGAAAAAGAATTATATACCTGTTCCACTGTGATCTCACCTTTCGTATAAGTGTCACGAACTGTCCCACTTGGAACAACTGCCACATCCACAGGATCTCCATCGTATCCATCTGCGTGCTCCACTGCATAGACATAAGCATCTGACATAAGATTTCCCAGATTCAGTTCCTCATGTTTCGTGCTCATCTCATCAAGACTGTTAAATTCCACATCATTCTGCGCCAGAACCTGCTT
>CAZSTD010000062.1:0-13057 GCA_964609645.1 uncultured Blautia sp.
ATTTGTGAAGCAAAAGCTTTTTGACACGCAAAGGATCTTTGTTAAAGATATTCCCCTTTTCGTAAGGACTGATATGCATTCCGTAAATGAAAACCTCGCCCTTTTCAATCCGGATAAATGATTCCTTGATACTGCATTTTCCCATTCTCAGAGATTTCACCTCTGTTCCTGCGAGTGAGATCCCTGCTTCATACGTATCTTCTATAAAATAATCATGAAATGCTTTTTTATTATTGGCGATCAGCTTCATTCCTTTTTTCTTTGCCATAATATCCTCCAAGCTATCTATTTTATGTTATCATGATGCACCAAAACTGTTTTCTTTGCAAGTAAAACGTAAAGATATCAGTTATTTACAAGCTCAAAATCTACCGTCTTTAACATTTTATCAGCGTCTGCCACACGAACGCGGACCTTATCTCCGAGTTTATATACTTTTTTGGTCATTTCCCCGCGAAGTTCATAACTTTCCTGATCAAAAACGTAATAATCGTCACGAAGTGTATTGACATGTACCAACCCTTCCACTGTGTTTGGAAGCTCTACATAAAGTCCCCATCCAGTCACACCAGAAACGATCCCTTCAAATTCTTCGTCCAAATGATAAGACATATATTCTGCTTTTTTCAGCTTGTCAGACTCTCTCTCCGCATCATCTGCGCGTCTTTCACATACACTGGACTGTCTGGCAACTTCATCTAGGATCTCTCTGTAGTGTTCTGTGCGACCTTCACGCATCAGCCTGCCTCGCAGATTATCTTTGATGATCCTATGGATCTGAAGATCTGGATATCGTCTGATCGGTGAGGTAAAATGGCAATAGTATTTAGCAGCAAGTCCAAAATGTCCACTGCATTCTGTTGTATATTTCGCCTGCTTCATGGAGCGCAGCACCAGACGACTGATCATTGCTTCATTCGGAAGTCCTTCAATCCCCTCTATGATCTGCTGGATTTCTTTCGGTGTGATCTCTGCTTTCGCTTTCTGTATGGAAACTCCCTGATTGTGAAGCAGTGTCAAAAGACTTTCTACCTTCTCTGGGTCTGGGTTCTCATGTGTACGATATACAAATGGGATCTCTTCTGTGCAGTATTCCTGTGCAACTGTCTCATTTGCCATCAACATAAAATCTTCGATGATCTTTGTCGCTACATTCGCCTCATACGGCTTTACATCGATCGCTTTTCCTGCTGCATTTAAAATGATCTTACTTTCCGGAAAATCAAAATCAATAGATCCTCTGTGATGACGGCTACTGCGAAGGACCTCGGACAACTCCTTCATCATAAAAAACATTGGCACTAGCGTTTCATAACGTTTTTTGGCCTCTGGATCGGTATCTTCCAGAATGTTTTTCACATCTGTATAGCACATACGCTCGTCCACTCGGATCACTGTCTCTGCGATCTGATGCGCAACCACGTTTCCCTTTTCATCAATGTCCATCAGACAGCTCAGTGCCAGTCTGTCCTCACCCTGATTTAGGGAACAGATCCCATTAGAAAGGCGCTCTGGAAGCATCGGCACAACTCTGTCAGCCAAATATACACTGGTTCCACGTTTTAAGGCTTCCCGATCCAGTGCGCTGTTATACTGAACATAATTGCTGACATCTGCAATGTGCACACCCAGATGATAGATCCCGCCTTCTTTACTCAGGGAAATCGCATCGTCCAAGTCCTTCGCATCCTCACCGTCGATCGTCACAGTCTGAAGATGTCTCAAATCCAAGCGCCCATCACGGTCTGCATCCAGCACATGATCCGGAACTCTCTGCGCTTGTTTCTGTACTTTCTCCGGAAATTCGCTCGGGATCCCAAAGCTCTTGACGATCGCAAGGATATCTGTACCTGGAGTGCGGATATTGCCTAAATTTTCTTTGATCTTGCCTTCTGGATTCTTATTTTTTGAGCCGTAATCCGTGACCACAGCGATCACCTTGTCTCCATTTCTTACCCCTGCAGTCTCCTTGCGTGGAATAAAAATATCCTTAGAAAATTTCGGATTATCACTGACTACAAAACCAAAATCACGGTTCAACTGATAAGTCCCTACGATCTCTGGCATTCCACGTTCTAAAACCTTGACAACGATTCCTTCTTTTCGTTTTCCTTCCTTTTGTCCATCCTTGATAATGATGCGGACCTTATCCTGGTGCAGAGCTGTTCCTGTATTTTCTTCTGGGATAAAGATGTCTTCCTCCTGATCCTCAATCTCTACAAATCCAAAGCCTTTTGGATGTCCGATAAAAGTCCCTTCCGCCTGCGTTCCTTCCGGAAATTCCATTCTCTCATATCGTTCTTTATTCTTATGTTTACTCTTGTCCTTCTTTTTATGTGTTTCCGCTTCTTCTCTGCGGGCATCATGCAGGTGTTTCTCTTTTTTCTTCCACTTTCCTTTTGCTTTTTCATATCTGCCTTTTTGATCTACAGATATCTTTCCCTCATCACAAAGTTCATCCAAAACATCGTACAGTTCTCTCTTTTCTTCTTTTGATAAACGCAACAAAGAGGAAATCTCCCGAAATCTCATTGGCTGATAGATTGGATCTCCCATTAACTCAAGGACAAACTTTTTTCTTCGTTCTATGTCTTTTTTCTTCATAATGCTCCTTTACGCTCAAAAGCGTTTCTTTTTTCAAAACTCATCTGCAGATAGCATACAAAAAACACTCTTGTACATGACAAGAGTGTTCCCGAATCACTTCATTAGCCCAGCATATTTAATGCTACAGATAATACAAAAAATAAAATTCCCATAATAGTGGTAGCCTTCACAAGTCCGCCCTCCATGGAACGTCCTCTGTTCTTGCCCCAGTATGTCTCTGCAGCTCCAGCAATCGTGCCAAGACCCTGCTGCTTACCTTCCTGCATAAGAACGACTACTGTAAGAGCGATGCAATCTATTATGAAAATGATACTCAGAATAATTTTAACAATCTGCACTTCGTTACACCTCCTAATCAACTGAGTTTCATTGTAACATAGCCCGAAATGGATTTCAACCACATTTAATAGTTTTTATCTGCATTTTTCTTCTGTTTGAAATGGATCTTCGTACACAGCCAGCTCCCCTAGTGCCTCATGAATACGAAGAAGTCGGTTATATTTTGCATTCCTGTCGGAGCGGCAAGGCGCACCTGTTTTAATCTGTCCTGCGCCTACCGCAACAGCCAGATCCGCAATAAACGTATCCTCCGTTTCCCCAGATCTATGTGAGATCACAGCGCGATAACCTGCTTTCTGTGCCATTTCCACCGCATCTAACGCTTCCGACAAGGTTCCGATCTGGTTTACTTTGACCAAAATGGCGTTCGCAGCTTCCAATTTGATCCCACAGGCAAGACGCTTGATATTGGTCACAAACAAATCATCTCCCACAAGCTGGATGCGTCCGCCCAAACGCTGCGTCATCTTCTGCCAGCCTTCCCAATCATCTTCCTCCAGACCGTCTTCGATAGATACGATTGGAAATCTGTTGATCAATTTCTCATAGTAATCGATCATCTCCAAGGAATCCCGAAGCACCTCTTCGCCCTTCATGTAGCTTTCTCCTGGGAAAGCATACACACCTCTGTCTGAGTCATAAAGTTCACTTGCCGCCGCGTCGATCGCAATGCAAACATCTTTCCCAGGTTCGTATCCTGCAGTTTTAACAGCCTCCATGATCAATTCCAGCACGCTCTCTGAATCCGGCAGATTCGGCGCAAAACCGCCCTCATCGCCCACTGCTGTGGATAAGTTTTTCTTTTTCAGAATGATCTTTAAAAACTGATAGATCTCCGTGCACATCCGGATTGCCTCTGCCATATCCTTTGCCCCCACCGGCATGATCATAAATTCCTGAAGATCTACGGTATTATCTGCGTGTTTTCCGCCATTTAAAATATTCATCATCGGAACCGGCATTTGTCTGGTATGACACCCTCCCAGATATTGATATAAAGGAATCCTAAGCGCTGCCGCTGCTGCCCTTGCAACCGCCATAGAAACTCCCAGTGCTGCATTTGCACCGACATTACTTTTGTTATCCGTTCCATCTGTATCTATGATCTTTTTATCAATATAAGACTGATCCAACGCGTTTTCTCCAAGGATAGCTTCTGCCAGCTTAGTGTTCACATTCTCAACTGCCTTTTTTACACTCATCCCCACATAGGAATCTTTTTCTCCATCCCGCAGTTCCACGGCCTCAAATTTGCCTGTGGATGCCCCGGAAGGTACGATCGCCCTTCCTGTGTATCCATTGATCCCGATCACACCTTCTCCCACTGTCACTTCCACTTCTACGGTAGGATTTCCTCTTGAATCTAACACCTGTCTTGCATGAACCCTTCTTATCGGCAAATAACGTAACATCCGAAAACCTCCTATTTTTTCGCAATTATCTTTTTCTATTGGCTTGTTATAGCTTTTCCACATCCCTAGCGAAATATACTTGTCTGCATTTTCATCTTATCTATCTTTTAGAGATCACTTTCCCTCATTGTTGATATTTTCAGAATATTTATTCATTTAAAATCTTTTTATTTATCTCTTTTAAATATTTTTTAAAATTTTCTATTTTTACACTTGACATTTAGTTTGTTATCTGTTATAGTAAGCTCATAAAACAAAAGGGATTAAGAAAAACAAAAAGAAAGAAAAGGAGGTACAAACCACCGAAAACTTAAACTTTCATCTATAATCTGAGAAAGAGAGGTACAGACCACCAGAAGAATAAGTTTTCACAATCGTGATTCATAATTTTAAGAAAGGCGGGTACAGACCACCAAGAACGTAAGTCTTTAAATTTTAATTCCATTTGACAGATGTTCGTAATCTATATAAGGAAGGTACAGTCCAATGAAAACATAATGTTTCACCTTAAAATCTGATACATAACATTTCATTTATACGAAGAAGGTACAGTCCAATGAGAACTTAACGATTTGCCCTATCTGAAATCTAAAAAGGAAGGTACGGACCAATGGGACAGTGAGTAACACATCGAAATAAAATATAATAGAAAGAGAGGAATCCTCCATTGGATAATGAATTTTAAAAGGAGCCACAGTAGAAATAAAACTGATGGCTCTTTTCTTTTGCTTCTCTCCTATTTCTTGTCAAAGCACAGGTTCTTTTTCTATAAAATACTTCATATATTAATAGCGATCGTCAAGCTTTCGAGGATCCTATTTCTATGAAACGAAAATACATATCTTATGCAAAGTCCCTAAAAATCCCTCTATTGTTCGCAGGTGCTTTCCTTATTGGCTCCGTTTCCGGTAAGATCGCTTCTTATCATCAGGCACAGGATCCCACTTTTTCTGTCTCCTCTCAAAGTTCCAGTTGGGGACTGAGTTTCCAAGAGGAAGGCAAGCGCCCTGTCGGAAATGCCACAGTCGAGGAGCTTTCCGAATACAATACCTATTATGCAGAAGACACACAGGACAAAAAGCTATATCTCACCTTCGATGCAGGTTATGAAAACGGAAATACACCTGCGATCTTAGATGCACTAAAAAAACATCACGCACCGGCTACTTTCTTTGTCGTGGGAAATTTCATTTCTGAAAATCATGATCTTATCCAGCGAATGGAAGCTGAAGGACATATCGTTGGAAATCACACTATGACTCATCCAGATATGTCAAAAATCTCTACCCAGGAATCCTTCCAAGAAGAATTATCCGGTGTGGAAAACATTTACAAAGAGATCACTGGAAAAGAAATGACAAAGTTTTACCGTCCACCTCAAGGAATTTACAGTGCGTTAAATCTTTCCATGGCTCAGGAGCTTGGATATCATACCTTTTTCTGGAGTCTTGCCTATGTGGACTGGTATCAGGATGACCAGCCTGATCCACAGGAAGCAATTGATAAACTCACCCGGCGTATTCACCCCGGAGCCATCGTCCTGCTGCACAGCACCTCATCCACAAATGCACAGATCCTGGATGAACTCCTTACAAAATGGGAAGAAATGGGATATTCTTTCCATTCATTAGAAGAATTGATCTGATCAAAAAAAGAAGCATTTCACACAGGGCAAACTGTCACATGAAATGCTTCTTTGTCTATTATTTTTTTATCATAAATTCTCTTATCTCACTTTATTCTTCCTTGATCTCTACAACTCCGCCTTCCACGACCAAATCTTCCGGATCGATATCATCCCCGTAAACAGGTTTCAGAGTTTCTTCAAAATCTTTATGGAAAAACTGTTCATCTGAAAGAGATTCAATCTCCTCATTGATCGCATCCAGAAGCTCTGTATTTCCTTTCTGTACGGCTGGTGCGATCGTATCAATATCACCGAGAGATTCAATTCCCACAGAAAATCCTTCATTCTGCTGTGCCCATGCAAGAACTTCTGTATTATCTGTGGAAAATGCATCTCCTCTGCCATCTAATAATGCGTCGTAGGCTTCCTGGTATTCATCATATTTTACAAGCTCGATATCCGGATAATTTTCTGTAAAATATGTCTCTGCCGTTGTTCCTTTTACCACGATCAGTTTCTTTCCTTCCAGATCATCCACACTCGTGATCTGTGCATCATCCGGAGAAACTACTCCCAATGCCACTTTCATATAAGGGAGTGCAAAATCCACTTTTTCTTTTCTTTCATCAGTCACTGTAAAGTTCGCCAGGATCACATCTACCTTCGCAGACTGCAGATATTCTACACGGCTTGCTGCCTCCACATAGGTAAATTCTACACTGTCTTCACTTCCAAGAAGATCTTTGGCAAGTCTCTTGGCAAAGTAAATATCATACCCCTGGACTTCGCCATTTTCATCCACATAGCCAAAAGGATTTTTGTCACTGAAAACACCGATCTTTATTGTCCCATCTTCCTTAATCTCATCCAAAGTTCGCGCCTGCGCTGTATTTCCTTCATCTGCTGCGTTCACCAAAACACTTCCTCCAAGAACCGAAGATGTCACGATCCCTGCTGCTAATAACACTCCTAATACTCTTTTTTTCATTGTCCTTGCCTCCATTTTATAATATTTTTTATGTGAATCCTTGCCGCAAATATCTGATCATCCACGGTAGGAATGATATTCCTCTTAGGATCTTTTTACAGTTTCATAATGAAAACTATCCAGAAATTGCTGTGCCCTCTTAGTTTTCGGATGATCAAAGAATTCTCTCGGGCAATTTTCTTCTACGACCTTCCCATGATCCATAAAGATCACTCGGTCTGCCACAGAACGGGCAAATTCCATCTCATGCGTAACGATCAGCATCGTCATCCCTGTCTTTGCTAGCTCCAGCACTACCTGCAGCACTTCCCGCACCATTTCCGGGTCAAGTGCTGCGGTGATCTCATCCAAAAGCATGATCTCCGGATGCATCAGCATTGCCCGCACAATGGCGACTCTCTGTTTCTGGCCCCCAGACAATTGCCTTGGATAACAATTTTTCTTTTCCAGAAGCCCAACTCTCTCCAAAAGTTTTAATGCCTCTTTCCTTACCTCTTCTTTGTTTCTTTTTTGTACCTTAACAGGTGCTAAAAGAAGATTTTCCAGAATACTCATGTTTGGAAAAAGATCATAGCTTTGAAAGACCATCCCTATCTTTTCTCTGATCCTACTGATATTTTTCTTCTCTCTCTCATAGCTGACACCATCAATTCTCAGCACTCCGCTGTCAATGTCTTCCAGTCGGTTTAAACATCGAAGAAATGTACTTTTTCCACATCCAGACGGACCAACGATCACGACCACCTCTCCTTTTTGAATCGAAAAAGAAACATCATCCAGGATCGTAGCTTGACTGGTATAGGATTTCTTTAAATGCTCTACTTCTAAGATTGGCTCTCCCATCATTTTCCCTCTTTTCTTTTTTCTCTTTTAATCTGCAAATTTCTTTTCCAACACTCTGGAAAGTCTTGAAAATGGAAAACATATGATAAAATACATTGCAAACACTGCTCCATACACCCAAAGTGCTGCAGTAGGAGTCGTATAGCGTGAAGCATCAATGATCTGTTTTCCTACCTTCAGTACTTCTACCACTCCGATCAGTGCTACCAAAGATGTCGTCTTGATCATTCGTGTAAGCAGACTCACTGCTGACGGAAGAAGTCTTCGTATCGTCTGCGGAAGGATAATGTAAAAATAAACCTGCCTTTTACTTAATCCCAAACCATAGCCACTGTCATATTGGTGTTTCGGGATTGAGATCAGCGCCCCACGCACCAGATCCCCCATCTCCGCAGTTCCCCAGAAAGTAAACACGATCACCGCCGCCATCTCACCGGAAAGATTCACTCCCAAATGCTTCGCTGCTCCAAAGTAAACCAGAAACAATAACACTAACTGCGGCATGATCCTTACGATCTCCAAATAGATACGACAGACAAAATGGATCACCTTATTTGGAATGTTCATCACCATTCCAAGCAAAAAACCAAGGACTACAGAAAGCATCATAGATGCCAGTGCGATCTTGACTGTCACCCACAGTCCCTGCCAAAGCCGTAATGAATTGATCCCTTTGAAAAGAACTTCAATCCCCATATTCTGCATAACGTATCCTCCTTTCCACAAACGAACATAGTAACGAGATCGGAAGCAAGATGATCAGATATGCGATCACCAGCATCAGCAGTGCCTCGTCTGTCTTATAATAAATTCCAATCAGATCCTTCGTCACAAACATCAAATCTGCCAAAGCCACTGCACTGAAAACGGACGTCTCTTTGATAAGGAAAATTGTATTCGCACAAAACGCAGGGATCGAATTGGATACTGCCTGCGGCAAGATGATATTGGCAAATACCTGTGCTCTGTTCATTCCAAGACTGAAAGCCGATTCTATCTGAATAGGAGCTACATTATCCAGGCCGCTTCGAAATGCTTCCGCCATATAACTGCCTCCCAGAAAAGTAAGTCCTGCGACTGCACACTGTTCAGAGCTGAGTACGATCCCGATCTTCGGAAGTCCAAAATAGAGAAAAAACAATTGGATCAAAAGAGGGGTATTTCTCGATAATTCTATGTAGCATTCCACAATTTGACTCAGAACTGGTATTTTAAAATACCGGATCATACTGCATAAAAAGCCTGTGATCACTGCAAAGATCACGCCAAGCAATGCCATCTGAAGAGTAATCTTTGCAGCTTCTACATAAAGTGGTATCTGCTCGCGAATAAATATAGCATCCATTGTTATCATGTACTCCTTCTCAAGTTTTTATTTCCTTGTTTTCATATTTATTTGATAGGAATACTATATATTCTTTTTTTAAATTTGTCAATCCCATTTTTGGATTTTTTTCCAAATGGACTTTTGAGGTTTTGGACATAAAAAATAAGCAGGAACCATGGTACTTTTCCATAATTCCTGCTTACTTTTTATTTATTCACATATTTTCTTTCTCTTTTGGCTCTCATTTTTAAGAAATCCTGCCAGTCATCAGCCGCTTTTCTATTTCAGAGCACTGTCAAAACTCTACAAGAAAGCTCAAAATGTCCAGAAGTGATCGTCATTTACCGTACTGGAATGTCCAAATGAAAGAAATGAATCTCCTTTTTTAATTGGATCTCATCTAATCGCTTAGAAACTTTTCCGCATGTAAAATCATTTTCTTTTACGTTCTCGTTTACGTAAAGAGTTCCTTTTACATCTTCCAGCCCATCCAAATTATGAATATTCGCCTCACCAAACGGAATGTCTGCCACAATGACCACATCTGCATCCTTCATGAGCTTTAGATTTCTTTCCTGATCATGTTCCAACACTGGCTGAAACGCAGGGATCTCCACTCTCGGAATATTCAGATAGCTGCAGATCTCGTCGTCATCACTTCCCTGATTGAGAACACCAGCGCTCACCTGATGTCCCATATTGTCAAGCATCTCAAGCAGACGAACACCGCCTTTGTCCCCGCAGATCACATGGATCCTGAGCGGTTTCTTGGTCTGTTTTTCATCCGCTACGCGAATCGGAATGATCTCCGGTTTCGCAAGCAACGGATTGTTTTTGATGAGCAGCTTCATATTGTAAAGAGATTCCATTTCTTCTCTGTTTACAATTTCCTGCGGCGTACCATCAGCTTTGACTTTTCCATCTTTCAAAATGACAATACGGCTGCAGAATCTGGATGCCAGATTGATATCATGAAGAACCGCCATGACTGTGATATGCTCTTTTTCATTCAGCTCCCGGATGAGTTCCATCACTTCTATCTGATGATGAAGATCCAATGCAGAAGTCGGCTCATCTAAGAGGATGATATCCGGCTGCTGTGTGATCGCTCGGGCGAGAATGACTCTCTGACGCTCACCGCCACTAAGTTCATTGTAATATCTGCCTTTAAACACATCCGTTTTTGTCATTTTCATGGCACGTTCAGCAATCTCTCGGTCTTCTTTGCTCTCTCGATGACGAAAATCAATATATGGATTGCGTCCCATCATGACAATGTCTTCCACAGTAAAATCATAGTCCACATAATAAGACTGAGGAACAACCGCCACCATCTGAGCTCTTTCCTTCGGCTTTAAAGATTGGAGATTTTTTCCGCAGATCTCCACCTCTCCTCCTGCCAAAGGAAGAAGTCCTGATACACATTTGATCAGTGTTGATTTACCGGTTCCATTCGATCCGATCAGCGCCACATATTCACCTTTGGAAATTTTAAAACTCACATCATTGAGCACCATCTTATCCCCATATCCTACCGCAACATGGGAAAAAGAAAGCATGATTTCTTTATTATCTGCCATCACATGCCACCTCCTTTTTTGCTCTTTCGAAGCAGGTAAAGGAAAAATGGACCACCGCAGATAGAGGTGATGATACCAACCGGAATCTCAGAAGTATTTACACTTCTCGCAACCGTATCGCAGATTACCAGAAATGCTCCGCCAAATACCAGAGAAACCGGAAGCAGTCTGTGATGCTTAGGACCTGTAAACAGTCTCACCACATGAGGAACTACCAATCCCACAAATCCGATGATACCAGTCACAGAGATCACGGATGCGGTGAGAAGACTGGATGCAAACAAGATCTTACGTTTTACAAACTCGATATTTACACCCAACTGTGTCGCTGTTTCTTCTCCTGTCAGCATAATATCCAGTTCACGAGAAGAAAGCAGCATGATGATCATACCAATGATCACCCACGGAAGAACCGCTGTGATCTGTGACCATCCTTTTCCATTCAGTGTTCCCATTGTCCAGAACATGATCTGATCCATGCTCTGTTTATTCATCATCATGATAAATGACATTAGCGCAGAGAGCGTAGAGTTAACTGCTACACCGGACAACAGCAACGTCGCAACCGGAACTTTTCGTCCCACTTTTGAGATGCTGTAAACCAAAATCAGTGAAGCAAAAGAACCTACAAAAGCCAGCAATGTGGTACTGTTGAACACCCCGATCCGGAAGGAAAAGTGACAAACAATCCCAATTGCTGCGCCTAAAGCAGCTCCTGAAGAAACCCCCAGCACAAACGGATCGGCCATAGGGTTCTTAAAGATTCCCTGATAACCAGCTCCGCTGACTGCAAGTGCTGCACCTGCGATAAATCCAAGAATGATCCTAGGAAAACGGATATTCCAAATGATCGTAATATTACCCTTTGAAATCCCATCCAGGCTGACATTCAGATGAAACAGCTTGTTAAGCAAGATCCGGTTCGCGTCTTCCACAGATACGGATGCTGCACCTACGATTGTACAGATCCAAACGATCACCAGACAAAGTATCAATGCCAGTCCCAGATATAACGGGCTTGCCTTTTTATTTCTCATCATTGCTTCAAATTCACTCTGCAGATTCTTCAGCAACTTCCGGATAGATCAGCTCAGCCAATATTTTTAAGCCTTCTACATAACGAGGGCCTGATCTCTGAACGATATCTCCAGTTTCACTAGATCCATCAATAAAAATAAATCCATCATCAGAGTTTAAGCAGGCAAGTTCTGAAAGTCCAGCCGTCTGAAGCACATCCTCCAACGGTGAAAACAGAGAGATATATACGTCTGGGTCTGCTTCCACAACAGTTTCCGCTGAAAGCTGTGGCCATGCATTGTCTGCATCTGCAGCAATATTTGTCACTTTGATCATCTTCAAAGAGTTATCTAACAGAGAATCCGGGCCTGCACTGTAAAGGCTTCCGATATCTACAAATGCACTCTTTGTCTCAGAAACGTCCTCAAGCTGTTCACTCAGAGCTTCCCATTCTTTCTGCATATTTTCTGTTACTTCTGCAGCTTCTGTCTCATATCCGATCAGCTTACCGATCGTTTCGATATCATATATAGCTGTTTCCATGCTGTTCGCATTTGTGATAAATACCGCAGCTCCATTTTCTTCAAGCTGCTGACGGATGCTGTCATCAATATATCCAGATGCAAGAACCAGATCTGGTGATTTGGAAAGGATTAATTCCATATTCGGCTCTGTGTAAGTTCCGATAGAGTCTACATCCTCTACCTCTTTCGGATAGTTACAGTAATCGGTTCTTCCGGTTACGATGTCTCCTGCTCCGATCGCATATAAGATTTCTGTATTCACTGGCGCCAAAGATACAATGCTCTCTGGTGCTGCGTCCAAAGTTACTTCATTTCCCATATCGTCTGTCACTGTAACAGGAAATGTTACTTCCTCTGCCAAAACATTGGCACTGCATCCCCACACACTGCCAAGCAATGCTGCAGATGCTGCATAAAGCATGATTTTTTTCATTTTGAAAATCTCCTTTCATCATTATGTATCAAGTTCTGCAGTCAAGCATCTATCCGCACAATCAGCTTCGCTACCAGCAACTTCTCATCATGCATCATTCTACCTATGAAAATGAAAAGTTGGTCTGATACTGTTTCCTATAAATAAATAGTCAACGGTTTATTATATCATTTCTCTGGCACAAAGTCTATGGATTTTCCTTTGGCGCAAAAGTTTTCACACTCTACAGAACTAATGGCAAGTAACCGCATGGCAACAAAAAAAGCCAGAAGTACTTATTATCTAAATACTTCTGACTCTTTATACAGGGGATGAGAGAATCGAACTCCCACCAAAGGTTTTGGAGACCCCTATCATACC
>CAZSTD010000063.1:0-2150 GCA_964609645.1 uncultured Blautia sp.
CTTATAAAGGATCATCTCATGGTACGGGATATCTGGTTTTTGATCTCCCTCCCAGTCAAATTCCTCATTCTTTAAAAAACCACACCGCACCTTGTGCATATCTGCGTCCATCGGTGCGCCAAAACGTTCTCTCCCACAAATATGGTACGCACAGGGATCCGTGTAAACTCTGCCATTTACCAGAAAATTGTATTCATACTGTTCTGCTTCCAAATTTTCCAATGCAATGGAACAGACATTTCCTGTTCTGTTTTTTTCTGCAAATGGAATCTCCATAAAAGGCTTTTTCGCCCTTTTTTTATACAGGACCAGGGAAGCCTCCGCTCCCTCCGGCACCTCCACTGCAAAATTATATCCATTTAAAAACTCATTCGCTCCCGACACCAGAGCCAGTCCTTTTTTTGTCTTTATCTTTTTGCTATCCGTCATCTCCTGTCTCCTCCGCCTTTTTTATAAAAAATCTCAATCGCCCTAAAACAGATATCACTTTAACTGCAATTCCACAGGGCAATGATCTGAACCCACGATGTCTGCAAGGATCGCAGCTTTGTCCAGACGATCTTTTAATTGTGGAGAAGTGATAAAATAGTCGATACGCCACCCTGCATTCTTTTCCCGGGCCTTAAAGCGATAGGACCACCAGGAATACATGCCTTCCGCCTCCGGATAAAAGTAGCGAAAAGTATCAATAAACCCGCTTTCGAGCACCTTTGTAAAGCAGGCTCTTTCTTCATCCGTAAATCCCGGATTTTTGCGATTTGTTTTTGGATTTTTCAGATCGATCTCCTGATGCGCTACATTGAGGTCTCCGCAGCAGACCACTGGTTTATCTTCCTGCAGTTTCAGAAGGTAAGCCAAAAAATCTTCCTCCCACTGCATACGATACGCCAATCGTTTCTGTTCACTCTGTGAATTTGGCGTATACACCGTGACCAGATAAAAATCTTCGTATTCCAGCGTGATCACACGACCTTCTTTGTCATGTTCCTCGATCCCAATTCCATAAGCAACCGACAGCGGCTCTTTTTTCGTAAACACTGCTGTTCCCGAATAGCCGCGTCTATTCGCATAATTCCAATATTGATAGTATCCCGGCAGATCCAATTCCACCTGCCCCTGCTGGCATTTTGTCTCTTGCAGACAAAAAATATCAGCATCTAATGTATGAAAAATTTCTTCAAATCCTTTCCCGATACAGGCGCGGATTCCATTTACATTCCATGAGATTAATTTCATACCCTTGTCTCCCGTCTTTTTTATTTTTACTTTCTTCGTAAAATTCAGGTATTTTTTAGTTTTCTAACGATACTGTTTCATTATAACACGTTTCCGACAAGTGAAAAACCTCTTTTTTCAGACAAAAGCCTTAAAATTCTTGCTTTTGTCTTATTTCGCTTTAGATGTTCTATATACATCCGATGCAATGGAAACGTCCGGTGTTCCATACGGGATCCAGGTTGACTGAAGTGCATGATAAACATCCGATTTACCCGGCCATACGGTATCAAGGACATGGTTATGTGCATCCATCTGATGAAACCAAGAGCCATTTTTGTGATCTCTGACATCTTCATCCAGATACTCCATAAAGGCTTCATAATCCTGCGCATACTTCGGATCCTGCGTTACATGCCACAGAACAGCAGATGTATTGATCGCCTCCGCCAAAGTCCAATGCATTCTGTCATGAACAACTGGTTTTCCTTCCCAGTCTGTAGTATAGACAATACCTCGCGCGCCATCTACGTTCCAACCATCCGCGATCGCTCTGTTATATAATTTCTGTGCAGCATCTATATATCTTTGCGCTCCATCTTTTCCATGTACAGAAAGCGCCCATTGTGTGATCAATCTCGCCCATTCGATCCCGTGTCCAGGAGTCGCACCATACGGCTTGAAAGGATCTGCTGGACGGTCTTTGTTACAATCCAGATCTGCTTTCCACTCTTGTGTGAAATGTTCCGGGATCCTCCAATCATTCTCCTGTGCCCATCCGATCACATGATCTATGATCCGCCCTGCGCGTTCACGACATCGTTCCTCACCTGTAGCGTCCGCCGCTGCAAGAAATGCTTCTACAGTATGCATATTTGCATTTAATCCACGATACGTATCCAGAACACAAAACTGTGTATCCCAAGTATCACAGG
>CAZSTD010000063.1:2250-12957 GCA_964609645.1 uncultured Blautia sp.
GTGTTTCTGATACAATACGTATATATATCACTAAACTAATCAGAAAGAATGAGGAACTGGAAATGAGTGACGAATTTAAAAATGGCGGATGTGATCCAAGCGACTGTGCATCTTGCAGTGCTGGATGCGGAACAAAAGTGGACAGTGAGCATCGCACGATCACCCTTACTATGGATGACAATACAGAAGTAGAATGTGCGATCCTTACAATTTTCCCAGTAGAAGATAAGGAATATATCGCTCTGCTCCCGCTTGATGAAAATGGTCAGAATCAGAGCGGTGAAGTTTATCTTTACACATTCGCACTGACAGAAGGCGGAGATCCGATCTTATCTAATATTGAGAGCGATGAAGAATATAATAAAGCAGCGATCGCATTTGACACCATGGTACAAAATGCACAGAATGCAGAGAAAATGCCGCAGTAATTTCAATCAAGCTGCTTCCTGTAAACAGGATAACAAATAAAAAGGATTCCAAAAGCACTTTCGGCTGCTTCTGGAATCCTTTTTTATTTTACAATTTTTTCCATCAAAGAAAAATATCAAATATCATAAACGCTTCGCACCTGTAAATCTATTGGATCTCCGCTTATGATCTTCACACGGCGTTCCCCTGCGTTCATATCAAAATAATTATCTTCCAGGATAAGATCTTCTTTTGCATTGCGTATCTCTACACTCTTTGCATAAGCATCTGCTGTTACCACCAATTCATCTTTTTCCACACGCACAGATAGTTTCGGATCCACGTAGCGGAAATACTTCGGATAAGAAAAGATCACAGTTCCCTGGGAGATCACGCAGCCATCTTCCAAAGCTTCATAGCTGACATATTCATGGAAAAGGTCGATGTCCGGAAGTTCAACCTTATCCAGCCATACACTTGAAAGTGCCGGAACATCCAACCACTGTTCTTCTTCTCTTAAAATCTCTGCTTTCGCGTTGCGCACAGCATATCTCACTAAAATTCTGCGGTCAGTCAGTGTTTCATTTGTCACATTCAGATGAATGGACTTTTCAAATTCAAAATGCTGACGATTCATATCTGCCTCTGCGGTCATCCAGTTTTGTTCTTCACAGGACAGCATCACCGGCGCAAAAAACCTCTTAGCATAATAATGCAGTGCTTTCCAACGTCCATAGTAGTCCACTGAAGACCAAGAGATCACCGGCCAGCAATCATTCAGCTGCCAGTAGATCGCACCCATACAGCGACCTCTGTTTCTTCTGTAATGTTCAACCCCATAGCGGATCCCATCTGCTTGCAGAAGCTGAGATGCATACACAAAATCACTGAAATTTTCTGGATAGCGATAAGCCGCCTGCATATATTTCGCGATCTTTCCATTGCCGCCATAGTTCCTCTGATGTTTTTCCATAATATAGGAAAATGGGTTCAGTTCTCTTGGATCGTCCGTCACTGTCTCCAATGTTTTTACTGACGGGAATGACTGGAAACCAAATTCAGACGCATAGCGGAAGAAATATTTCCGATATTCAGAAAATGGTTTATTTCCATGCCATACTTCCCAGTAGTGTACATCTCCACGGTTTGGATCATTCGGATCATCAAAAGAGCCACCGGAAGACGGACTTGCCGGCCAATAAAAGGTATCTGGATCATATTCGCGAAGAACTTCCGGGATGATCCTCTCATACATCAGAAGATAGTCTCTCACTTCTGTAGGTTTTGTCACCCAATTGCCTTCTTTTACAAACATTTCCATCTCATTATTGCCACACCAGAGTGCAAGGGATGCATGATGACGGAGTCTTTTGATGTTGTCGATAAATTCCTGGCGAATATTTGCTTCAAACTCCGGCGTCAGTTCATACACCGAGCAGGCAAACATAAAGTCTTGCCATACCATCAGGCCCATCTCGTCGCACAGATCAAAGAACCAATCTTCCGGATAATATCCACCGCCCCACACACGGATACTATTGAAATTCGCTCTTTTGCACTGAAGAAGTAATTCTCTGGTACGCTCCCTGGATGTTCTTTGAAGAAGATTATCTTCCGGGATATAATCTGCACCCATCGCAAATACCGTATGTCCATTCACTTCATGAGCAAAGCTTTCTCCCCACTCATCCTTTTCTCTGCGCATAGTCAGAGTGCGAAGCCCTATCTTCCGGCACCAGGTATCCAAAATTTGGCCACCTGATCTTAGATCCACCTGGATCTCATAGAGCGGCTGTTCACCCAATCCATTTGGCCACCACAACTGCGGATTTTCAATCTCTATCTCATCTGGAGATCCTTCCCATACTTTTTTCGTTCCATCCGGTGAAGTAACTGTGATATCATATACCAGATCATCGGTATCTATACCTTTCGTTTTTTCTAAGGAGCTTTCCTCATCTTCGGACTCAAAAGTTTCTACATCTACTTCTGCGATCAAAGATACTTTTCCATTCTCATGGACCTGACGGATATACACACTATCTAATCTAGCTGCTTCCACCCCCAGCAGCGTAACTGGACGGAAAAGTCCTCCGTCCGGCAGACAAGCCCCCCAGTCCCATCCAGACATATAGTGAGCCTTGCGAAGATGCATAAATCCCTCGATCGTATCATCATTTCCCCTGTTGTGGTATTTTGCAAATGCCTCTGCCATAAATTTAAGAGGCGAATGGATCACGACCCGAAGTGTATTTTCTCCGTCTTCGAGCAATTCTTTCACAGGAAATTCCCAAATCCTATGCATATTGTCCGCTTTTCCAAGATAGCATTCGTTCAGATACAGATCTGCCAGCGTGTCGATCCCTTCGAATCGAAGGATCATTTCCTGACAATCTGCAAACTGCTCACTGCAAAAGCAAAATACTGTCTTATACTCGTAGTCCTCCTCCATCAGTGCTTTCGCTTCATACTCATTATCTCCGAAAAATGGATCTTTCATTTTCCCCGATGACAGCAATGCTGAGTAAATATCCCCCGGAACCTGTGCAGGGATCCAATCTTGCTTTTTCACATTACATAACTGCCAGTTCTCATGAAGTTGTAATTTTTTCATTTGCTTTCCCCCATATTTTCTGACGCTTCAACGGTCAAAATTCACTGCTTTTACTTGATCACTTATAGCAGATCATCGTTACTTTCAGTCTATACTGATTCTCGTAGATGGTCAATCCTTTCTTTTCCAAACACTTCCATTATTTTGCTTTGTGTACTGGATCTGCCGGATAGCCGCTGCGCAGTTTCTGCATCCCTCTTTGAAGTGCATCCTTGGAATTTTTCCAGTCAGCATCTCGATTGCGGTAATCAAATTTATCCGAGAGCCAAATAAGGTCTTCTTCCATACGTTGAAAATTTTTATCCATTAATTCAAACATAGCCGGATAAAACTCCGCTTTTTCTTTATCATTCAAATATTTATCTGCATTTTCACAGAGAATGCCAAAGTGATGCAGACAAAAGCCCTTGCCAGATAAAATCTTATTTTTGAATTCGCTGTCCTGCCGATAAAGCCAGAAAAAAGTTTCTACATAGCGGGCAAAGGTATCAGAAATATTCTGGCAGATAAAACAACTGCAATCTTTCGCAGCTGTCCATGCAGCGATCGGATTTTTGTCCGAACCAGGATCCGAGCGGCGAAAACGCCCCAAAATCGATGTTTTTCCTGGAGTAAAAGCGGAAAATTGTTTTTTCATCTCTTCGCGCAGCTTGCGGTAATGCGTCTGCAAGATCAAAGCATTGCCTAAAGTATTTCCATAGTCAAACATTTTTTTCATATGCACTCTGCAAAAACCTGCTTTATCTGTCTGGTCACGGATATCACTTTCCATATAAGAGGAACTGCTTCCCAAAACAAAATCCAAAGAATTCTGTTCCAATTCACGTTCAATAAAGCAAAACGGACATTCATCGTTGGCATTTACCGCATCATTAAGAGGGATCGTATATAATTTTTCTTTCATAATTTTTTCTCCATAAGTTTTTCTCTGGCAATCGATCACATATATGTGTCAATATGAAGCCTCTTTTTATAAATATTTTAGCAGGTAAAATAAAAATATGCTATATCATCCCCCAATTTTTCATGAAGATTTTGATGCTATATAATGATATCTATATTTCAAAGGAGAAACTCCATAATATTTCTTAAATGTCTCACAGTAATAGCTTGTTCCGCTAAATCCACAGGAAAGTGCGATCTGCGTAATATCATCCTCTGTGTTTATCAACTGTTCCAAGCTTTTTCGAAGGCGAAATTTTGTCATATAAGAAATCGGCGTATCTCGCAGATATTTGCGAAATAATACAGAACATTTACTTTTGCAGCAGGTTCCCGAAGCGGCAAGATCCTGTAACGAGATTTTTTCTGTATAATGCTTTTCTATGTATGCGATCATCGTTTTTAAAACGCGTAGCTCTGCAGATTTATTTGTCTCTAAATTATCCGAAGATAAAGGAGGCATATTTTCATACAAAATTTTCATGATTTCATATAATTCTTTTATAAGATCAAAATAACGAGCGGAATACGTAGCAGATTTATAAGATAAAATCTCGTAATAACTGTAAATTTTTTCTATAAGCTTCAAAACATCTTTTTCCCATCCTATATTTTGCAGATACAAGTATTCTCCAAACCGCTCAGTGATCTTTTCAATAAAATTCTCATAAAACCATAGATTGTTGCGAAACAACTCTGGAGAGATCAAAACACAAATAAATTCACATTCCTGGCGATTTTTTGAAAATCCATAGTGAAGCTGTTTGCTGTTGACCATAACCCCACTCTTTTGTGTCAATTCAACCAATTTTCCATTTATATTATAAGTCATACTCCCTTTCCTGATCAGGATAAATTCCAGATCCGAATGCCAATGGCTAGTACAGGTATATTCTGGATATAAAGACAATTTTCCATATCGAACATACAATGGAAATAACGGATTGTTATATGCTACGGTTTCTGATTCATCCGGATTAAACTGTACACAATAATTTAAATTTTTCATTCACTACTCCTTTTCATTCATACATCAATGCTTTGATAATCCCTCGAAAACGCAGGCGAAATAAAGATGATCGTTATATAATTATACGATATATTGGAATTATTACAATCAAAAACATGTTATTGTTATAAAAAGAAAGGAGGGGAATAGATACGTAAATGGGAGATTTAAAAAAAGAAATGTTTCGCCTCGCGCTTCCGATCGCATTTCAGCAGTTTATGATCGCAGTAGTCGGTGCAAGTGATGCGATCATGCTCGGAAAATTAAGTCAAGATGCAATGTCAGCAGTTTCACTTGCCACGCAGATCACATTTGTATTCAATCTGTTTATGGCCGCATTTGTGATCGGTGAAAATATGTTCATTGCGCAATACCATGGAAAAAAAGATTTTGAAAACGTTTCCAGAATATTTTTATTAGTGCTAAAAATATCCATATTTACTGCTGTCTTATTTTGGATCGCTACATTTTGTTTCTCTAAAGAAATCATGTCTTTCCTGACAAATGATACAGAGCTGATCTCATTGGGCAGTGTTTATTTAAAAACGATCGGCATTTCATATTTTCTTTCAGCGGCAGCGCAGGTCTGCATGACGCTTATGAAAAATTGTAGAGCTGTAAATATGGCAACTGCTATCAATAGTGTAACTGTTATTTTAAACATATGTTTAAACGCAGTTCTTATTTTTGGATTATTCGGAATGCCCAAGCTTGAAATTCAGGGAGCCGCCATCGCAACGATTCTGGCAACTGCTGTCCAAATGATCTGGAGTCTATTTTATGTAATGTATAAACTAAAAAAAATAAACCTTCATTTTATTCATTGCAGTGCATCCTTAAGGTCAAATTTTTTCCAAAAAACAATGCCTGTTTTGTTGAATGAGTTGGCATGGGGTGGTGGCTTTACAATGTACTCCGTTATTTTAGGACATTTAGGCACAGACGCAGTTGCAGCAAACGGAATTGCTAATATTTCCAAAAATCTGATCGTATGCTTTTGCCTCGGACTTGCCAATGCGGGAGGTATCATTGTTGGAAATTTTTTGGGAACGGATTCTTTTGAGGAAGCCCAAAAAGTTGGACGAGTTCTGGTTAGATTTTCTATTGTCTGTGGAATATTATCTGGCGGAATACTTTTGCTCTTGTCACCATGGATCATTCGCTGGACAGGATTATCTATGCAATCTCAGCAATATCTTCAGATCATGCTGCTCATCAGCGCTTACTATCTAGTAGGAAAATCTATCAACAGCATGACCATCGGTGGGATTTTTCCAGCAGGCGGAGATTCCAAATTTGGACTGATATGCGATACAGTAACTTTATGGTGTATAACAGTCCCACTTGGATATCTCTGTGCATTTGTGTGGAAGCTGCCAATCCTTGCAGTATATTTCGTTTTAAACCTGGACGAGATCATAAAGCTGCCCGTAGTTTGGAAGCACTATCGAAAATTTGCATGGCTGAAAAATATCACTTGATGAATAAAGATATCTGCTTTATCATAGAGCTCAAACAAAAAAATATACCCTAAAGGAGAAATAAATATGAATCAAAAAGAACGCCGCGATGCAGGAATGGCATATATTTCAGATGAGAGTGTTTTTGAGGAACAAAAAGTATGCAGAAAGTTACTTCAGAAACTGAATTTTATAGACCGCTCCGATTTTGAAGGGATCAGCGAGATCGTAAAAGAACTGCTCGGAAAATCAGAAGGTGCATTTATCAATCCACCATTTTTCTGTGATTACGGAAAACACATTGAGGTGGGCAAAAATTTCTTTGCCAATTATAACTGCACACTGTTAGATGTTGCGAAGATCAAAATCGGCGATAATTGCCAGTTTGCACCAAATGTTGCGATCTATACAGCAGGACATCCTGTACATCCGGCGACCAGAAATACTTTATATGAGTATGGAAAAGAAGTAACGATCGGTGATAATGTATGGCTTGGCGGAAATGTAGTTGTCTGCCCGGGCGTACATATCGGAAACAATGTTGTTGTCGGCGCTGGAAGTGTTGTGACAAAAGATATTCCTGACTGGTCGATCGCAGCAGGAAACCCTTGTAAAGTGATCCGTAAGATCACAAAAGATGACCGCAGAAAATTATTCCGCGATGAACTCATTGACGAAGAAGCATGGAATGATATTTTAGAACATGCGGTTTTTGAAGAAGAATAATTGCTCTTAAATTTGATCAAAGCCTCCTCACCCAGTCGACTTTCGTCACCTTGACCAGGTGGGGAGGCATAAAACACATATGATCCGTGTGGATCACTGCTCATTTAAATCAAATTTTCTACATTTCTAAATCTTTAATCTCTGCCTCTGCATTCACATCCTGCGTGTAATCAATATCCGCATATCCAAATCCAAACATATGATAAAAATCTTCCCAGTATCCATCAATATCGCAATATTCTGCGACAGAATCCGTATCGACCGCTTTCCAGCATTCTTTTACCTTTTGCTGGATCTTAGGCATTAATTCACGATCATCCATCCGGATAAAGCCATTTTCATCCGTTAGAAATCCATCCGCCGTGTACAGCTTTTGTGTAAATAATCGGGAAATCTGGCCAATACAATCCTCATGATCTCCCGTCGCTTTCATGACTTTATAAAGGATCGCAAAGTACAGTGGAACGACTGGGATCGCTGCACTCGCCTGCGTCACCAATCCTTTATTTACAGAGATCACAGCCTGCACATCTGGATGTTTCGCATGGATCTCTCCCATTGTCTTTTGCAGATGCTGTTTCGCAGCTCCGATCGTGCCATGATAATAGATTGGATACGTCAGCTCTGGTCCAATGTAAGAATATGCCATCGTCACAGCATTTTCTGCCAATACGTCAGCTTCTTTCAGAATGTCGATCCAGTCTGCCCAGTCTTCTCCCCCCATCACTTTTACAGTGCTTTGCATTTCTTCCTCCGTAGCAGGCTCCACAGTTTTCTCCACGATCGTATTTGTCCGAAGATCCAAACTTTTCTCCGTGAATGCTTCTCCTGTCGTCTTTAAGCAGGAAGACCAAACTTTGCCCTGCGCATCCACGCGTCTCGGAGCTGCCAGGCTGTAAATGACTAAATCTACCTTTCCCAAGTCTCTGCGGATCACCTCGATCGCTTTTTCCTTGATCTCTCTTGAAAAAGCATCTCCATTGATCGTCTTTGCATAAACGCCCTTCTCCTTAGCCAATTTATGAAATTCTGCTGTATTATACCATCCCGGTGTCGCTGTTCTCCTGCCATTCGCCGGACGTTCAAACATGATCCCAAGGGTCTGCGCTGTGCAGTTTTCCAGTGCACAGATCCTGGATGCCAACCCGTATCCTGTAGAACAGCCGATGATCAACGCTTTTTTAGTTCCCTCTACTTTCCCCTGCTTACAGGCATATTCTGCCTGTAAACGGACACTTTTGGCGCATCCGGTCGGATGTGCGGTTGTACAGATATATTCTCTTACTTTCGGTTCAATGATCATTTTTTATTCTCCTCTTTGCTATTTCTTCTTTTTTAAGCAGACTGATCTGATATTTTTTTATCCATTACAATTTCTTATGAATCACAAATATTTTGATTCTCAAACTATTATATCAAAGAAAAGGTAAAACGTAAAGAGAAAATATTCTTATCTCTCCGTTTTACCTCATATTGCCGTAAAGCCCCTTGCTTTAGCAGTGGGATATAAGGCGACTTCTTTGATTAGATTAATTAGAGTTACTGCATCTCCAATAGATAAAGATCTTTAGATCACTTTCCTGTTGTGCTTCCAAGTCCGCCGTTTCGGATCTCTGTCGCATCATCATCCACAGTAATGCCGTATTCCACAAAGATTCCCTGCATAAAACCGGTATCTGCCGGGATTGTCAGAGTTTTTCCTTCGTTTGTATCGTTTGTGATCTTTGCAAAAATATGACCTTCATTGTCAGAATAAAAATAGTCGCTGTCAATGATTCCTACGGTATTGTTCAGCTGCAGACGATATTTAAATCCCAGACCGCTTCTTGGATAACATTTCAGCACCCATTCCTGCTGTATTTCCACGCGGATCCCTGTTGGGATCTTCACAGTCTCACCTGGTCCTAATGTAAATTCTACCGGCGCAAAGAAATCATATCCTGCACTGCCTGCAGTTGCTCTGCGCGGCAGACGGATCGTTTCATAAATCTTAGCCGCATCCTCCGCTGTTCCTGCAAAGGTGTCCATCCAGTCGGCTGTAAAACGTTCTTTACTTACCTTATGAAATTTTGCAATTCTCTTCATTCATCTCTCCTGCCTTTTCACTAACATTTGTCCGTGGATGATCCCTTTTCTCGATAAAATAGCAGAGCATCCATCTTATTTTCTATATCCACAGAACCTGCCTCCGACAGCTTCTTAACGGATACATAGAAACTCAAACAGGCAGTCCTGACATGCCATGCATGCCCTACTGCCTGCTGAATTTTAATCTTTATGCAATACAACTTTTCCTTCATGCAGAGTTTTTGGAACATCGATCACTCTCTGATTACTGGAACCTTTCCATCTCAGAGAAAGATCCTTCTTCTCCGCCTCGAATTCACCATCTACGCAGACATCCAGATAACGCACGATCTCCTCTTTACAGATCTCTTCCCACAAAAAGCCTGTATAAAGCCAGATCGTCTTGCCTGGATATTTCTTTCTGATTTCCTTCGCAAAGGCTGTTACCTCAGTGATATTCGCCGGATGCAGTGGATCTCCACCAGAAAATGTGATCCCACTCACGTAATCCTTATCCAGTTCTCCAAAAATCTCCTCGCGCTCCGCCGCAGTAAAAGGCAAACCGCCATTTGGATCCCAGGTGACAGGGTTCTGGCACTCACGACAGCAATGATTGCATCCTGCGGTCCAGAGAACTACACGAAGCCCGTCCCCATTAAGCATATCGTCCTTGGTAATATTGTGATATCTCATATTATTTACGCTTCTTCCGGTACATCCTTCATGCTGAAGCTCATTCTTCCCATCTTATCCTTGCCAAGGCATACAACCTTAACTTTGTCTCCCAATGTAAGAACATCTTCAACACGGTTGATTCTCTCTTTACAGATCTTGGAAATGTGAACCATTCCCTCTTTACCCGGTGCAAACTCAACAAACGCACCGAACTCTTTGATGCTGACAACTTTTCCTGCGAAAATCTGTCCTGCTTCGAAATCTGTTGCAATGATCTTCACCATATTTGCAGCATCTTCCATGCCTTTTTTATCCACACCACAGATAGATACAGCACCTTCATCTGTGATATCGATCTTCACGCCAGTGCGCTCAATGATCGTATTGATCGTTTTTCCTCTCTGACCAACAACATCACCAATCTTCTGCGGATCGATCTGGATCTGGATGATCTTCGGTGCAAATTCACCTACAGATGTACGCGGAGCAGCGATGCATTTTTCCATAACTTCTGTCAGGATATACTCTCTTGCTTCTTTTGTACGTCTGATCGCTTCCTCTACGATCGGTCTTGTCAGTCCATGGATCTTGATATCCATCTGGATCGCTGTGATACCGTCATGAGTACCAGCTACCTTAAAGTCCATATCTCCAAAGAAGTCTTCCAGTCCCTGGATATCTGTCAGAACGATGTAGTCATCGTCTGTGTCTCCTGTTACCAGACCGCAGGAAATACCAGCTACCGGTTTGCTGATCGGTGCACCAGCTGCCATCAGGGACATTGTAGATGCACAGATACTTGCCTG
>CAZSTD010000064.1:0-11785 GCA_964609645.1 uncultured Blautia sp.
CTTGATACACAATACATCCGTAAGTTGGCTGTAAGATCGGCTCTAATTGAGGGCAATCATAACGGATCGTATCCGACTGATTTTTACCCTGAATATACTTTGGAATGAAGTCCATAGGACCGGGGCGATACAAGGAGATTCCCGCGATCACATCTTCTAAGCTTTGCGGTTTCAGCTCCTTCATGAAGTTTTTCATCCCTGCACTCTCCAACTGGAATACACCGTCGGAGCGTCCAGTGCCAAGAGAATCCAAAACCTTTTTATCGTTATAATCAATCTTCTGCATATCGAGCACTACACCTGCATCCTTCTGGATCAATTTGACCGCATTCTGGATCACAGTAAGCGTACGAAGTCCAAGGAAATAGTGATAGGTAACGAACTCCATCAGCATTACCTGTTACGGGTCGTTTTCCCCCACTTCACACCGTGCGTGCGACTTTCACCGCACACGGCGTTCCATCGTAGATAAGTAGGCTTCGGTGACCTACTTTCAAATATTGTCAGAATTGATTATTATAATTTGACGCATAATAATCATTTAGTTTAATTTCTTTCGGTATTTACCTAAAGTTTTTAAAGTTTTTTCTGACAGACTGTTTGGCTCTTTATCACTATGAATTAAATCATGACAATATTTGTGAACTGTTATAAGGTTTTTGACCTTGTTTATTTTGTCCATTGGCAACTTTTTATCGACATGATGAAATCTTGCTTCATTTGGTTCTACGAACCCTCCGCAAATCTTACATTTCCCCTTGTCTCTATTGTATGTGTATGGTCTATTCATAAAGTATTCGAAGTTATATAAAGGATGTTTGCTCATTCTTATGAATAATGCATGGTCAGTCGAATTAACTTCATCCGTTCTGACTTTTAATCCTTTCTTTCTCATTCTTTTATTATAAAGTTCCCTACCTTCGGGTGTATATGGATTTTCTTCTTGTTTCTTTAACCTTGGGTTGTCCCATTTGGCAAAATTTATGTCAGTTATTCCAATATACATATCTTTATATTTGATTGCTGGTATGTGTGCTTTATGCCCACTATGCAAACCGATAAGATTTGAAACTTCATTAGCTCTAACCCATTGACCGCCATACCGTTTTAATGATTTATATGCGGTATATTTCAACAACCAAGCATATTTCCTAATCACCACACTAATCTGGTCGCACATACTGTAATAATTTATTAGACCTACAATTATTGCATTGACCCTTGTTATGTTCTGTATAAGCCTTTCCCTATCTAATGTGGAAGTTTTCCTAATGTAGAATAGTTCTCGACTTAAATCTTTCATTTTTCTTTGAAATCTTTCCCTTTCGGGTGAAACCTTATTAACTAATCTTCCGTTTTTCTTTACCATTCGAATTTCAACACCTAAAAACTTAATAGGGTTGCTACATACATTGGTAATCAATGTTTTTTCTTCTGATAAATCCAATTTCAATGTGTCTTTTAGATACCTTTTCGCCTTATATTTAAGTCTTTCTGCATCTCTTTTGCTATCCGTTAGGATAACCCAGTCATCTGCATATCTGACATAATAGCAAGTTTTAAGATTACTATGATTTCTCATAGATGCTATCTCACCATCTCTTCGGCTATAGGTTTTTCTTAGTTTCTTTCTTTCAAAGTCACCAGTCATATAATTATCGAAACGATTTAGGTAGATGTTTGCAAGTAATGGTGAAATTATTCCACCTTGTGGTGTTCCTAATTCACTTCTGCTACATTCTTCCATAACTCCTGCTTTAAGCATTTGTTTTATAATACTAAGAACTCTTTTGTCACGAATGCCAAGGTTCCACATACTGTTAATCATAACATTGTGGTCGATATTATCAAAGAAACCTTTGATGTCTCCCTCGACAACCCAATAACATTTTGCTGTGAAGTTTATCTGTTTAATTCTTGCCACTGCCATATCAGCAGACCTCATGGGACGAAACCCATAAGAATGTTCGAAGAACTGTGCTTCTGCAATTGGCTCTAAGATATTTCTTACACATTCTTGTATTATTCTATCGATAATTGTTGGTATTCCAAGTGGTCGCATTTCAGTCTTTCCTGGTTTTGGTATCCAAACTCTTCGCACCATATCAGGATGATAATCATATAGTTTTGTTCTCACATCTTCTATGACTTCATCAAATCCCTTATTTAAGTAATCATTGATTTCCTTTTCATCAACTCCGACAGTATGACTGCCTTTATTGGCTTTGATTTTATGGATTGCTGATACTATATTAGGTTCTGAAGCGATTATCTCCAATATACCAGTAAAGTTGCTTTCTTTGTCATTTTCATAGTTCTGTTTAGCCGTCACATAAATGTCTTGTAAAAGTTTATTAAGTTCCTTTTCATTTCTTGGAACCCTGTTAAGTTTTGTCCCCACTGGCATCACCTCCGTGACACTTTAAAACATGGTTAGTTCGTTTCGCACAACGGCTACCTTAACAATTAAACTTATCTTACAATATTCTAATCTACGACTATGCCCCTTCGCTCCACGGACATTACTCCGCTTCATCACTACTACGGGCTGCTGCCCCCTAAATTCACAAGTCATTTCCTGCTTATTAGAAACATCTGCTCTTAATAGCATTAGCATTTTCTTTTAGGGTTCAATTGTTCCATCTACTCTATCCTTTATTATTGTAACTTAGCCTCTACCTTTAACCCGTTAGCCATTCTTTCTCCCGTTAGTCGAATGGAATTAGAACACTTAACCCTTACTGGTTAAGTACAGTAATCTCAATGGACAATAAGATTACTGCGACTAAAATCCCTACAGGGACAACCCAACTTTCGTCAGGGTCTCTAAATTACGAGCCTTTCATACGGTAGTTCCTGGTGTGTAGGCATATTACATTTTAAAGAGTTGCAACTGTTCAGTACCTTCACAGTTACAACGCAAAAATCCATTTAAAATTGCTTCGCAATGGGATTTTTGCATTTTATCATTCTCATACGACCTCAGCAGTTAATGCTTCGGTCTATACTAACAATTCTAAAATATCATCTTAAGGACCCCCGACTTACTTCGTCACCATACTTTTTACTTTATACTTTCATACAGGTGGGCTCTAGCCACTTTTGTACCAATATTACTTATATATTTCAGCCATTTAGGTGCTTTTCAGCCGACTTCACCGTGCTTTATACCATTTGGCATTAAGACCAAACAGCATAACGGAGTATTAGGGGATTGGGTATCGACATTTACCCAACAAGTGGAATTTCACCACTCTAATCGAATAGATAGTTAAGTAAGTTCTTTACTTTATCTTTTCTAGCAGGCAGGCTCTAGCCATTTTTGAACCAACTATACTTCAATATTTCATTTCCTTACTCCACTAACTTGTTTCCATTTCTGGAGTATTTCGTTAGTGAACAATTCGCACATCCATTTTCAGAAGTCCCAATTCTTCTAAGGTCGTCATCGTAAACTGTGTTACGATCGAACCATCCTGCGCCTTAGAAAGAGGAACATACTCCGATACATCTTTCTGGCTGATCACAACCCCCGCTGCATGCATAGAAGTATGTCTCGGAAGACCTTCCAGACGTTTCGCCATGTCGATCAGATGACGAACCTCCTCCTGCTCCTCATATACTTTCCTCAACTCAGGATTCATCTTCAATGCTTTGTCGATCGTGATATTTAATTCCTGCGGGATCATCTTTGCGATCGTATCCACCTGGGCATACGGCATATCCAGCACACGACCGACATCTCGGATCACACCGCGAGCTGCCAGCGTACCAAATGTAACAATCTGAACGACGCAGTCATCGCCGTATTTACGGCGCACATAATCGATCACTTCCTGCCTTCTCTCGAAGCAAAAGTCCACGTCAATATCCGGCATAGAAACTCGTTCTGGATTTAAAAAACGCTCAAACAGCAGATCATATTTGATTGGGTCTAGCTGCGTGATCCCGAGCGTATATGCAACCAGACTTCCGGCCGCTGAACCTCGTCCCGGACCAACGATAATGTCATGGTCACGGGCATATTTGATGAAATCCCATACAATGAGGAAATAATCCACATATCCCATATTTTTGATGGTGGATAATTCATAAGTCAAACGAGATCTCAACTCCTCCGTCACCGGATGATAGCGCTCCTCCAGTCCATCAAAGCATAACTTGTTCAGATATTCCCAGGAAGTATATCCTTCTGGAACATCATACTTAGGCAATTTTGTCACGCCAAATTCAATCTCCACGTGACATCTCTGCGCGATCTTATGTGTATTTTCCAGTGCTTCCAATGCATATGGAAAAAGCTGCGCCATCTCCTCAGGCGATTTCACATAATACTGTCCGCCATCATAGCGCATACGATCTTCATCTGCCAGTTTCTTGTTCGTCTGCAGACACAGCAAAATATCATGCGGATCTGCATCCTGTGCAGTCGTATAATGCACATCATTGGTCGCTACCAGATCGATCCCTGTTTCCATATGCATCCGCAGCAGTTCCTGATTTACCATCTGCTGTTCTGGAATGCCATGATCCTGCAGTTCCAAAAAGAAATTTCCTTTTCCAAAAATATCCTGATAGCGCAGCGCTGCTGCCTTCGCATCTTCATACATTCCTCTCTGAAGATACTTCGCAACTTCACCGGCCAAACACGCACTCAACGCAATGATCCCTTCGTGGTACTCTCGCAGCAGCTCTAGGTCTACCCTCGGCTTATAGTAAAATCCCTCGGTAAACGCCTTCGACACAATTTTCATCAGATTGCTGTAGCCCTGGTTATTTTCAGCCAAAAGAACCAGATGATAATACTTGTCATCGCCACTTCCCACTTCACGGTCAAATCGCGAGCCCGGTGCCACATAAACCTCACAGCCCAGGATCGGATTGATCCCTTCTGCCTTAGCTGCGCGGTAAAAATCGATCACTCCATACATCACGCCATGGTCTGTGATCGCCGCACTATCCATGCCAAGTTCTTTGACCCGCGCAACGTATTCTTTGATCTTATTAGAACCATCCAGTAGACTGTACTCTGTATGGACATGAAGATGTGTAAAATTCACCGTCACTGCCTCCTGTTCTTTTTTATTTTTTGTATGATAACGCCAGGGCCAAAAATCAACTCGTTTGATTTTAAGCCCCGGCATTTTAACTTAACTTCATTTATTTCGCATAGATCTTTTTATCTTTGATCTCTACTTTTCCTTCCTTCATCAGATGACCGATCGCACGTTTGAATGCACCTTTGCTCAGTCCAAACTCTCTCTGGATCACTTCCGGAGATGCTTTGTCATCAAATGGAAGCACACCTGCAAATTCATTGATGATATCCATGACCATTTCTGCGTCTTCATTGATCTGCAGGTACGCTTTCTGACGATCTGTGACATTCATTTTTCCATCTTCTTTTACTTCGCTCACGCGCAGTTCCAAGACCTTACCCGGTCGATATTTTCCTTTTGCTTCTCTTGCCGGGATCAGTGCAGAATATTTATCATCCACTGCCACAAACACACCAAATCTTTCGCTGATCTCATAGACACGTCCCTTCACCATATCTCCCACTACATAAGGTGTTCTGGTGGAAAGATAATGATATACTTTCATAGTTGCACAAAGACGGCTGCTCTTATCCACGTAAAGCGCAACGAGAACTTCTTCTCCTTCTCTTACTTTTAAGGTCTGCTCATGATATGGAAGCAGAAGATCTTTTTCTAATCCCCAGTCAAGGAATGCACCGATCCTTGTAACCTGAGATACCGTGAGGAGTGCTGTCTGTCCCACCTGCAGTTTCGGCTCTTTTGTCGTTGCGATCAGACGATCCTGTGAGTCTTTGTAGATAAATACCTCTAAGCTATCTCCCTCTTTCGTTCCTTCTGGAACCTGTTTCGCCGGAAGAAGTACTCTGTTCTTCGCATCTGCCTGCATATCCTCTGCCAGATATACTCCAAAATCTACAGATTTTACTACTTTTAGTATCTGTTTTTTTCCTAATTCTATCATATGATCTCCATTTCTTTTGCTTTGTTATCTAGTTCTTAAAAAACTTTAATGATTATCAGTTTCTTCACATTTATTCGCATTTCTTTCCATCAACAAGTCTTGGTCTTTCTGCTTTTCAGAAGATATTTCAAATAAATGTTTTACTCTTTAGTATACCATAAATAATAAAGGCGGCACAACTGCCGCCTTTACAAATCAAACGATATATTTTTACTAAAAAAGATTCTTCCATAACGAAGCAACTATCAATTCAGATCGTCTCCAGCCACTTGCAGGCCAGTTCCATCCAAGACTGACATTCCTTCTGTATGCATCCGCCATCCTCATGACTTGTCTCCTCTGTCGCAAGGCTGAGTCCATGTCCGCCCACAGGGTAAAGATGCATTTCCACAGGGACTTTATTTACCCGCAAAGCATGGAAGAATAACAGCGTGTTTTCTACCGGAACACAGTCATCGCTGATCGTGTGCCATAAAAAAGTCGGTGGTGTGTCTTTTGTCACCTGAAACTCAAGAGACTGCTCTTTTCGTTTTTCCAGATCTTCGTGTTCATCCCCCAGTAAGCACTCAAAAGAACCCTTATGTGCAAATTCACCGGATGTAATGACCGGATAGCTTAAGATCATTCCGTTTGGCTTCACCATCTCAGAGTTCACACCCAACGCCTCTGCGATAAAATCCTTTTTCCAAAACACACCAAGGCTTGCTGCCAGATGTCCTCCTGCCGAGAATCCCTGCACAATGATCTTCTCTGCGTCAATATGGTATTCTTCCGCATGTTCTCTCAAAAATGCCACAGACTTGGCAAGCTGCAGAAGTGCCAGCGGATATCTGGCAGGCTCTACACTATAACGAAGGATCACCGCATGATATCCTTTGGATAAATACCGTATCGCGATTGGCTCTGCCTCTCTGTCAGAAGTCATCGCATATCCACCACCCGGGCAGATCACAACCACCGGTCGTTTTCTGTTTGGATGCATTTCCGGAGAATTATCCAACAAATAGGTATACAAATCCCCTGTCTCTTTATAACCTTCGACGCTTATTTTAATCTTTTGATAATTCATAAATAAATCCTTTCGTTTGTCATGGACGGAAACCCACTGCCTTTAGGCGATGGGTAGTTGACAAGATCCTTCATATTTTTTAGGCAAACATCCTGCATACACATTTACCTGTCAATCATTGTACCCTTATCCCCTCGGAAGGTCAATGCAGACAAAAAAATCTTCTGCCAGAAAAATTCCCTCTCTTAGCAGAAGATTTTATCTTTTATAATATCATTATTTTCCCTGTCCGTAGTATGCGTTTGCACCATGTTTTCTGTAATAGTGCTTATCCTGTAATTCCTGCGGAGCTGGTTTTACCTGAGGATTGATCATTTCACAGCGAGCTGCCATCTTTGCAACTTCTTCTAATACAACTGCATTGTGCACTGCTTCATGTGCATCTTTTCCCCAGGAGAACGGTCCATGATTTTTGCACAGTACCGCTGGCACTGCCTCATAATCTTTATCTTTAAAAAGGTCAACGATCAGAAGACCTGTGTTTTTCTCATATTCGTCAAACTCTGCACCCTCCAGACAGCGTGCGCATGGGATCTCCCCATACATATAATCTGCATGTGTTGTTCCATAACATGGGATTCCTCTGCCAGCCTGTGCCCAGCTTGTTGCCCATGAAGAATGTGTGTGAACTACACCGCCAATGTTCGGAAATGCTTTATATAATTCCAGATGTGTTGCAGTATCGGAGGACGGGTTATATTTTCCCTCTACTTTATTTCCTTCCAGATCCATAACAACCATATCGTCTGGTGTCAGAAGATCATAGTCTACCCCACTTGGTTTGATCACAAAAAGTCCTGCCTCTCTGTCAATCCCACTGACATTTCCCCATGTAAAGGTAACAAGCCCATATTTCGGCAGATCCATATTTGCTTTGTAAACTTCTTCTTTTAATTTTTCCAGCATGTTTTCCACTTCTCCTTTTTTAATGACTCTGCCTGTCTATGATCCCACTGTACAGAGTGAAGATAGGCAGTAATATTTGGTATCTGTATTATAACACTTGTACGGTACATGTACCAACTTGTATGTGTCAGATTTTTCACACTGCCCCATCTCAACATTTTGGTTCGCAGCATACCCTTACAATGGCTTCCTAGTAAATTCCACAACTGCGTACGGTCTTCCTTCCTGATCATCCAAAGAGACCGTCACTTTCCCAACTTCCATATCTTCGCAAACTTTCGGGTAAAGGACATCCCCCAGCTTTGCCTGCATCTTATATTCCGCACGTGTCTGCAAGATCTTAAAATCCTCCGGGAGAAAATCCGCAGCCATGCACACATACTGGCAGTTATTAACATGATGGTTGCTGTCAAGATGCTGCTTTTGTACAGCAAACGATCCTTGCTGCACCATCTCAACCGGAAGCTTCATTTTTCGCGGTGCATAATCCATATCCAGTTTGTCGCAAAGTCCATATGGCTCCATATCTTCCGCCTTCAACCGAACCGGCAGTCCATTGCTGATCGCCAGATGCGTCCACACAGAATTTGCCCAGGCGATCCTTCTGCCATCGGCCGTTTCTATCGTAAAATTACGAAGTCCCAAAAATCCTTTAAATTCATACGGCAAGGTCGATACCTTGATCTGTGTTCCCAGTGTTGGATATTCCTCCACGATCACCTGCCAGGAAGACAACACCCACACTCTGTCCTTTTCTCTCAGCGCATTTAATCCCAATCCAACAGATTCCGCATGAAACATACAACAATCCTGAAAATAATTTAAAACTCCCGGCAAGGTCAGTCTTCCGTCCTCACCTGTCTCACTAAATCTCACTCTGCTGTCAAAACTGTACTTCATCCAAATATTTCTCCTTTTCTCCAAAATTTCTTAACATCTGTTTATTCTTACTATTTTTCATCTGTTATCTTATTCTATCATTTTATCTTATTGTTTTATTTTATTATTTTATCAGCCAGAGCGGTCAAAAAAAAGACCATTTGCAATATGATACTACACATTTTTTGCAAACGGTCTTTTTTATCCCTACAATAAAGTTACTATAATGTTTTCTCTTTCACAGCAAAGGTGATCATCACTTTAAACAGATCTCCATCCAGATACAGCTTAAATTCACCGCCCTGCAATTCCGTCAAGCTCTTGGCGATTGAAAGCCCCAGTCCGCTTCCTTCTGTGTTTCGCGCTACGTCACCTCTGATAAAGCGTTCCGTCAGTTCATCTGCTGAGAAATTTAATGGCTGTGCAGAAATATTTTTCAGCGAAAAGGTCACTTTCTTATCTTTGTTTTTTACCTCTGCATACACTCTGGTTCCTTCCATCGCATATTTTATAACATTTCCAAAAATATTTTCCAGGACTCTCCACAAACGCTGCCCATCTGCATAGATCATAGATGGTTCATCTGCAAAATGCACCATCATTGTGAGATTTTTTTCCTGAAATTTCTCCTCAAATTCTCCGATGACCTGCTGAACCATCTCGACAAAATCAATGTCATTCATCTCAAACTTGATGTTTCCTGTGCTCGCCTTGGATGCTTCCACAACATCCTCCGTGAGAACCTTTAACCTCTGAGATTTCTCGTCCAAAATCTTCAGATAACCTTGGATCTTTGGATCCTGTATATTTTCCCGCTTCAACAGATCCACATAGTTGATGATAGAAGTCAGAGGTGTCTTTAGATCATGGGAAACATTCGTGATCAGCTCTGTCTGCATTCGTTCTTTTTTTAAGCTATTCTCCACCGCCGCATCCAGACCGGAACCGATATTGTTGATGTACTCTGCCATCTTCTTGTCAGATCCAGTAAGTTTTTCCAACGGAACCTTATACTGTATTTCCCCATCACTGATCCGTTTCACGCCATCCAAAAGAAGGTCTCTGCCATCTGCCTTTCGCACCAAGTAGATCATAACTGCTGCATCCACACCAAAAAGGAAAAAGAGCATCTCCGCGCCTCCGTTAAAAACTATTCCGTGGCAGAAAAACTGCAGCAGTAAAAAGACTGCTCCTGCCAGCAATATTTTCAACTTCGTGCTGGTATTTCTCGAGAAGATTTCCACAAATCCACTGATCATTTTTCCACATCTGTGGAAACATTTCGCGATCCATCTAAGCACTACTCTAAGCAAACTATTTTCCCATAAAGTTCCTGCTTTGATCCTTCTCACAAGGCTGAGGTATCCAATCATAAACCATGCGATCGTATATACTCCGTCTATGAGCGCAATCCCAAAGATCTGAGCAAGAGTACCTCCCAGACAGTGCATTACAACCATGGCTATACCCATGAATCCAAAGCCCCAAACACAGATCACGACCCCTGCGGCGATTTCCGTATACCATCTGTCAAAAAGATTCAAATAAAGTTCTTCATCTCCAGGTCTTCTTCCAGCCACAGCAGTCAGCCAGATAAGACTGATCAGCAGAAAGACTACCGCTGCCATAGCTCCACACAAAGATGGGATCATCCTGCCTGTGTAAGTACCATACTCGTCCACTTTGGCAGCAAATGCCTCTGATCCAGTATCCACACAGACTGCAAAAACATAATCCATTCCGTCAAAACACGTCTGTGCTGTATGATCCCAAACCTGCAGATCACCATTTTCCTGGATCCATGAGATATTCGTAACACACTTTTCTAACTGCGGATAAATGATCACGTAAGCCTTTTCCTGCTCTATTTTTTTCAGGTTCTGTTCAAGCTGTGCATAATTGTTATATGCCTCATCATTAGTACAGATCTCACCGGTCTCCTTATCCGCCAAAAGATAAGTAACGCCCTCACTTTCCTGAGAAACATTCTGACCGTTTTTTACCTCACGGATACAGTTGAGGACTTTGCCCAGCTGTTCATACGCCTCTGCTACATTTCCATTCCATACACTGCTTGCATTTACCGCGTCGAGCAGATTTTCAGCTCCCTGTGGTGCAAATTTCTCCTCCATAGAGTTGACTACAGTTGGATAACAGCCCATATAGCTGATATTGGTCTGAGTGTCTGTAACTGTCCCGATATTACAATCACTATCGTATCCATAGTAACTCATTTCTTCCCATATCTCTTTGATCTTTGCAGCATCTGTCAGCCTGGAAAAATCAGATTTTCCATTTTCCAGATCATCTATGATCCAAAAATCTCTGTTAAGATCTATCTTCAGACGACCATCTGCAATCTGTTCTCTAAAATCAGACCAGTAAAAATACGTGCTGCTTCCATCGTTTGCATCACAGCGGATCAAGGGATCCGCCTCCCAACTATACTCATAAGAGATGGAAGATAACCCTTCCCAGTTTTCTTCCCATTCCAAAAGGTCTTTTACTCTATAAGCCACCCCAGAAGTGTTTTCCATAGAAAGTTTCGGCAGGCAAGTGCTATTTTCTCCATTTTCTTGAAACTCTTTGAGGTCGATCACTGCCAGCTCATCCGCACTTTCCAGAAATTTTGCTGTCTTCTTGTATGCAATACGATTCATGATCTCGTATCCATTTTCTGTGACATCGTTCGCAAATTCGCTGGACTCTATATAGCTTTTTCCGCTGTCCTCCAGGCGTACTCCTTTTTCATAGGCAGTCAAAAATATCCCTGCGCACAACGCCAATGCTACGACCGCGATATGCGCGATCAAGATCCAGAAACCTTTTGCAAAATTGCTCCTATATCCTTTCTCCTTCATGATCATCTGTCCCTTTCTTATCCCACACGATCTTTATGTGATCTTTATGTGATCCTTATGTGATCTTTAT
>CAZSTD010000064.1:11885-12947 GCA_964609645.1 uncultured Blautia sp.
TTATGTGATCTTTATGTGATCCTTATGTGATCTTTATTCTATTTTCTTCTACATTTCACATATCTCTTTTTTATATTTTCATACTTCTATAAAATATCACAGGCACTTAGAGTGCGATCCTTGTCAAAGTTTCTCTACCTTATAGCCAAGTCCCCACACTACTTTCAGATACCGTGGCTCCCGCGGATTGATCTCAATCTTTTCTCTGATATGACGGATATGTACCGCAACGGTATTATCCGCCGCCACCGCTTCCTCATTCCAGATATTTTCATAGATTTGATTGATGGAAAATACACGCCCCTGATTTTTGATCAGTAAAAGCAGGATGTTATACTCGATCGGTGTTAATTTCACCACCTCACCGTCCACCCTTACTTCTTTCAGATCATCATTGACACTCAAACCACCGGTCTCATAGATATGTGCACTCTCTTTCTGCACTGCCGCACCAAGTCTTGTATACCTTCGGATCTGCGATCTTACTCTGGCCACCAGTTCCAACGGATTAAACGGCTTCGTCACATAATCATCCGCTCCCACATTTAAGCCCAAGATCTTATCCGCATCCTCTGATTTTGCCGAAAGGATAATGATCGGCAACGGATTTTCCTCTCTTATCTTCAAAGTAGCCCGAATGCCATCTAACTTTGGCATCATGATATCTATGATCAGCAAATCTATCTGCTGGCTGTGCAAAGCCTCGATCGCTTCTATCCCATCGTAGGCTTTCAACACTTGATAACCTTCCTGCTCCAAGTAAATGCTGATCGCCTCCACGATATCTTTGTCATCATCGCAGACCAAAATATTCGCCACTTTATACACCTCCCTCATTGGCCTGATACTCAAGTATCTCCATGTTTTATCTTTTCTATCTTCTCAGGTCATTATCATAATAACGAATAGATCTTAATTTGAAAGGGACAAATTCTTAAGATTTTCTTATGGTTCGTTATTTTTATACATATACGCCAAAGCCGGCCATAGATCCTGATTTCTTTGATAAATCAACGATACTCTTCAAACAGCAAAGGACTATCACTTTCATGTCCTTTTCTT
>CAZSTD010000065.1:0-12888 GCA_964609645.1 uncultured Blautia sp.
ATGGTACCTTCTAAAATTCACTCTGTATAAGATCGATTATGCGTCTTTTCTTACGACTAAGTATCTTATCACATTGTCCATGATACGAACGTGTCTTTCAACTTCTGCAGGACACTGTGCGTCTGCTTCAAACTGAATAAAATAGTAGAAGCCTTCATGCATTTTCTGAATTTCGTAAGCTAATTTCTTCTTGCCCCATTCTTCTACATCAGTGATAGTGCCGTTGTAGCGTGTGATGTATCCTTTTGCTTTCTCAACAACTGCATCACGTACTTCGTCTTCAACTTTTGCACTAACAACTAATGCTAACTCGTACTTGTTCATGTCTTGCTTTACCTCCTTATGGTCTGTTGGCCCTTTGCCTGTCAAAGAGCAAGGATATAAAATATATCACGATTTTTAATTCTAGCACAATTTTTCCGCTCTGTAAAGTCCTATTTTTCTTTTTTTACAAGATTTTTTGTATTTTTTTCTACCATCTTGCGAGGAACCATGATCTGATGTCCACATCCCTCACATTTCAAGCGAAAATCTGCTCCCACTCTCAAAATTTCCCAATCTCTGCTCCCGCAGGGATGCAATTTTTTTAAGGTGACGATATCACCCACTTCATAGAGAAGTCCCATACCTGTTATTCCCTTTCTGTCTTATATTCCGGATCCCAAGGCTGCACGCCCCAGGATCATCCATAATTGCAATGGCTTGCAGTGCCAAAAAACGATCTGCGAATTCAGCATCGTATCTGTGCAAATACCGCTCCGATCGGCTCCTGGATCAGCAGATCTGCATGCTGATCTCTCGGAGTCGGGGATTTATTGATCACTACCAGGTGTTCCCCCCGAAAATAATCAATCAACCCGGCCGCCGGATATACTGCCAGAGAAGTCCCTCCGATGATCAAAACCTGTGCCTCACTGATCGCTTTGATCGATCCCTGGATCGTCTGATCATCTAAGCCTTCCTCATAGAGCACCACATCCGGTTTGATGATGCCTCCGCATTCACATCTCGGTACATCCGATGAGGCTTTCATATGTGCAAATCCATAGAATCTGTGACATTTCATACAATAATTGCGGTACACACTGCCATGAAGCTCAAAAACCTTCTGACTTCCAGCCATCTGGTGCAGGTTGTCGATATTCTGCGTGACCACTGCCCGCAGTTTTCCGGACTGTTCCAGCTCTGCCAGTTTTAAATGCGCTGCATTTGGCTTCGCCGTGTCACAGAGCATCTTATCCCTGTAAAATTTATAAAATTCCTCCGGTCTGCGCATAAAAAACGTATGACTGAGAATGGTTTCCGGCGGATAATCATACTTCTGATGATACAGCCCGTCCTGACTTCTAAAATCCGGGATCCCACTCTCCGTGGAAACTCCCGCACCGCCAAAGAATACGATGTTGTCATAGTTATCGATCAGTTCCTGTAATCTTTCAACTTCTGCTGACATTCCATGCCCTCCGTTCTTTTATCACTGTTTTAGCTTTTGGATCAGTTTCCTGCATCAAGCGTATCTACCCGTTTTCCCTGCACGACATAGCGTGTCGCTTCGTTTCCGGTACAGGTCGATAGTGTGATGATCTTATCCTTGATCGTCATCTCCTCCGTATCCACGGAAATATCCGAATATCCACGGATCGTTTGCAGATATTTCTGGAATTCCTCGCCCGGTCCCTTAAACAAGGTATAGGTATCGCTGTTTACACCTGTGGTATAAGCAGAGATCACCTCATATCTGTAGTTTTTTTCCGGGGTAAAGATCCAGAAATACTTACTCTTTTTGTAAGTTTCACTGTCCTGCGAAAATTTCTTCAGCTGTGCGAACATAGAACCATTTTTCATATTATGGCCATATACCAATGTATTGCAATCACTGAAATCTCCTTTGTTTTCATAATCCACAAAGATCGCCCCTGCGAAATTATAATTCTTTTCATAGGTTCTGTGAAGATAGGTTTCATTATCTTCCCCCTGCACGATCGGATAGCTGATATCCGGAAGTGCTTCCACATAGATCCAGCCTACCACATCGTCGTTCACACTTTTCAGCGATCCAAAGTCAATGTCCATCGGCGCTTTGAGGCCTTCCGGTTCAGATGGTTCTGCTTCCTCTGCGTCCGGAGCGCGCTCTGTGACTGCCATCTGTGTGATATGATTATATTCATCCGTTCCTTTTTTATATTCTGTATAAATATGAAACAGATTATATCCCGCATAACAGAACACAGCGATCGCCGCGACCAGGATCACACTCAGTATGATATCCCCTGCGGTCTTCTTTTTTTTCGGTTTCTTTTCTGTCATAGTTCCTCCATTTCTCCAGGTTTCCTTATATAAGAGATTTTTATCCCTCTTATGATACCGCAAAGATCGGTCCGTTTTGTAAATACGGTATCATTCTCCGCCTATCCTACTCAATTCCTGCAGGCACGCCTTTTGAAGCTCTTTTTCTTCCTTATCCTGCAAAAGCATCCTGCTGTATCTGAAATAGGCTGGACATCCATTTTCCCCAATAAAGTGGATCATCTGCGCATCCGCTGTGATCCCTGTGACAAAGAGCAACATCTCCTGTTCTTCTCCAAAACTGTTTTGGATAAACGCAAATGCCCGATCAAGCTGTTTTGACATTTGGCAGATCAGCTCTTTTCTGCGCTGCACCTCTTTTTCAAAATATGATCGTATCTTTGCAAAACCTTCTTCTGCACTGCGACAATGCTCCTGTTTTATGCCAAGCACATAAGCTTCCAGCTTCTCGAGTACCGAATCAAGGCAGTCTCGCTCTTTCATCGAGATCAATTCCATCTGGATCTTTACTTCCAGACTCTTTTTCTGACTTTGCACAAATTCCTCGATGGCCTCCACTTCATCCTTTTCCTTCAAATGATTTTTCAAATGCAGAAGGCTTTCATACAGCTTGGCTGTCTGCACATCTGCCTCCTCGTATGCTGCCAGCGTCTCTTTCAGAGCTGCTTGTACCAGATTCACCACCGCAAAGCGTTCTTCAAAGCCGCCGCTTCCAGCCATTTTTTCTTTCTCTTTTTGTTCTTTCTCTCCCATCTGCCCTCTTAGGATGGATGGGATCTCATAATCTGCGCCATATTTTCGGTAAAGCTGATAATAAGCAGTAAAATCTCTGGCAGTCTCCTCGCGCTGCAAAAACTGTCCAACCAGCTCGCTGTCCACCTCTATCCCCAACGCCTCATAGCTGAGCAGCAATCTTGAAAGGTCTTCCCAGCCTCTTGCTGTCACAAAAAATTTGCCGTCCACAGTATTTTCTACAATATAGAAGCGTTCTTTTTTCATGGCAAGATAAGAGAGGATCGCCTGATGCACATTTCGCTCCCTAGCATATTTCAGCCAGGCATCACAGTCTGGTACGATTTCCATCCTGCGGACACGGTCTAAGGTTACAATATCAAATTCACGTACAGATTTGTTATATTCCGGCGGATTTCCAGCTGCTGCCAGCACCCATCCTTCTGGGATCTTATGGCTTCCGAATGTTTTATTCTGAAGCAGCGCAAGCATAGCTGGTGCCAATGTCTCTGACACGCAGTTGATCTCATCGATAAACAAAATACCTTCCTTATGACCTGTGCGTTCCATATGATCATAGACAGCAGCCACGATCTCACTCATCGTATAATCTGTGACTGTCATCTCTTTCCCACCGTAAATCCTCTGGGTGATCTTTGGCAGTCCGATGGCACTCTGTCTTGTGTGATGCGTGATGGTGTAAGCCACAAGCCCCACACCGCACTCTGCAGCCGCCTGTTCCATGATCGCCGTCTTTCCAATCCCCGGAGGTCCGATCAAAAGGATCGGTCTCTGTCTCACCAGAGGATACGTATATCTTCCCTTTTCATCCTTCGCAAGATATGCACGCAATGTATTACTGATCTCTCTTTTGGCATCTTGTATATTCATTATCTTTTTGCTCCTTTGCCCGACCCCATTGTCGGTGATTTTCTATTTCGTGTTTGTGATCAGCCGCAATGCCCACGGCGGTACAAGCCGCATCTTCTCGGTTCTCTTTAAGAATACAAATGCCGTCTCATAATCCGGCTTTTCCCTCGGATAGATCCCGTCTCCATCCGTAAAATAGATCAATGCACGTAAATTTGTCAGCTCCCGTTTTTTCTTCTCCTGCTCGATCAGTTCAAACACGGGCCGAAAATCTGTTCCGCCCCGTCCCTGGATCGTCACCTTCCTACTGTATTCCTTCCATTCTTCCTCCGAGTGGATAACATCCACCTTCTGGATAAAACAGTCACACTGAATGATATATACTTTCATTTTTCTGAAAAAGTTTTCTTTCTCACTGAGTATGCTGTATGTCTCTCCTAAGAAACGCTGAACCGTCTCCCTGGAACAGGAGCCTGACGTATCAATCGCGATCACCAGCTCCTCCAGACGATTGACTTCCTTATATTCAAGTGGTTCTATCAATGGAAGATCCCCATACTGCTCCATTCCGAAATGGTAGAAAATGTAGTCAAAGCTCTCCGTATCCAGCTCTACTTCTTCCCGCAGTCTGCAAAACTGCTTCAGAAATTTCCGATAATCGTATTTACTTCTGTAGATCTCGTCCAGTTCTTCCTGACGGTCATCACTCCTGGTTCCTGCCCTGCTCTGGTTTCCGGCCTTGTTCTGCGCCGTATATGCCAAAATATGTTCCCATTTTTCCTTTGTTCTCCTACCCGTCGAGGTATGTCCCTTTTTTCGATGCCAGAGACTGTGATCGTCAAATGCGGTCTGCCTCACCGCAGGCTCTCCATGTTCATACCTTAGACTTTTGCTCTCCTTTGCAGCCTTCTCGATCAGCTCCTGCGCCAGATCATCACATTTTTCATTCCACTGCTGCCATATCTTTTTATTTTCCGCTTCGCGCTCCTGCGCAGAAAGGTTCTCATCCACGCACAGCTTCGGCTCTTGAAACAGATGAAGATAAAGGCAGTGCAGCAGCATATGCAGATAGCCTCGCCTTACGGATACCGGATCTTCCAGATATTTTTTCAAAAGAAACTCTGGCTGAAAATAAATTTTCTCGCCGTCTGTCCCGATCGTTTCTATCTGTGTATCCGCTTCATAGTCCAGACTTGCAAATGCTCCGTCCAAATATGGGAAATCCAGATACAGTTCATTTCTGCAGTTTTGGAGTATCTTTTTTCCCAGAATCTCTTTATCCATAATATCCACCTTGTATCCTGAAATCTTGCAGTTTCCGATCACATTTACAGCAGGAATTCTTTCTCATGATATCCGTACTTTTCGTCTTTCAGATGCAGCAGCCAGATCAAAGAGCGGTGTTTCCCTTTCTCCTTCGCCATCCGGATAAAAAGATCCACTTCGTTTTCGCCAAACCATCCCTTCTGTTCCAAAAATGCCATCGCATTTATGTCCTCTTTCGTCAAAAGTATCTCCATCACAGAGCGTATCCGGCGTTTGAGGTGATTTTCTGCATCCAAAAATTCCTTATCCGCCCCTTCGTCTGGCATCCTTTTAAAATAAATCTCCAAAGCCCGCTCTAATTTTGCATCCTGCATCCTTTTTTCCTTCTTCCGATCTGTTGTTGGTGCTCCTTTTCCGGCTGCCTCTAGCCTTTCGAACACCCATACTCCCAATATATCACAAATCCCATTCTCTTTAAAGACTAAACCTATCTCACGGCACGAACATAACATTAAAAGGTTTACGCTCACGCGTCAAAAGACCTTGCAGTTTTACTGGCATATGTTATAATAAATCCAACTAACTGTTTCGGAAATTCGGTGATTTTCACGAAACATTACATTATCAGTAAACAACAACAGGAGGTATCTCATGTCCAAAAAGAATCTGATCGTCGGTCAGTCCGGCGGCCCTACCGCAGTTATCAACAGCAGCCTTTACGGTGTCGTTTCCGAGGGAATGCGTCATCCTGAGGAAATCGATCACGTCTATGGAATGGTAAATGGAATCGAAGGATTTTTGAACGGAACGATCCTTGATTTCGCTGAAGCTCTCCCTGGCGAAAAACTTTCCGGTCTGAAGATCACACCTGGAGCTTATCTTGGTTCCTGCCGTTACAAACTCCCAGAATCACTCGAAGATCCGGTTTATCCGAAACTTTTTGCCAAATTTGAAGAAATGAACATCGGCTGGTTCTTCTATATCGGCGGAAATGACTCCATGGATACCGTGAGCAAACTTTCCCGCTATGCTGCACAGATCGGAAGCGATATCCGCATCATCGGCGAGCCTAAGACGATCGACAACGACCTGGTACATACCGACCACACTCCTGGTTTTGGAAGCGCTGCCAGATATGTAGCCTCCACAGTCCGCGAGATCACTCTGGATGCCAATGTCTATGAGAAAAAGTCCGTTACGATCATCGAGATCATGGGCCGTCACGCAGGATGGCTCACAGCTTCCGCTGCCTTAGCACGTAAATATACCGGTGACAATCCATTGCTCATCTATCTTCCGGAGACAGCATTTGATCAGGAAGCCTTCCTTGCCTCTGTCGAGAAAGCTTTTGAGAAAAACTGCAACGTCATCGTCTGTGTATCCGAAGGTATCCACGATGATAAAGGCACATTTATCTGCGAATATGACAACAATGTTGGTACAGACAGCTTTGGCCACAAAATGCTGGCAGGATGCGGTAAATATCTGGAAAATCTGGTTCGCAACCGCCTTGGTGTCAAAGCCCGCTCTGTCGAGTTAAACGTAAGCCAGCGCTGCTCCGCATCCATGCTCTCCGCAACAGATCAGCAGGAAGCTGTTGCTGCAGGCGCATTCGGTGTACAGGCAGCTTTAAACGGCGAGACTGGAAAAATGGTATCCTTCATTCGCAAAGAAGCCGCTGACGGAAGTTACTGCATGGAATGCGGACTTGAAGATGTCAATGCGATCTGCAATGAAGAAAAGACCGTTCCGGCTGAATGGATCACCGCAGATGGCTCCGATGTCACAGAAGACTTTGTTCGCTATGCCCGCCCACTGATCCAGGGTAATGTAGAGATCCCTTGTGGAGAAGACGGACTCCCGGCATTTGTGTATCGTAAATAAACAACTGGATTTTTTCCTAATATAAAAAACATAAAGACTCCCACAGATCATCACTTACAGCAAGTGAAGATCCATGGGAGTCTTTTTAGATTATATCCTGCTTTATCCAATGATCTCAAACGTATGATACAGATCCAGTCTCCCATATCCCCATAAAGGGTTGGGATATTCCATCGTCTCCTCGCGCACAGCTCCTCTCTGAAAATAAAACCGCACGCTGTTTCCAGAAGCAAACGGAAGATTTCCTCTCACGATCGCCCACTCTAACAAAAGAGCCGCCGCGCCCGCAGTGATCGCCGCAGAAAGACTGCTCCCCGACGCATTTCCAAATCTTCCTCCCGGCAGCGGGACGATCAGATCAACTCCCGGTGCAGCCACATTCGGAGTCACCTGTCCATCCGGTGTAAACCCTCTGCTCGCCTGAAAATACAGACTATTGTCTCTGTACTGATACGCAGTCGCAGTGATGCTTCTCACAGAATCTCCGGGTGAAGTCACTGTATCATAAGGATTCGATTCCAAAAAATAAGTCTCCTCATCGATCAACCCCTGCACCGGAAGCCATATATGAAACCTTCCACCCTGTCCCTCCTTTTTACTGACATAAATTCGCCAGATCCCAGCTGCAGGCTGTAAAAATCGAAAATAGATCAGCTGTTTTCCTGTAAATCGTTCCAGCCCCACATAATTTACCAGCACTTTTGTTTCCACAAAAATAAAATTCAGTTCTTGTGTTCCTGCTCCTAAGGAGCTGCTCACATATAGGGTTTCTCCGGTCGGTGACTGTAAAGAAACCGCATAGTCATCTGGCGGGTCTCCCCAAAATTCCATATTAAATCCATCTTCCTGTTCCCCAATCCGCAGCTCCACCGTATCCTGATCCCTTCCGCCGCTCAGCTCAGCCGTATAATGATGCTGTGCAGCGCCTTCATTTCCCGCCGCCACAGAGACTGAGACCATCGAATCTTCATTGATATAATTTAAATATCTGCTCAGTTCACTGTCTCCGATATGTGCCCCCTGACTACTTCCCAACCCCAGGCAGACAGAAACAGGCATTCCCATTTCTCTCGCTGTCTTTACTGCGAAGGCAACTCCCAGCATAATATCATTTTCCTGAAACACCTGTGCCTGCGGCGGATACTGATAAAATTCTCTCAGATAAGTTTTGGCTGTCTTTAACTTTACCACGATGATCGTCGCTTTCGGAGCTGCTCCCGAAAAGTTTTCAGCCGCCATGAAATTGCCTGCTGCCAGTCCTGCCACCGCTGTCCCATGTCCGTTTTCATCCACCGAAGGTACGATCTCTTCCGGACGTTCTGCATGGATCGCACGCGTGATATCCTCCCCCGTAAATACCTTTCCATACGGAACTCTCGCATCCTCATCTCCTAAAATCGTCTGATCCCAGATATAGGCGATACGGCTTCTGTCTCCTTCCCGAAAAATCGGATTTTGATAATCAATCCCCGAATCGATCACTGCGATCACCGTGCCTTCCCCCTGAAGCTTCAAATAAGGATGATCCTGCAGGCGCGTGATCCCTGCTGCATTCAGCGCATCCACATCCATAAACGTATAGCACTTAGGAAAGGATGCATAGGTATAGGAATTGATCTCCAAAGTTCCCACCTGGCTCAAAGGAAGGTACAACACACCGAACAACTCATTGATCGAAAGGATCTTCGCATCCGGCTGATCCTCATACTCCTCTTTCCTCTCCTGCGCATATTTTAAAATAAAATCCCCGTACTGTTCGTCCTGCGCCGGCGGGATTGACGGCGTAACACGAATGACGGGGATTTCTTCCTGCATCTCTATGCAGTTTGCATCAAAATCTTCCAAGCTAAACATAATGCTCCTTAAATGAACACTTTGTTACAGCTTATTGAAAGATCCTCATTTTTATTCAACTATTTTCTCTCAGTGTTAAATTCTTTGTTTCTTAACAGCACACCAGAGCGCTGCGCCTATCGCAGCAATAAAGATACTGATGAACTGGGAAGTGGAAAAGATTCCTACATTTCCTCTCTCAATATCTCCTCTGAAAAGCTCGATCACAAATCGTCCCACGCTGTAAAAGATCAGATAGCAGGCTGCCACTTCTCCTTCCGCTTTTGTATGCTTTGCCACATACAGCAATAAGAAAAAGTGCAGAAAATCCAGCAGGCTGGAATAGATCTGTGTTGGGATCAAAGCTACATGATTTGGCGCAAAATCAGAATTTGTGAATGTGATCGCCAGGGGACTGTCTGTCTCTTTTCCATAACAGCATCCTGCGAGCAAACATCCGATACGTCCAAATCCCTGTGCCAGCGCAACAGAAGGCATGATCAGGTCAAAATACGCCAGAAAACGGAGTCTTTTGATCTTGCAGTACAGCCATCCGATCAAAATTCCACCGATGATACCTCCATAAACTACAAATCCATCCGATCCGATCAATTGTCCCGGATCTTTCAGGAATTCTTTCCAATTTGTGATCCAAAATAGGATCTTTGCACAGGCAAATCCACCGACTGCACACCAGATCACAAGATAAAAGATATGCTCAGATACTAGGTGTAGTCTGCGCGCCCGATATTCCGCAACTGCCCACGCTGCCAGAACCCCCATTGCGATCATAAATCCATAGCCGTATACGGTCAGAGGACCTATCTGTAGAAGTTCATTTTTCATACATCAAGTTTCCTTTCTTAATTCTATTATCCATTTCATCGTTTATTGATATTGCGAATTTTTTCGCATAAATAGCGTGCAGATGGTTACAAAAACACTTTCAAAAGCTCCTGGTCTGCGTAGTCATTCACCTGATCGTCATGTGGCGACTCCACATCTGCTTCCCCACAGATATCCACGCCCAAAAGCTCTGCGCCAGTTTTTCGTGCACATTCTTTGATCTTTTTTACGCAGGACAACAACTCTGAAAGCCGCATATCGCCCTGACTCCATGTTGTCTGTGCATCTTCCGGGCACAGAATATCTTTATCTATGGAAATATAAGTTCCTAATGGCTCCTTTATCACATCTTCCAAAAAAGCTCCAAGTTTTTCCTCGCTGAATTTTTGAAGTCTTTCCCTGGAAAGAAACAGCACCTTTTCTTTAAAACTATCTTCCACCTGTTCATACGCAGCTTCATCCGGTCCGATCAAAATAACACGGGAGATCTGTTTTTGTTCTTCCAGCGACGCCGCGATCCATCCTCCGCAGGAAAGCAACCCTCCAAACGCCGGAAGCTGCATATCTGTATGATTGTCAAAAACGATCAGCTGGAATGGCTCGTCTATTTTTTCAATCCAAAATTTTGTCAGGTAATGATAATTTCCAGAATCAATAAAGTGGATTCCCCTTGCGGAAAATTTCTCTATTCTTGCAGAGATCTGCGCTGCTGCCTCATCGTCACAATAACAGTTTGTCCCAGTGAGATCCTGCGCCTCTATCCAGGTCACATCCTGCCCTTTCCAGAAATTTTCTTCCTTATAAATTCCGGAAAAATTCATTAGTACCACCGGCATTTTTTCCTGCATCATCCGATCAATCCTTCCATTCTTCCAGAGGCTCATCGTGATTTTTCAGCATCTCCTGGATCTCTTTTCCCGGACTTTCCATTTCTTCATCCGGCTGTCTCCATTCACCATCCATCACAAACTCCTCGTCTTCTATTTTTTCTTTTTCTATTTCCACAATTTCTGCTTCGGCTGTTTTCAGTGTTTCTATTTCAGGATCATTTTCCTGCTGTGTCTCTTCTTTTACTTTGTCTTGCGTTTCTGTCTGCGCTTTATCCGGCTCTACCGTCTTTTGCGCTGTCTGCTCAGGTTCCAGCTCAATCGGCATTTCCACAGATTTTTCTGCTTTCTTTTTCTTCTTTCCAAAGAGTTTTTTCTTCTCTTTTTCCTGTGGAAGTTTCGCCGTCTTTTTTAATACAGTTTTTATCATGATCAAAAAAACGATGTCTACTGCTCCATTTACGGTCAGAACACATCCACAAAATAATATCATCTTCGGCACTGATAAAAATGGATAAACTAAGATGGCCGCTCCAAGTCCGATGAAGATCACTGTTCCGATCAGAAGGATCTTCCAAAGATCACTCTCTGCTTTCTTCATCCGGTAAGTTCCTTTTAGCTTCCAGATACTGTCAACCAGCACAAATGCTCCCAGTAAACATGGAAGCAATTTGATCACGATCTGCGGTGTAAAAAACAAAAAGATCCCAAGCACTGCGGTGATCACTCCGGTAAAAAGATCCAAGATCGTTGCCTTCTCTTTTTCCGCAGCATAGATCACAATGTGGTAGAGACCTGCTGCGATCAGGATCAGTCCAAAGATTACTTTACAGATGATGTTCACAGTTTGATCCGGGATCAAGATCAGGCACAAACCAAACGCCACATAAAAAACGGATGACAAGATCTCTCCTTTTAAAATATTTGAAAATTTTTTTCCCATAGTTTTCCTCCTATGCTTCGAAGCCGGACAAGTAAAGAAGTGATCCGGCTGTCGTCGGTCTTCCTTTCTATAGTTATTGTTATATTAGTATACTCGTTTTTTATCTGTGCGTCCACACTCAATCTATAGTCTCCCCTTATCTTTCTGGGTAAAAGAAAAGCCCCGCCAGATCTTCAACAACGCGGATAATTGAAGACCTGACGGGGAATTTCTCTTTTTCATACACACTTTTCCAAATAAAATAAACAGATAAAGCATCATGACTGGTTACTTTGCATTTCCCAACCATCGCTCACCTTTCTTGCTTATTATAGCAAGTTTTTTCGGTTAATTTCTTTTTTTGCAAATTCTTCAAGTTTTTTAACAAAAAACTCATTTTTTCATTCTGCTGTGTGCTCAAAGTGTTCCTTAAAATAACTATAATATGCATCAGCCATTTCTTTTCTTCCGCGCACACGGATCGGAATCAATTCTCCGTTTGAGAGCACAAAGTCCTCTTTCACATCTGTAATATAATCCATATTTACCAGATAGCTCTGATGACAATGCAGGAATCGTTTTTCATTGATCCTTTTTTGTAATTCGCACAGTTTATCTACCGTCACCAACTCAGATTGATCGGCTAAATGAATGATAACATTATGCTTGTCACTTTCGATATACATAATGTCATCTGTATGAGGATATCGGTATTGGCGTTTACACTTGATCGCTACTCTGCGTTTCATATCTGTTCTTAAGATCCGGTTCAGAAGTTCTTTCAGCTTCTTTTCTGAAAATGGTTTCAACAGATATCCAGATGCCTGGACCTCGTAACTTTCAATAGCATAATCCGGCGACGCGGTCAAAAATACGATCGGTACTCTACAGTCCAGTTTGCGCAGTTTTTTGGCTGTTTCCATTCCATTTAATTCCTTCATATAAATATCCAGAAACAAAAGTTCCATATCCAGGTAGCCTTCTTGCACATCTGCGAGCATTCCCTCTCCGGAATCATATTCTATGATCGAAACTTCCTCATGGATCTCAGCAAAGTATTCTGAGAGGATCTCTTTCATAAGAAGTCTCTCTATTTCAACATCATCACAGATGACTATTCGTTTCATTTAAACAATCTTCCTTCCTGTTTACAATCACTCTGGTCAAAACACAGTTTGAGCAGAAATCTATCGTAACCACCTTATTATGCCATATTTTCCCAGAACGTCAAGCCCTTCTGACCCATAAAAAAAGCCCCCATCTTGATTTTAGATGGAGGTTGTTAAGATAGGAGCTCTTTTCCTGGATTTTTTTATCAATAGGTTACACCAAAATGCTCGAACAGTGTCTTTTCCGCTTCTGCACACCATAATCCACGGTTTGCTCTGCAGATTTCATCCA
>CAZSTD010000066.1:0-7415 GCA_964609645.1 uncultured Blautia sp.
TATGATCCTCTGGTCTATCGACACACTAGACTGGAAAACACAAGATCCAGACTCCATCGTTAAAGAAGTTTTAGACCACGTAGAAGATGGTTCTATCATTCTTATGCATGACATTTTCAGCACCACCGTCGATGCCGCTGAGATCCTAATCCCGAAACTTATCGAAGAAGGCTATGAGCTACTGACTGTTCATGAACTGGCTGCTGCCCGAAATATAGAGCTAAATGGCCACACTACATACAGTCAGTTTTCTTCCAAGAAATGACTTGAGCATTTTCAAATATTGGCACAGACTAAAATAAGAACCATACGAAAGTATGGTTCTTATTTTTTCCGTAATCCATATTCAATTTTATTCAAGCAGATCTCCACGAATATATCCGGTCTCACCATAATAATCTATCTGGATCCATTCACCGGAAGTGCCTTTTTTCTCAACCTGCTCACCGGCTGAAATCACGCCAAGAATTTCAGCATCCGTATTCGCTTCCTCGCGAACATTACAATCATCTGTGGCAGTCAACATTGTGCCATCCTCAGCTTCCACTGACACACTTGTTTCCTCCCCGAGACCACCGAGAAACTCTGCAAGAGCAGAATCTGTCTCCTGCGCTTGATCAAGCTCACTTTGCACTTTAGCGATCAGCGCTTTCACATCGCTGTCAGATAACTGTGCTTCCATATAGGCAGAAATCTTTGAATCCTGCAAAGCATCATTATCGATCAGCCAATTACCGTCACTGTTTTTATATACATAGAACTGAGTCAGTGCCGGTGCCTTTGTCTCAATACCCTGACAGATATAATAGAAACAGGCATAAACCACATAAGAACCATCTGTCATACCTTTCTTCGTGTAAACCTCGCCTACTTCATACCCTTCGATATAATCCTTTAAATTTGTAACTTTTGACTCATCGGACGGTGTAAAATCATCTTCCAGAGTCTTCAGCGTTGCAATATCTTTTTCCCCCAGAGCTTGATAATAGCTCTTAATCAGTGCATAAACCTCTGCATTAGCTGTTTCCATGGGATTGGCGTCTTCTTTCTTCTCGTCAGACTCCCCTTCATTTGTCGGAGAAGAAGGAACATTTCCCTGGTCTTCGGATGTGGTGTTTTGTTTAAGATCGGAATTCCCCTTATTACTTCCGACACAAGCACGAATGCCAAAGAACAAAACTGCCACGATTACCAGAATAGCACCTCCCAGCATGAAATACCGAAGGTTATCCGATAACCATTCTCTAAAATCATCCAAGTTCTTGTCCTCCTTGTGATACAACGCACCGGAACTGTACATACGTCCCAGGCAATACACCTGAAGGGAATCGAACCCCCGCACATGGTACCGGAAACCACTGCTCTATCCACTGAGCTACAGGTGCAAATTGCAAAAAATATTCAATCTATAGGCTCAAACCTTTGATTTTACTAGGTTTTCTCCTATTTTCCAGATATTTTTTTAAAATCTAAAAACCTTAATTTGTATTAGGTTTTACCTATTATTTCCTACTAATTTTAAATGATAATGGGGAACAAATAAGTTTACAAAAAAATAGTGGTAAACACTATTATTGCCCCTTATATCGTATGATATAATACCTTTGGGACGATTAATATATTATCATACTTTTTCAAAGTTGTAAAGTTTTTTATTTTGAAGAAACAATTCGTTAAAAAACGAGAGGAGACGTGATATTTTTTAGAAAGAAATATGATGGGGTTAAATATAAAGAGTTTATAGTTGGATCTATGTTATTACAAAAGGGATGGAAAGAAGAAAAAACTGTAGATATTAAAGTTATTTCAGAGATATCGGAACATGAAGATATCTCTGAAACTTATAATATTTAGGCTCTTTGTCAATATAATACGTACAATCATCTTCCTCAAAATAAAGGCATTCTTCTTTACAGTCTTTATAAATAGGACAATCTAATATTTCCATAAATCAATTCTCCCAACTTGCATGTTTCATCAGCCATACTATGAAAGCCAAGAAAAGCGCAATAATAAAATATCTGCCTGACTCTGTGGTGGCACGTGATAGAAAAAACGTTAAAATTGAGTATATTAATTTACCCAAAATCAAAAATGCAATTGGGTATAGTAGAACACCAATAACGTATAATATCTCTTTATCCATTAATCCTCCCATTTATTTCTGCATTTATTACATATATGTTTTTTATTTAGCGTCCATATAGTAGTAGAATTACATAAAGGACAATGTAATTCTTTTCCAAAAATAGCTTCGTACTCTTCTTTTGAAAGAACTGGTTCTGCTTCTCGATTTTCTATTTTATCATAAAAATAGTCGTTACGAATACATTGATTTCTGGTTGCAATGGGCATATCCGATTCTGCCATTTGAGAAGCATATTTTTTATTTGCTTCATCTTCTGTCAGATTTATAGCGACCATTTTTCCTCGACAGACCGGACACATATTATATTCTATATCCGCTATTTCATTTGTAACAATTCCGCAACGTTCACAAATATTTAATTTAGACATGCATATCCTCCTTATGGATGGGTAGCTCTATACTCATCAATATCTATTCCATCTGCTCTTAATTCCAAAAATTCAGCTTTCGAATTTTTTCTACAGCCATGATATCCAGAATAATCTCTTGGGCGTGAATAAGATGATTGAGAGGAATCATTAATTTTTAATCCATCAGGAAAACACGCACTAAAAGCCGAACTCGCGATGTAAATAAATAACAAAATAGTCAGAACATTTAAAATCCTTTGTTTTATAAATGATATTTTTGTTTGATTCACCGCCTTTATCATTTTAAGATAAACTACATTATACCACAGCATCCGGTTTTTGAAAAGAACGAACAAGGCGGAATTATTCCAGAAACACGCTGACAAAAAAGATCGAGAATAATAAACGAAGGTCATGCTGAAACTTTGTCAAAGTGGAACGCATATAAAGATGATTTAACAGTATTAGAACAGCTTGATAAAGAGCTTAAGGTAAATGGACAAACTATCACAGACACTACTGAAAGGCAAAAAATTGCTGACAAAGTTTTAAAAAACTCTAGCCAAAGAACTAAAGATTATGGAATAGCGAATTGGCAAAAGGTGTAAGAATTTCAGGAAACACAATAAAAAACGTCAGTCTTACTGATGATAAATACCAGGAATTTCTAGGCACAGGAAATCAGATTGCCGAAAGTAATCCTATCTTAACTCATACTTTGTCTAAAGAAGGAAATGCTATCTTTAATGCTGGCACAAATACCAGGGAATTAAATAATCAACTTCTGCTGGATCTGCTACACAAGTTTTTTTAGAAATATACCTAAATGAGCAAAACGTATCTATTTTTGAAACATTATATGTTGTTAAGATGAAAAGGCTTAAATAAAGTATATTTAAGCCCTTTCATCGAGAAAATGTCAGATGATCAACTGCGAAGTTCTTACTTCCCTGTGGTATTTAGATCATCAAATTTTAAACGAATGATCACAAGTGTAATCGCCATAAGCAAGATTCCCACTGGAAGCGCGATCCAAGGTGTCTGCACAAATCCTGCCACAATATAAGTTAAGAACGAAACAACTGCTGCGACCATTGCATATGGAAGCTGTGTACTAACATGGTTGACATGCTCACACTGCGCTCCTGCCGAAGCCATGATCGTTGTATCAGAGATTGGAGAACAATGGTCTCCACATACAGCCCCTGCCATACATGCTGAAATAGAGATGATCATCAGCTCATGATTTGCCCCTACAAAAATATCTACCACGATCGGGATCAGGATGCCAAAGGTTCCCCAGGATGTTCCTGTCGCAAAAGCGATCAGTGCGCCAATCACAAATACGATCGCCGGCAAGAAATTCATAAAGCTGCCAGCAGAACTTCTTACGATCCCTGCTACAAATTCAGACGCTCCCAGACTATCTGTCATCGCTTTTAAAGTCCATGCAAAAGTAAGGATCATGATCGCTGGAACCATCGCTTTAAATCCATCTGGCAGACATGCCATACAATCATTAAAGTTCAAAATACGACGCACCAGATAGAAAACAAGAGTGATGATCAGTGCAAAAAAGCTTCCCAGAACCAATCCTACAGATGCATCGCTCTGTGAAAACGCCGTGACAAAATCTTCTCCACTGAAAAATCCGCCCGTGTAGATCATTCCAATGACACAGCACACGACAAGGCTGATGATCGGAACCAAAAGATCGATCACCTTTCCTTTGGAGTCACTGATCTTTTCTTCCGCGTTCACATATGGTCTAGCCGCAGTCGTATAGATATCACCTTTCAAAGCATTTCTTTCGTGGATTCCCATAGGTCCAAACTCCACTTTCATGCAAACCATAGCGATCATCATAAAGATCGTCAGCAATGCGTAAAAATTGTATGGAATCGAACGCACGAACAATGTGATCCCATCTTCTCCTTCCACAAAGCCACTGACTGCCGCCGCCCATGAAGAGATCGGTGCAATGATGCAGATCGGTGCTGCTGTGGCATCGATCAGATATGCCAACTTTGCACGTGACACATTATGCTTGTCAGTCACAGGACGCATAACGCTTCCCACAGTCAGGCAGTTAAAATAATCATCAATAAAGATCAACATTCCCAATACGATCGTTGCAAGCTCTGCCCCAGCTCTTGTTTTGATCCTTTTACTTGCCCAGCGTCCAAAGGCAGCAGAACCGCCAGCACGGTTCATCAGGCACACCATCACTCCTAAGATCACCAAAAAGATCAAGATTCCCATATTGTAAGAATCCGTCAATACCTGGATCATTCCACCCTGAAAAATATGCAGGATCGTTCCCTCAAAATCAAAATCCGCAAAAAACAGAGCGCCTACCAAAATCCCTACAAACAAGGAACTGTACACTTCTTTGGTGATCAATGCAAGCGCGATCGCTACGACCGGCGGCACCAACGCCCAAAAAGTTCCATAGAATCTTGAGGAAGCTGCTGCTCCCTCCTCCGTTGCAAACACACTCAGCGGACTTGCCAGTATCAGCAGCATAAGCGCAGACAGGCAAACCGATAATTTTTTTATGTTGCTTTTCATTTTCTTTCCCCCTGATTTTTTATAAAAATCCCAAACAATACTTTACAATTCCATATAAAATCATTGATAGATCCACAGTCTGCAAAAAATACTCTTTTATTTTTCGTGCATTTTCTGCATAAAAAAACCATGAATGCATCATCGAAACACATTCATGGTATCCATATAAATATTATTGCGTTCGATAGCGCTCCACACAAGTGACAGTATGGCACATATTCTGTGACATACCAGAAAATCCTCCTCCTGACTGGCCGGACTTCTTCGGCGGTCTCCCCTTTCACCCGGACAGCTGTCATGCCTGATCTCCGAACTACTGATGAATCCCGCGCCTCTATCATTCTCCCATATTCTTTTGTCAAATATTATCTAAAACTTTTATCTTTTATAGATCGCTGCCAAAACAGCGTCGCTAACACACTGTAACAGCTTTTTATAAAAATAGCAATAGGTATTTTTAATTTTTTATGATTTCCAATCATATTTATAGATGTAATAAGATTCCGTCTGTGCGATCAGTTCACATCCACATTCCGTCAAAAAAGCATGGTCATCTTCCTGTAAGGACATAACAATAAAATCTGTCTTCGTCTTTTTTAGCGCGCGGACAAAGCCTTCTCTATCATCATGCATATGGTATTCTACCACATCGAGCAGTGCCTTTTGTCTTTTATAAAAACTGCTGTTTTCATCATATGTCCCTGCCACCGTACTTCCTGCTCTGTACACGCTGGCATTTCTGCTGATCACAAGGCGGATACCTGCATCGTACTGCCTCACAATACTGTTTAATCCATTGTTAAATGCCACCCTTGGAAAATCTGTTTCCTGATTCTGATGGATCACATCACAGACAGCTCGCAGATCATTTGGGATCTTATAAATGTTTTCTGCCATCGCAAAGTTTGTTACCACTCCGCTTAACGGATTGCCAGCCAAAATCAATGCAGCCGATACAAAAACTGTCAAGATCGCTCTTTGCCATTTTTTTCTGAAACATGTAACCAAACGCACTGCATAATAAGAGATTGCCGGAATCACCGGAAGGATCCAGAGGAATCGGTAATATTCATTTTCAAACTTAACTTTTGCGATCACATACTTCACTACCAGCGGATTATATACCGTCAAAAGTAAAAACAAAGTATATCCGATAAATATCCGGGAATTCCTTTTTCGTCCCCATATAGCTGTACACACGATGCCCACTGCAAATATGAGTGGATACCAACAGGAACTCCAGTACAGCTTCATACATTCACTGACAAACCCAAGTCCCATTTCTTCAATCGTTACTCCTGCCAAAGTTTACTCCTTTCCTTCTATGACGCTGCCAGTGTGAGCCATCCCATCCTGCAGGCAAAAAATACAATCGCATATAGTGCAGACGGCATCATACAGAGCGCACAATAAAACAAACCGGAAATTTTTTTCTTCATAACTGCTGCCGGTGCCATGCCAGCAGCGATCACAACCGGAAAGATGATCGCTGAGCCGGAAAAAGTCAGCGCACTGATCGCCGTGATAAACACCACGATCCAGACACTTTTCTCTCTTTTTTCCTGCAAAAACCAGACCGCACACATCAAGATCGCCGGGATCGCAATGTTCGCAAGGATCGCCTTCCCTTCATAGCTTCTGGTAAAAAAGAACGTTCCCGCTGAATAGATCGTTCCACTAAATAGCTGAAGAATGCAGGCAAATATCACCATCAGATCCGCTTTTTTGCGGTTTCCATCAAAAAGCCTTCGACCAATCTGATAAATGATCAGATTTGAGACTACCACATTGATGCAGGACATTACGATCTTTGCCTGAACGATCGGATGGATCCCCAAAATCCTGCACCAGACAGCATTGTTCATCGGATAAGCTGAAAAAATATATCTGGCCTGAAAAGCTTTCAGGATCGCACCATTAAAAGGATTGTATCTGGCAAGAGTATCCGTGTAGACAGAGGTTGTCACAGTTCCCACATAGTACGCGGCATCTATCGTGGTATCTTCATACAAAACCACGATCAGGCACTGCAATGCAACTACCATCACAGCACAGATCAGCAAAAATGAATGTTCCTTCCATATCTTTACCATGTTTTTTTTATTTAGGGTTCTTCTGCTTTTGATAAAGATAAAAACTGCCGCCGCACAGGTCAATACGAGCACTGCCACCCACACCACCGAAGCCTGTGTCAAAGGAATCCACATCAGCGTCATAGGCACGAAAAACAGTTCAAAGACTGCAAAATATACCAGATATCCCAGGACAAATGTCAAGGAAATATCTGCTTTTATCTTTAATGCCTTCACCAAAAGGCTGCCGCACACCATAAATATGGCAGATTC
>CAZSTD010000066.1:7515-12789 GCA_964609645.1 uncultured Blautia sp.
CCTAAAATATATGCTTTCAAAAAGTCATAAATCTGATTTTCGGTCGGCGGGCATCCATTTATATGATGCTGAAATTTGCTGGTACATGCACCAACTCCCAGCTTTCCTGTCTTTCCCCGATATCCCTGTCCGATACAGATCTTCGTATCCAGCTTTTCAAACAAGCCATCATTTTTAAGCATTTCCAGTGCCGGGAGCAGGTAGCCATAGCATGCACTGCAAGATTCCACTTCCTCCACAGCATCCTGAAGCTCCACGACCTTTCTGGATCTCGGGACCTCCTTCTTGGCCTCCTCTTCACAATATATGATATGCGCAGATTCCAGATCCATACTGCCCACTCCTAAATCGGCTGCCATCCCAATATATGGCACATCTGAAGTCTCGTAATACATCATCTGACAGACATAAGCATCCATAAGCACTGGATCTGCGGCTACCAGAACCCGGTTCATCACTACCGGATTCCCTCCATCTTCAAAATCCAGATCTCCACAGATGTTATCTGTCACAATAAAATCCTGACGGATCCCGGCATTTAAATGGGCGATCGGCTTATGCAGCCCCATTGCATGAAATTTGCGCTTTTCTGTATTTGGGATCAATCCTTTGATATTTTTGAGTGCACAAGTGATCTTTGTCTGGCAATGTCCTTTTAGTACTGGAACATTGATCAAAAAGTCGATCGCTCCCACGCGCTCGCAGATATGAAGCAATTCTCCCTTACATTCTCTTGATATTCCTTTATCTTTTTGCATATCCCAGAACGGCACCTGATATTTTTCTGAAAGCTCCCTGTATCCGCACACTTCATATGCTTCCTCCGTCTTATCTCCCACCCATGAACCTTCCAGCATGGCAATCTTATGAAATCCATTTTCCTGCAGATATTCAATGATGCCTGCCACAATTTCCGGATGCGTAGTCGCACCGTAGGATGCCTCTGAGGGAGCTACCAGGTTCGGTTTGATCCCGATCTGCTTTTGCACATCTTCGATCTGTTCTGCCAGATCGCACTGTCTGAGCAGTTCTTTCGTCATTTCCTTATAATCTGTGCCACTTTTTACATAAATCTCATTTTTTTTCATGATCTTACTCCTGCATACAAGATCTGCACCTTGTATCTATTCTCTTTCCTGTTGTGCTGCAGATATTGTAACATTCTGTTTTCTGCATTGCAACAGATATCCAAGCAGATCTGTCGTGGCACTGTCGCTTTGCCTTATAGATATCTTTTCAGTTCCTCCCGAAGATCCTCCTCCGTTTTGATCAGTTTTTTGGCAAAAGAAATGCTTTCGGAGGAAGCACTCTTACACTGATGCATGGCTTCCGTGATAGACTGGATTCCCATATTGCATCCGTTCATAATGATCTTAACCGCCTGCTTATTTTCATCTTCCCCTGTCATCATTTTAACCCCTGTCGTCATCCAGGAAAAAGCCGAGACCATCATTCCCGGCTCTTTTTCCGGCTGTCCTTCACGAAGGAGCATTCCCGAAACTTCTGCCTCCAGCTCCTTATGCCTAGAACAGGATTTTTCGATCACTGCCGCGATCTTTGCATCCGTCACATGATGCTGTACCTGCTCCATGCTTTCAATCCCCATCTTACATCCCACGCTGCATTCCTCCAGCAATTTCTTTGTACTGTTATCCATATTGTTTTCCTCCCAAAATCAATGACATATCCTTCGTTGCGGTTTTTAAACCTATAAATAGTATGTGCACAATTTTATTTATTATGAAAGGCTTTGTATTTTAGCGGTGCAGTGCGATCGCAATATTTAAATATGCTGCAAACGTAAGCCAGATAAGATATGGGATCATCAGCTTTCCTGCACATTCGTCGATCCTTCCAAACTCCTTTATCATTACAGAAACTAAATACCATAAAAGGAAAAGCCACAGCACACTAAACAGATACCATCTCAGATTAAAAAACAAGATCGGCCAGGCAAAATTTACCGCCAGTTGGATCAGGTAAAGTTTTAATGCTTCCGCTTTTGGGTTCTTTTTGTAGATTCGGTACGATGCGATCCCCATCAGTGTGTAGAGGATCAGCCAGGCCACCGGAAATACCCACCCCGGCGGTGCCAAAGGCGGATGGTACATATCCTGATACCGCATCATGCCTGAGGATGTAAAAAAGCCTGCTATCACTCCGGTTCCCAGAGAGATTGACAGGCTGATCAAGAATGGTTTTCGCTTCATTGGAAACTCCATACGCATTTACAGTCATTTTATTATATTTTTATAGAAGAAAAAATATACCGATTTTTTACCGTCCACCGTGTTTCCAGATATGCGCAAGCCCCGATTTTTCTTTCTCCCGAAACTGTTCATATTTAACCACCAGATGATACGCAAGTACACTTGCAGTCAATCCAGCCAAAAAACCACCCAGCACATCTCCTGGATAGTGAACACCCAGATACATCCTTGAAAAAGCGATCATCGCTGCCAAGATCACTGTACAGACACCAAACTTCTTCGGCAGCATCCGAAAACAGACCAGTGCACATGCAAAAGAAGCGCAGGTATGACCGGATGGGAAAGAATAATCCGTTGGTCTTTCGATCAATGGAAGGATCTGTGCATAAACGTCAAACGGACGCGGACGCGCGATCATATTTTTTAGGCAGAGATTTGTGATCAGAAAACCAATCCCCAAAGAAAGCAGTGCCGTAATCCCTGTCTTACGCGTTTTTTTGAAACATAAAAACAACACACCTAATGCGATCCAAAACCATCCGGCATCTCCCAGAGAAGTTATGGCTTTCCAAAAAGGTGTCAAAAACTCTGTCCTTAAATGTTCCTGTATCCAAATTAAAATATTTCTGTCTAGTTCCTGTAATCCTATCATTTTTTCACCTGTTACCTTATTCCTAGAATTTATCTATTTCCTTCTTCATTCCGCAGATCTTCTTTGTGATCTGATCCTGCAGTAACCATTATCTTACCAAATTTTCCCCGAATTGTCATCTCCCTGACAAAAATCCAAAAGAAATCCATAAAATTTTGATAATAATTTGACATTGTATAAGATTTGTGTTACGGTGAGTACGGTTCTGTAAGATCCAAATCTTTTACAGTTCCAGGCAAGACCCTTCTTTTTCGAGAAAAAATGTCCCAATAGATGGGTCTGCACAAAAGAGACAAAATTATCAGGAGAATTTTATTATGAGAAAAAAATCTAACAGCAAAGCAAATATGAAAGCAGCAACTGCAAAAGCAAAAGAAATGGCTGCTGAGATCGTAAACTCCCCAGTTGTAGAAGAAGCAAAAGAAACTGTAAAAAAAGCAGTAAATGAAGCTGCCAAAACAATCAACAGCAAAAAATTTGCAGAGACAACGATCGAGTTTCCTGGTCTCTCCGTTACTATGAGCGCGATCGAAGCTGCAGTTTCCAAGGATATCGAAGCGAAAGAGCTTTCCGGAAAAGAGATCCACATTTACGTAAACGCAGATCAGAAAGCAGCTTACTACACAGTTGACGGACAGGGCGCTGACGACTACAAGGTTGACCTGAACACTTTATAATTTCAAGACATCATAGACGGACATCGATTTTAAGACGTTGTATTTGTAAAACAAATGCTTCGTCTTTTTTGTTTGCAAATGTCAAAATTTCGTAGAAATCCGTCAAAATAACGATAGCCTTTTCAATCCAAAAACGCTAAGATGAATCTATATAATATATATTAAACGTGAATTACGAAATGGAGGGAAAAATGAAACACACAGCTATCACCGGCAAAGATGACTTTAACCGGCAGATCTTCCAGCTCTCGGTCCCGATCATCATCCAAAATCTGCTCAGCGCCGCTGTAAACTCCGCAGACGTAGTGATGCTCAACTATGTTGGACAATCTGCCATCTCCGCAGTGTCTTTGGCCGCCAACTATTCCAACATCCTGTTTATGGTCTATTATGGACTCGGAACAGGAGCCTCTTTAATGTGTGCACAATATTTTGGAAAAAATAATATGCACGCGATCCATGCGATAGAGGGGATCGCACTTCGTTTTTCGATCGCAATCTCCGTCGTCGTTGCCCTCATCGCATTTACCATACCGCAGTATATGATGCAGATCTTTACTTCTGACCCAGAACTAATCGCGATCGGTTCTTCCTACCTTCGGATCATGGGGATCACTTATATCTGTTGGGGGATCACAGAGATCTATCTTGCGATCCTGCGCAGTATCGGACGAGTAAACATCTGTATGGCGCTGAATCTCCTTGCCTTCGCTCTGAATGTCCTCTTAAATGCGGTTTTTATCTTCGGGCTTTTTGGCCTGCCAAAACTTGGCGCGACCGGAGTAGCGATCGCAACTGCGATCTCCCGACTGATCGAGCTGATCGCCTGCATTGTAGTATCCTTTTTCAGCAAGGATGTCAAGTTAAATCTGGCATATATGTTTATCCGCAGCAAAGTGCTTCTGAGCGATTTTATCCGTCTTTCCCTTCCAGCGCTGGGAAATGATGTGGCATGGAGCATTGGATTTTCCATGTATTCCGTGATCTTAGGTCACCTTGGTACAGACGCTGTAGCAGCTAACTCGCTGGTCACAGTCGTTCGCAATATCGGAACAGTGTTCTGCTACGCTATCGCCAGTGCAGGAACGATCCTGCTTGGAAAGATCATGGGACAAGGAGATCTCGAAAAGTCCAAAGACTACGCTTCGCGTATGCTAAAACTCACAGTGCTGGCTGGTATTGTCGGCGGTCTGATCGTTCTGGCGATCATTCCATTTGTCTTAAAATTCGCTTCTTTGAATGAGACAGCCATGCATTATCTGAAATATATGCTTTTGATCAACTCTTATTATATTACCGGCACAGCGGTCAACTCTGCATTGATCGCCGGGGTCTTCCGAGCCGGAGGTGACACCAAATTCGGACTGATCTGTGACACCATCGATATGTGGGTTTACGCTGTACCGTTAGGCTTCTTCGCAGCTTTTGTTTTGAAACTCCCAGTTCTTTGGGTCTACTTCTTACTATGCACCGATGAATTTGTCAAATGGCCTTGGGTACTACGCCATTATCGAAAAGGCACATGGGCCAAAAACATTACCAGAGACCATTTATTTGAGAAATCCTGAACCGGATCGACTCAATCCTAAAAAATGCAAACACTACTGCAGGGACAGTCCAAAATGGACAGTCCCTGTTTTTTATTTCATTATTCCATATTTTTTAGAGCTTCATCCATCGGTACTTTTTTGATCCTACGAATCTCCAACAGAGCGACCAATCCATAGGTCATGAT
>CAZSTD010000067.1:0-12783 GCA_964609645.1 uncultured Blautia sp.
TTAAAAATATGCCAGAAATTGGTTACTGTTCGTTTTTATTCCCAGTGAGTTTTTTGGGGTGTGAGGAGTTCTTTCCTATTATAATATGTGGGGGTTTAAGTGGTTTGGGTTAATAACGCAGCGGGCATACAAGCAGGTCTTGTGACCGGCTTCGTTTTCTGCTCGGGGCGCGCATCCATTATCCGCCATTCGCGAAAACTCGCCTTCGGCTCAGACAGTTCGCTCGGTGGCGGAAATTAGCGCGTGCCCTCGCAACGAAAGCCTCGCCAAGGTCACTGCGTTCCTGTTTGTATGTCTGCTGCTGTGCATTCCAGTTCTAATTCTCTTTCTGTAAATCCAGTCACAACATAGCAATTAACTTAATAAGTGATAAATCTTTCCATAGGTAGATCTAATGATTTAAAGCTTTTCATAAGATTTATAAATAAGTTTTCACAATACCCATAATTAGGTCATAAATTTTATCATAAGAAAAAAATTGGTATCAAACAGTAGAAAAAACGTAACGGCAAAAGTTTTATAAGAAACCTAGAAGCATCTATTGAATCACGGACAAGGAGTACCCCCAGAATATTCAACAAAAAAGTATTTACAACCAAAGGGAAATAGGACTATTATATACGCAAAGGACAACTAATATATAAGGAGGTACACAGGCATTTCCTCGCCTATAGCGATGGGAATCTTGCCTGTATGATCGGTGATGAATACAGTTCAGATAAGAAATATTACTATTGGTGAGGGCAGACCGAAGATCTGCGTTCCTATCGTGGGCAGGACTGCGGAAGATATCTTTTCGGAAGCGAAAAATATCCTTGATCTTCCCGTTGATCTTGTGGAATGGCGTGTTGACTGGTATGAAGATGTCTTTACCATAGATAAGGTGCAAAAGACAGCTGCGGGGCTTCGAGATATCTTAGGGGACATTCCTCTCCTTTTTACCTTCCGCACATCCAAAGAAGGCGGAGAAAAAGAAATTTCTACTGATGACTATGCCGCTTTAAATATCATGGCTGCTCAGAGCGGATATGTAGATCTGGTTGATGTCGAGATCTTTACCGGGGATGGGATCGTCCGAAAGATCATAGAAAAGGCTCACGAGTCTGGTGTAAAAGTCATTGCTTCAAACCATGATTTCTTCCAGACACCAGAAAAAGATGAGATCGTACGGAGACTTCGTTTTATGCAGAAATCCGGTGCCGATATCCCTAAGATCGCTGTTATGCCGACTTGCAAACAGGATGTGCTTACTCTCCTTTCTGCGACATTGGAGATGGCAGAAAAATATGCTGACCGTCCGATCATCACTATGTCTATGGCCGGTACCGGAGTTGTCAGCCGACTTACCGGGGAGACATTTGGATCTGCTGTAACTTTCGGCGCTGCTTCCAAAGCTTCTGCTCCAGGACAGATTGGTGTACAGGAGCTAAAGCAGGTGTTAGATGTGATCCATAAAAGTATGTAAACGCAAAAAGGGAGCTGCGCTCCCTTTTTCTTATATCAATTTGTGATTTTACAAAGTTCATTTAGTTCGTGGTTTCATAAAGTTTATTTAGTTCGTGGTTTCACGGAGTTTCTGGATAATTTCTTCGCAGATCTCTGCTGCACTTTTCTGGTCTGTCTCGATGACAAAGTCTGCTGCTGCCTCATATTTAGGGCGGCGTTTTTCGAGCAGTTCTTCGATATAAGAGACATTTTTGTTGTTCTCAAGGAGAGGTCGGTCATGATTGTCTTTTACACGCTCAAGGATGGTCTCCGGCTTCGCAGTGAGAAGAACCACTTTCCCATTCTTTTTCATCTCTGCAACGTTGCGCTCACGCATCGGTGTACCTCCGCCGCAGGAAATGACTACATTGCTCTTGGACTGCATCTCGATCAGAAGATTCGTCTCAAGATCACGGAAATATTCTTCCCCATGGATCTCAAAGATCTTTGAAATACTCATGCCTTCTCTCGTGGCGATAAGCTGATCCATCTCCACCACTTCCATATTTAATGTATTTTTCAAAAATTCAGCGATCGTGGATTTCCCTGTTCCCATAAATCCGATGAGCACGATATTGCTGTTTAATCGATCCATAAGTTTTCTTCCTCCGGTTTTCTTTTGAGTATCATTATAGCAATCTTGCTTTTACATGGCAACCCTTTAAATCAATGAACGAAGCTATACTTAGCAGTTTAGTAGAAGACTGGGAACGAAACTTATTCGACGAGTACAACAATGAAAAATGGCCTTACGATGATAATTACTATAAAAATGATGAGTATGATGGCCAGAAAAAAATAATTCTTAATACAAAAGCTTTCTTATTTTTTGTATTTTTGGATTTCGCATTCATGTTTCTTTGTTTTTTTGTCATAATTGATCCCAACAAGAAGAATGTTGCCAGTATATTGTTCAAGAGACTCTGGATATTTCTTTTCATTAATCTGATTTATTGCTGTTTTTGTATTTTTGTTCCACTTTAGCTCAATCAACAGAGCCGGGTATATACCAATATATTCTGGCTTTGGAATATATACAAAATCAGCAAATCCATCTCCCGCTGGAAGCTCTCTCACAGGTTTAAAATAGTATTCCATAGACATCAGATAAGCAATGGTGATAACACAGCTTAACGAGTTCTCGTCATTATATTCTAAAGATGAAACATATTGTCTGTGTATTTTTTCTATATTTTCCGCCACTTTATTGCAATCTAGTCCTATTGTTTCTTTTACTATATCTGACGATAGCTTCTCGAAATCTACAATGTCAGTCCAGAAATCATCATTGTTTACAATTTTTAATATCTCACAACGTATTTCTTCATTTGGAATAAATACTGTCTTTTCTTTTCGGTTATAGCCAAGATATCCTAAATGAATTAAAGTAGTCATCACTTCATTACGATTTTTTACTGCAAAGGCTGCAGCCGGCAATTCCATAACTTCAATTTTTACATCGTTTCCTGCAAGCATGTTTAGAATATCCGTTTTCAGTCCGTCAAAATCTCTATTTATAAGATAAGAAATTAAATCAATCGCACCAGTTTTTGACCAGTAGCTCTGATATTTTCTTCTGTTGATCGATGTAACAACTGATGTTGGGTTATATATCTGGTATCCATCAACAATATATCCATCATACCAAAGTTTCATTTCTTCGTAATCACAGTCATGCTTTCTGCATAAATTTTTCACTTCATCTTCTGTAAATCCAATATAAGGAGCGAACATTCCGGCATCAATCATTGTATAAGATTGAAAATTGTTCATCGCTGATTCTGTTGTCTGTTTTGGAACCGGTAAAATGCCAGTTAAATACGCAAGACTAATGCATGAAGAAACACTGCTATCTTTAAACATTCTTCTTACAAAATCTTTGAATGCTTCTATCGCAGAACGATTTTCTCCGAAATCCCTGAAAATCATATCCCATTCGTCAATGATAATAATGAATGTTTTTCCTGTTGATACATATATATCGCTGATTGCGTTTGGTAATGTATTGGTGGATATGTCTACATCTTTTGGATATATTTTCCGAAGTTCTTTGATCACTGCTTCTTCGATATTACCAGGTATTTTTTCTATCTGTTCTGGTGCAGAAAATGATTGCATGTCTATATATATTACATCATACTTTCCAATATTATTATCGAAATCATCACTTTTTGAGATTTGCAAGCCTGAGAAAATTTTTTTTACTTCGTCAGGAGTGTAACCTTTTCCATAATATGTTGCCAACATACTTGCCGTAATTGTTTTTCCGAATCGTCTTGGTCTGCTGTTACAAATAAAAGCCTCGCTTGTATCAAGTACCATGTTTGTGCAATGAATTAATCCAGTTTTATCTATATATGTATTTGTTTTCGCTGCTGTCTCAAACATCCTGTTTCGTGGATTTACAAATCTTCCCATGCCCACACCTCCTTTATATATATAATACCATATTTCATATCATTATTATACCGAAAAATGCATTAAGCAACGCAGTATAATTTATTCTGATGATAATATGCTAAGAAACTGTAACAAAAAAAGTCTGAAATGTTCTTCAGACTTTCTTCGAAAGCGTTATTTTTTTTGATACAAGCTGGCTTATTCACTCTTATACCAAAAGAACCGCTTTACTTTTTTAAAATATTCTGCCGTGAAAAAATTCGTGAAATACCTTCTGCGCACACCAGCTCAGACTGATCTTATCCACCGATCTCTCCGCATAGACAGGATAGGATTCGAGCAATTGTCCGTCCAGATAGTAGGCAATGCGCCCTAGCTTTTCACCTTTTAGCACGGGAGCTTCGATCTCTTTCGGGAGTTCTGTGCTGCAGGTCACTTTCTCGCCTTCTTTTAGCAGGATCTTCTTTTCTCTGTCTGCCGTGGTCACAGTACATTTCCCCCGGATATAGACACTGCCTCCAATCTCCTGGTCAGCTTCCGCCCCTTCTGAGACAAGGATCTGCTGTGTCTGCGGTTCTTTCCAGTAGGTTTTATATTCATAATTTGCATTTCCATAATTTAAAAGCGCCTTGGTATCACTCCATTTATAGGTTTTGTGATTGGGCCATCCGCACCCCAGAAGGCTGACGATAAAGGTCTTGCCATCCTTTTCCCAGGCACACACATAACAGTATCCTGCCTCAGAAGTATATCCGGTCTTTCCGGCAAGTACGCCATCCATCATATCCAAAAGTGCGTTGGTGTTCTGCACAGAAAACGTTCGCTTCCCAGTGATCTCAGAGAATGTATGCTCTCTGCTCTGCGAAATATGGAGAAACATTTTATTTTTGATAGCATAGCGCATGATCAACGCCAGGTCGCTGGCCGTCGTGTGGTGCGTCCCCTCGGCATCACTGGCATCCAGACCGTTCGGCGTGATAAAGTAAGTATCTTTGCACCCGATCTGTTTCGCCTTTCGGTTAAGCATCCGCGCAAAGCCCTCCACCGTCCCACCACAATGTTCTGCTATGGCTACAGCCGTATCGTTATGGCTTTTGAGCATCAGAGAATAGAGAAGATCCTCCAGATAATACTGCTCTCCTTTCTGCAGTCCCAGCTTCACTTCCGGCTGTGCCTGCGCATTCTCGGAAACCTGAACGTAATCATCGCCTGGCGCGCTCTCCAGTGCCACAATGCAGGTCAGAACTTTGGTCGTGCTGGCATTTGCCCTCGCAGTCTGTCCGTCTTTCTCATAAAGTACCCTTCCTGAGTCTCCGTCCATCAGCACTGCCGACAGCGCGTACAGATCCCCCAGCTGTGTCGAAGCCGGAACCATATCCACCATCTGAGAAACATTTTTCGCTGCCCACACCGTATTGCAGATCTGCGTAAACAAAAATACCGCCGTCAGAATGCTGACAGCGGCAATATGCCTGTTTTTCATACTCCACCTCACATGCCAAAGCCTCCACCGCCTATAAAACAGTCTATGCCGGCATGTCCGCAGGTATGCACCAAAATCTATTAACCATTATAAGTTCGGTTCCATCTGGCACTGAGCCGATAGTCTCCCTCCTGCAGGGTACAAAGTTCCTTTAGATGATCGACCGTTTCCGGGATAGCATCCTGATACAGGCGTTCTAATTCTGCCATCGGCTTTTGGGCTTTTTTGACCGGGCCTTCTGCCATGAAATGCTCGATCATAGATCCGAGCGACTTACCGCCTAGCCCGAGGCATGTCCCCACGATCCTTCTCTTTTTGCCATTGTCGTCACAGACCATAAAGTTCGTGAGAAATTTCATCATATGCAGCGAGATCCAGATATTTCCAGTGCGCACCAAAGGAAGTGCTCTGTGGATCACTTTTGCGTATTCCATCTTCGGTACGATCCCACATGCGGGATAATAGTGATCTGGTTCTTTGCCGGTCTTCTCCATGAGAAAACGATCAAATTCTTTTTCCAGCACAATATGCGGCACGATCCCTTCCTGCGCCATCTGATCAACATATGGATGGCAGGCGGAGTCAAGCATGTAATGGCATCCAAATCCGAGAAGATACGCAAGGAGCGCATCGTCCTTATTTCTTCGCACCTGGCGCATCCCTTCCTCGAAAAACGCTCTCGCTTTCTCTTGATGCATACGAACTCCAAACTGGGAAACCGGATTTTTGGAGATCATATAATAAAACAGCACGTCCGGACCATGAAGGCCGATCCTGTAAAGGTCTCCATGCCTGCGGATCACTGCTTTGATCTGCGCCGGCAGCCTTTTATAAACCTCTTTTCCAAAAAGATCATGTGCATATGTGGTTGGCATTTACCATTTCCCCTTCCTGTATCAAACATCCAGCTTTAACTGGATCTCTTCTTCTGCCTCTGCCTTAAAATCTTCAATCTGGACTGGGTCTGGAACTGGAAGTTCCTCCAAATCCTGCACGCCAAAACACCTCAAAAATTCCTCGGTCGTCCCGAAAAGGATCGGTCTGCCCGGAGCGTCCAGTCTTCCGATCTCCTTGATCAATCTGTATTCGATCAGCTTGTTGATCGCATGATCACATTTGACACCGCGGATCTTCTCGATCTCCGCCTTAGTCACAGGCTGCTTGTATGCAATGATCGACAGCGTTTCAAGCATAACATCTGTGAGCACTGGTTTTTGCGGGTTTAATGCGATATTGACCAGATATTCATAATATTTCTTTTTGGTACACATCTGAAAGGAATGCTCCAGCTCTATGATCTGGATCCCTCTGTCTTCCTCCTGATAGCGATCCATCATATTGTGGATGATCTTCTCTGTCGTGTTTTCGTCCACACCGATGGCTCTGGCAATGCGCGCCAGTTCCACAGACTCGCCCATCGCAAAAAGAATGGCTTCGATCGCCGCTTCTGTCTCTTTAATCTTCACTGTTTCTTTATCCTTCTTCTGCAAATTCTGTCAGGTTTTTCCATGTTTCAGGGTCTGTCTGCACCTCGATCGAGATGTCATCGAACAGTTCCTCCTGTTTTACATAGATATGTCCCATCTTGATCAGCTCTAACACCGAGAGGAAGGTGACGATCACCTGCACCTTCGAGCACTGGCTCTCCAAAAGATTGCGGAAACTGAATTTACGATGTGTTTTCGCAAATTCCTTTACCTCCAGCATCTTATCAGAAAGACTGACCTCCTCTTTCTCGATCGTGCCAAATTTACTTCGGATGGGATCGATCTTATTTTCCTGTCTGCGGATGACCGCCTTGTAGATCGCATTTAATTTCTCCAGTGTCAGCCCAGCGAGCAATTCTTTTGGATCTACGGGCTCCTTGTACTGGGAAACTTCCTCCGGAATGGAGGGATCTTTATAGAACACGTTGGCAGCCTCATCCATCTTATCGCGCAGCTCATACGACATAAATTTATAGGTCTTGTATTCCAACAGTTTTAACACCAGCTCTGCTCGTGGGTCTTCTTCCTCTCCTTCGTCATTGACCTCTTTCGGGAGAAGCATCCTGCATTTGATATCCAAGAGTGTGGCAGCCATGACCATAAATTCGCTCATGGTGCCTAAGTCTTCCCGTTCCATCGCATGGATATATTCCATATACTGGTCGGTGATCTCCACAATAGGGATATCATAGATATCGATCTTATTTTTCTCGATCAAATGCAAAAGCAGATCTAGCGGCCCTTCAAATACTTCCAATTTTACTGGAATTCCCATAATTTCTCCTCTGCTATCTCTTGATTACTTTCCTGAATTTCTATCCGTCTTTGCAGATTTGAGATCCACGACCAAAAGTTCCCGTGGATTATGGATCCTGATAGGGACACTATGTTCACCCATGCCTGCGCTCACCAGCATATGCTGTCTGCCTCTGTGAAAATCACCGCAGCAAAAAGCCGGCAGCAGTTGAAACTGCGGAGATATCACGCCCCGGTGCCGGTTCAGACGAAAGGCACCTCCGTGATAATGTCCGCTTAGGATCAAATCTGCTCCCCACTCAAAATAAGCATTTCCATATTTGGGATTGTGGGCCAGAAGAATATTCAGAACCTCTTTGTCCGGCTCTCCGATCAGTTCCTCGATCTCATCTGCCGGAAGTTTCGGAGAACATGGTTTCTTATAATAGATCCTCGGGATCTCCAAACCGTAAATCCTGAGCCGATTTTCTCCGATCAAAATGTCCTCATCTGCATTGTGCAAAAAGCAGACTCCTGCCATTTTCAGGTCCTTTTCGTACTCCTGATATCGCTTTGCAAACTCGTGTGTCTGCGGATCTTCACTATACAGCGCATACTCATGATTTCCAAGACCATAATAGACCGGATACTGTTCTGCCAGTATCTTCAGCACATTTTTCGCAGTCTCGAAGCTCTCCGCCTCTTTTCTCACGATCATATCCCCAGCGAGCAAGATCCCGTCCGGTCTGTAGCGGTCAACCGCAGCGAGCAGATCTTTGTTCTTTTCTCCAAATTCCAGCCCGTGAAGGTCCGCAAGCACCAGAAAACGGACTCCCCTGGTATCTTTGATCTTATCTGTATGTATCGTATAATGTACGGTTCTGAATTTCTTCATCTAAAATCTCTTTTCTCTCCTGCTGTTTTGTTTATTTTCCAAATCCACAGTTCGGGAAAGTACAGACATCACAGTTTAAGCATAGTCCTCCCTCACCCAGCTGGTGGATCTCTGAAACAAGAACTTCATCGTCTGCCATCAGTCTTGGCAAAAGCAGATCAAAGATCGTACGCTTCGCATACATCACACAGCCTGGCAATCCCACGATCGGGACCTTCTTTCCATCTTTCTCATAGTAGGAAACCAACAACATCGCGCCTGGAAGAACCGGTGCTCCGTAAGATACGATCCTTGCTCCTGTCGCTTTGATCGCTCCCGGCGTGCGGTCATCCGGATCTACACTCATACCGCCGCTGCACACAACAAGGTCCGCCCCATCCTCAATAAATTTCAGGATGTCTGCGGTGATCTGATCCATATCATCTCCCGGCAGTGTCTGTCCTATGATCTCGGACGGAAACTCCTCAAATTTCCCTTTTAATACAGGGGTAAAGGTATCTTTGATCCTGCCCTTGGACACTTCGCTTCCAGTTGTAACGATACCGATCTTCTTTTTCTTATAAGGAAGGATGGAAAAGATCGGCTCGTCACCTGCTGCTTCCACAGCGCGGTCCATCTTCTCTTTTTCAATGACCAGAGGAATGATCCTGGTCCCTGCGATCTTATCACCTTTTTTTACCGGAAAATCTCCGTGACGGGAAGCGATCATCATCTCCCCGAGGGAATTGACTGCCACAAGTGCATCTCTGCGGATCTTCAGCACACCGTCCACGTCTGCGATCAATTCGATCTTTCCTTCTTTGACCTCTGTTCCATGCATGGTATCGGAATTTCCGGCGCAGATCTGAAATAAGATCTCTGCCCCTTCGTTCTCATGAAGGATACCTTCTTTCTTCTCCCAGACATATAAATGTTCCTTGCCAACAGAGAGCAGCATCGGGATATCTTCCTCTCTGACAATATGTCCTTTTCTGAAAAGCACTCCCTTTTTTACATCCTTCACGATCTGTGTGATGTCATGACACAGGATATGTCCTACTGCGTCTTCCGTTCTTATTTCTCTCATAATTCGTATACCTTCTTTCGTTTTTTTCCCGCAATACTCATATGCCTATCATTATACATCCTATATGTATCTTTTGTCAAAAAAATCTGACATTTAATGAAATTTCAATCACGTTTCGCCCAATGACCGCATACGACTTTCAGACAATCCGCGTATGTCGCTTTTTTCACAGATGCCCCATATAGGATTTCCACCCTGCCAAGCTCTTTTCCATCCGACTGGTAGATCATCTCCCCGGCTTTGCTGCCTTTTTTGACAGGCGCATCCACTTCTCTGTGGATCCGCAGAGTTTTTTCCACATTTGTGATGCTCTTGCCATCTGTATCCAAATATTGGAACTGTTTCTGGTACACCAAAGGGACCGTCTTTTCTTTTCCCTTTTTTACGGGAATTTCCGGTAAAGCCTGCATCTTTTCATCTATGTAAAGGCTGCATCTGGAAAATCCATAATTGAGCATGGATGCCGCATCCTGAAAGCGCACTTTATAGTCCGGAGCCGCCATGACTGCTGCGATCAATGTGATCCCATTTCTCTGCGCCACCGCGCTGAGGCAATATTTGGCCAGGCTGGTGCTTCCTGTTTTTAATCCCACACAGCCCTCATAGCTTCGGAGCAGTTTGTTGGTATTTGTCAGACCAAATTCACTGCTGCCCTGTCTGGTCACATGGGTGATATTTTCCATCCAGATCGACGAGTATTCCAAGATCTTTGGATATTTCGTGATCAGCTCGCGGCTCATGATCGCAATATCTCTGGCCGTCGTGTAATGATCCGTTGAATCGGTCAGCCCGCAGCAGTCCTCGAAATGTGTATTTTCCATTCCCAGACCAGCCGCACGCTCATTCATGCAGCGGACAAATTCCTGTTCGCTTCCACACAGGTGCTCCGCCATCGCCACACTCGCATCGTTTCCAGAGGCGATCACAATACACTTGATCATCGTCTCCACATCCTGTGTCTCCCCTTCCTCCAAAAACACCTGCGAGCCTCCCATGGACTTCGCATATGCGCTGGTCGTCACCAGATCTTCCATCTTTAGATTTCCCTGTTCCAGAGCATCAAAGATCAAGATCAGTGTCATGATCTTCGTGATGCTGGCAGGGCTTCGCCTGGTATCGGCATCCTTTTCAAAGATCACCGTCCCAGTCTGCGCTTCCATCAGCACGCCGGACGGTGCCTGGATCAGGTGCGCAGTGTCTGTCTGCGTTTCCTCCTGTGCATCAATCTCTGCGTACAAAGCACTTTTCGCACAGACCGGCATCGCCCCGGCAGATAAGACAAAAATCCACACAGCAAAGAGTGAGATCCATCTTTTTGGCATATCTTCATTTCCCCGACAACTACCTTCGTTATTCTATTATAATTCCCCCTCTATCAAATTATGTGCACAAAAAAAGCAGAAAACCTGTCTCCAGATCTTCTGCCGTCGCTTATAACATCGGCGCAAATGCACGCAGGATATTCTGCATGATGCGCACCCAAATACTTCTGTTCAAACAAAATTCTAAACTTACCGGATCACAGTAATCCAAGGTCTGCATAAAGTCATCCTTGATCTCAGCGATCACTGGATTCTTATAGATCCATACCCCATCCTCAAAATGCAAGTACAAGCTTCTATAATCAAGATTGATCGTTCCTACCACACCAATCTCATCATCACACACAAATGATTTCGCATGAAGAAATCCCGGCTTATACTCATAGATCTTCACACCGGCTTGTATCAATTGTTTGTAATAAGACTGCGTGAGAAGAAATACCAGTTTTTTGTCCGGAACTCCCGGTGTCATGATACGCACATCCACTCCGCTTTTGGCTGCCAGACAAAGAGCCATCATCATCTCCTGGTCTATGATCAGATACGGTGTACAGATATACACATACCGTTTTGCCCGATTGATGATATTTAGATAGACGTTCTCACCAACAACCTCCTCATCCAGAGGGGTATCGCAGAACGGCTGGATAAATCCCTCACCTTCAAACGCCTCCTCATGGTATTTGTGTGGAAAATACGCCGGATAATCAATCTTCTCATTCGAACCGCTGACCACTGCCCACATATGCAGGAACATGGCCGTCATATTCCAGACTGCATCTCCCTTAAGCATGATCGCAGTGTCCTTCCAGTGTCCGAAACGCTCTTTCTGATTGATATACTCATCCGCCAGATTCACACCGCCGGTAAAACCAACCCATCCGTCAATGATGCACAGTTTGCGGTGATCACGATTATTCTGGATGATGTTCAGAAGCGGTCGAAATGGGTTAAATACCTGACACGCGATGCCCTTTTTGCGAAGCTCCTCATAATATTTGTGCGGCAGGGTCGTCAGACATCCAAATCCATCATAGATCAGACGTACATCCACTCCCTCTGCTGCTTTTTCTTCCAAAATATGGAGGATCGTCTGCCACATCACTCCGTCATTGATGATAAAGTATTCAATAAAGATATATTTCTTCGCCTGTTTTAATTCCCTCACCAGCACAGGAAACATATCATCCCCCACCTGGAAATATTCCGCTGTCGTGTTTTCATGAACCGGAAATTGGGAGGCATCTGAAATGTAGCGGGACTGGATCGCAGCCGACGGATCTAGGTTCTCCAGCCTTTCTCTTGTCTCTGGCTGGTCCTGCAGATACTCCTGACTTTCCTCAATCCTCTGTTCAAAATGCTTCTGCATCAGTGTTGCGATCCTGGAACTGCCGAACAGAAAATATAAAACTACACCAAAAATTGGCAGCATTAAGATCAGCATTGTCCATGCCAGCTTGTACGATGGATTGATCTCTCTGTTTACGATCCAAAACACGATGACGATACCGATCAGACGGATCACCGTATCCACATATGTGGAAAAAGCTGCCAATCTCATCACCATCGTGAAGATCCATCCCAATTGTACCAGCATGGCCACTGCCACATAAAAAATTCTGTTAAAAAGAAGTTTTAATATCTTATTTAACAGTAACAGGATCCAGTTCTTCTTTTCCTTCAGTTTTTTGTTGTTCTCTGCTTTCAAGATTACTTCCTTCCCCTGACTGATCATATAAATAAGAATGCTCCACTCATTTATATGATAAAAATCCCTGACAGACTGCCAGGGATTTTTGCGCACAATTAATTATATTTACGTTTTCTTGCGGCTTCAGATTTTTTCTTACGACGAACGCTTGGTTTCTCGTAATGCTCTCTTTTGCGGATTTCCTGCTGGATACCTGCTT
>CAZSTD010000068.1:0-12778 GCA_964609645.1 uncultured Blautia sp.
TTATTCAAACTCAATCGTCGCAGGTGGCTTTCCCGTACAGTCATACAGAACTCTGTTTACATGTTTCACTTCGTTCACGATCCTGCTAGTTGTCCTTCCGATCACTTCCCAAGGGATCTCCGCACTCTCCGCAGTCATAAAGTCAGTAGTGGTAACTGCTCTCAATGCGATCGCATAGTCATAGGTTCTCTCATCACCCATAACGCCAACCGATTTCATATTTGTCAGAGCTGCAAAATACTGATTCACTTTCTTATCCCAGCCCGCTTTGGCAATCTCCTCACGCCAGATTGCGTCTGCATCCTGTACCATACGTACTTTCTCAGCTGTGATATCACCAACGATACGCACTCCAAGTCCAGGACCCGGGAACGGCTGGCGAAATACCAGATATTCCGGAATACCAAGTTCAAGTCCAGCCTGGCGCACTTCATCCTTAAAAAGTGTACGCAGAGGCTCGATGATCTCTTTGAAATCTACATAATCAGGAAGTCCTCCGACATTGTGGTGAGATTTGATGACTGTAGATTCACCGCCTACACCGCTCTCTACAACGTCCGGATAGATCGTTCCCTGCACAAGGAAATCCACAGCACCAATCTTTTTGGCTTCTTCCTCAAATACACGGATAAATTCCTCGCCGATGATCTTACGCTTCTGCTCCGGCTCTGTAATACCCGCCAATTTGCTGTAAAAACGTTCCTGTGCATTTACACGCACAAAGTTCAGATCATAAGAACCAGTTGGTCCAAATACCGCCTCAACTTCATCTCCTTCATCTTTGCGAAGAAGTCCATGGTCTACAAATACACAGGTGAGCTGATTTCCTACCGCCTTTGACAGAAGAACTGCTGCCACAGAAGAATCCACACCACCGGAAAGCGCGCAGAGAACTTTTCCATCGCCTACTTTTTCACGGATCGCTCGGATCGATTCCTCCACAAAAGAGTCCATCTTCCAGTCTCCAACACAACCACAGACATGATATACGAAATTGGAAAGCATTTTCTTGCCTTCCTGTGTGTGGAGAACTTCCGGATGAAACTGCACTGCATAGAGATCTTTTTCTGCATTTTCCACTGCTGCTACGGGACAATCTGCTGTCCATGCGCTGATCTCAAATCCCGGCGCAGCTTTGGAAATATAATCATTATGGCTCATCCAGCAGATTGTTTTCGGGGATACCTCACGAAACAGCTTAGATTCTGTGTTTACGTTCACTTCGATCTTACCATACTCACGGACCGGCGCTTTTTCTACTTTGCCGCCCAGCAAATGCATCATAAGCTGAGAACCATAGCAGATTCCCAAGACCGGGATCCCCAGGTCAAAGATTTCTTTGGTATAAGTCGGAGCATCCGGCTCATAGCAACTGTTTGGTCCGCCTGTAAAAATGATTCCCTTTGGCTGGATCTCTTTGATCTTCTCAATTCCTGTTTTGTAAGAATAGATCTCGCAGTATACATTACACTCTCTGACACGACGTGCGATCAATTGATTATACTGACCACCGAAGTCTAATACAACGACTGTCTCTCTCTTCATTTTTTCCTCCTTACGTGGGCACCATCTCACAGTTTGACCAGACATGGCGCATGACCTTACATTTACAAATCTTTCTTTTTCCAATATCCTTATTCTATTTAATACGTCTTACATTATAATCACGTGCTTAAATTTTTACAATCTAATTTTTGCCTGCACATATAAAATCCAACCTGAGATCCCCTTCAAGACTTTATAAGTTTTTTATATTTTTATCACTTTCTTTTCAAACCCTGCTCACATTTTACTCACATTTTCCCTGTATATTAATAAGCAAATAAAGCAGATGACTTTTTTGCAGATGCTTTTTCATCATATAGATTTTAACTTTTTTCTTTTTCATACTTTGCCGGGCCTATGGCCCGGCCCTCCTTCTTTTATGGGAAATTTTTTTCTTTATACTATACTGATAAACATACAATACTGGTAAATGTACAAGTATACACATAAATACGCAGAAACGTTCTCCTAGAAACAGCGCTACTATAAGAAATTTTATAAGTTTTTTAGAAATTTATCACATTTTTTTCAATCCTACCTCACATTTTGCTCACATTTTCCCTATATACTAATAAACAAATAAAGCAAATGCTTTATTGATAAATAAAACTTTTTCTTTTTCATACTTGCCGGATCGCAAGATCCGGCACTCCTTCTTTTAAATGTATAACGAAAAATCCTGTCTGCAGTCGAAAACGTCTACAGACAGGATTTTTTTGTTGTTTATATTTTCTTAAAAATATCGCTCCGGTCCATCCTCGCGCAATGCTTTGATCCGAGATTCATCGCTAAAAATCTTTGCGATCTGATACGCGATGATCTTTGCACCGTCCACCAGCACTCTATGTGCACGTTCGCTTTTCATAGCTTCCGCAAACTCTCGCGTGTGAATAGCGATCCCACGCTTCACCACCTGAAGGCATGGATGGAAGGTCGGGCATACAAAGCTGACATTTCCTGCATCCGAAGATCCAAAGACAGCTTCTGTATCGCCATTGAGTGCGATCCCAAGCTCTTCATATACTTCTTTCAGTGCTGCCAGTCCCGCTTCATTGCTGCGCAGATTGTCAAACGGCGGTGCTGTCTCTTCCTTTTCCCAGGAAGACTGTGTCGCGATCGCAGCCCCACGTGCACAATCATCTACCTTGCGTACTAGATCATTCAGATATGGACGATCCAAAGAGCGGATAAAGACCTCCGCACTGGCTTCTTCCGGGACAATATTCGGTGCAGCTCCTCCATTTCTAAAAACACCGTGGATGCGCACATCCGGAGTCACGTGCTGGCGCAGCATATCGATCGCATGGAACATAAGCTGCACACCATTCAGTGCATTGATCCCTTCCCACGGCTTTGTGGACGCATGAACAGCTTTTCCCTTAAAACGATAGAGATAGGAATCCATTGCCTGCAGCTTCGGTGCCAGAAGGTTCTGGTCGTAGAGATGCACCATCATTGCCATATCATACGGATCAAAAATCCCCTGATGTACCATTGTGCACTTCACGCCCTCACATTCTTCATTCGGAGTCCCTACGATATGAATATCTGCGTCCAGCTCGTCCTGAAGCTCTCTCATCGCCAGCCCTGCGAGCACACTAATCGCTCCGCTCAGGCAATGCCCACAGGCATGACCGATCTCCGGCAGCGCATCATATTCTACCAAGATCGCGATCTTATATTTATGCTGATCATTTCCATAAATACCACGAAATGCTGTGTCAAATCCCGCAAATGGATATTCCACATCATATCCTCGCTCCCGAAGGAGTTCAACGATCTTCGCAGAGGATCTATATTCCTGTCCGGACAGTTCCGGATGATCCGCCAGATCATCGCTAAGCTGTGCCAGTGCATTTTTTTCTTTTTTTATTTCCTGATCGATCAGGACTTTCATTTCCTCATATCTATTACTTTTATTACTCATCTATCCCATCTCTTTCTACATCATCGTTTTTTGCTTTTTTCTTTGATCTGTTTAAAAAAGCCAGCATTCCTCTCTGCCTGTGCAAAGATTCCTGCCAGCTTATATTCTTATATTTTAGAACGGTCCTAACTGCATAGCCTGTGCAATGATGACAAAAATCGCTCCAATCGTATACTGCAGGCCGATCAACGGTAAGATCCATTTCGCCCATTTTGCCCACGGGATCTTTGCCAGCGCAAGCGCAGCCATAAAGTATCCAGAAGTTGGAGTGAAGATATTTGAAATTCCATCTCCAATCTGGAATGCGATACATGCGGTCTGTCTTGTCACACCAACCAGGTCACCAAGCGGAGCCATGATCGGGATAGACACTGCTGCCTGTCCGGAACCAGATGGAACCATAAAGTTCAGCAGACACTGGAAAATATACATTCCCACCGCTGAAACCATAGACGGCAGGCTTCCAAGAAGAACAGATGCCGCGTGCAGGATCGTGTGAAGGATATTTCCATCTGTCAGGATCACCAGAACTCCTCTGGCAAATCCAACAACCAGCGCACCGCCTGCGATCTCTGCCATACCTTTGCCCAGGATCGCTGCATATTCATTTGGTGTCATCTTCGCGATCACCGCAACGATCATAGACATTCCCAAAAATACCGCTGAGATCTCATCCATATACCAGCCCCACTGGATAACGCCGTAGATCAGCAGTGCGATCGCTCCTACGAACACCAGAAGGATCGCTTTTTCCTTCATTCCAAACGCCTGCAGTCTTTCCAGATCGATCATATCTTCTCTGGATCTGTCAAACTCATACATGCAGGACTTCTGCGGATTCTTCTTAACCTTTGACGCATAAAGCAAGACAAAAGCAGATGTCACACTCACCATCACGATATAGATCACAATTCGAAATCCCATCTGAGACATCAGCGGAAGTTCTGCGATCCCCTGTGCTACCTGCATAGTAAAAGGATTCATAAACGCACCTGCAAAGCCCGCGCTTGAACCACAGAGCACGATCGCCGCGCCAGTGATCGAATCATATCCCATCGCAATGCACAAAGATACAAAGATCGGAATAAACGGGATCGTCTCCTCAGACATTCCAAACACCGCACCTCCGAGGGAAAATAAAATGATGATGATCGGAATGATCACCCATGTTTTCCCTTTCAGGATGCTCAGCAGTCTGCCAATCCCCGCTTCGATGGCGCGAGTCTCCTGAAGCACTCCAAATGCACCGCCAATGATAAAAATAAAAAAGATGATCTGTGCAGACTCTGACATTCCTCTCGGAACTGCAGATAAGAACTGCATCAGTGTTACCGGTGTCGCTTCCACCGTATGATAAGTAGCCGCATCGACCACTTCCCTTGTGCCTATCGTTGTCATATCATACTGTCCAGCTGGAATGATATAGCTGAGCAGACCACAGATCAGGATCAGCCCGATCAATAATATATACACATGAGGCACTGCTAATTTTTTCTTTTTAAGACCCATAATACCTCTCCTTTTTTCCATCCGCCTTATAAACGGACACGTTTAAAAATTATACAGGTTCTTTTGAATATATGCAATACCAACCTTATGAAAATTTATTCCAAAATCTATTTTTTCTCATAAAATGCACATTTCCCATGTCATACATATACTTGCATAAAATACATCTTTTTGCATAAAATACATTTTTTCACTTAAACTATGTCTTCTTGCTTAAACCATACCTTCTTGCTTAAACCATACCTTCTTGCTTAAACTATATCTTCTTAATTAAACTATATCTTCTTGCTTAAACTATATCTTAGGTCATATTTTCTCAATTAAATCATTTTCTCTATATATAATGGCTTTATCTACAGGGCTTGCAACGAATTTGCGACAAATTTTCCCACAAAAAACAAACTTCCTTCAGGGTAACAAGAGATCATTTCTTGTCCACCCAGAAGGAAGTCTTTTACTTTGTCTCGTTTTTTACATTGGATAGAACAGTCCTGTTCCGATACCGATCGGAAATCCTACTGCGATCCAGATCACAAACATAATTGTCCATCCGATCAAAAATACGATCGAATACGGAACCATCGTCGCTGTGATCGTTCCAATACCAGCCTTCTTATCATAACGCTGTGCAAAAGTGATGATCACTGCAAAATAAGTCATCATTGGTGTGATGATATTTGTGCAGGAGTCACCGATCCTGTATGCAAGCTGGCAAAGCTCCGGACTATATCCAAGAAGCATGAACATCGGTACAAATACCGGCGCAAGGATATTCCACTTCGCTGATGCAGATCCCATAAACAGGTTCATAAATGCAGAGAACAGGATAAAAATAACAACCAGCGGGATCAATCCGATATTGATACTCTTAAAGAAGTTTGCACCCGCCAGTGCAATGACTGTTCCAAGTTTCGTATAGCTAAAGTAGTTAATAAACTGTGCAGATACAAATGCCAGCGCAAGGAAGGATCCCATAGAGGACATTGCCTTTGACATCGCATCGCAGGCACCGTGTTCCTTTGTAAATGTTCCTACAGTTTTTCCATAAGCGATACCCGGAAGCATAAATAAAAATGAGATCAGAACTACGATTCCATCGATAAATGGTGACGCAGGACTGCCAAACAATGCACCATTTTCATTTCTCAGGAAAGAATCAGATGGGATGCACGCAGCCACAATGACGATCACATATACCAGAGCTACGATCCCTGCATTTCTCAGACCTTTTCGCTCTTTGTCCGTGATAGTTGTCAGTGTGTCATCTTCCTCTTCCAGTAAATCACCATTGAACGCTTCCAAACGCGGTTCCACGATCTTGTCTGTCACGATCGTTCCCAGGATCGTGATCAGGAATGTGGATACGAATAAGAAATAATAATTTCCCATAACCGCCACTTCATAGTTCGGATCGATGATAGATACCGCAGTCTGAGAGATACCTGCCAAAAGCGGGTCCAAAGATCCAACTAAAAGGTTTGCAGAAAATCCTCCGGATACACCTGCAAATGCTGCCGCAAGACCAGCCATCGGATGGCGTCCATATGCACGGAAGATCATAGCTCCAAGTGGGATCAAAATTACATATCCCGCATCACTTGCCACGTTGGACATAACGCCGAGAAATACGACCATCGGTGTGATCAACTTCGCAGGAGTAAGCTTTACAGCCCCTTTCAGCAGAGTATTGATCAAACCTGACTGTTCTGCAACGCCTACACCAAGCATTGCCACAAGCACCATACCAAGCGGTGCATAGGATGTAAAATTGCTGACTGCGTTTGTCAACATATAGGTAAGTCCTTCTTTTGTCAGAAGGCTTACAGTTGTCACTGTAGTTTCTTTCAGTTCACCACCAGAGATCAATTCACCTGTTGCGGAAATTCCAAGAGCGGAGCAAATGGCAGAAATCACAACGATTGCCGCTGCCAAAGCAGTGAATAACGCGATAGGGTGTGGAAGTCGATTACCAATGGCTTCGATCCCATTCAGCCAGCGATTATAAAGGCTGACTTTTTTCGTTGATTTTGTTTTTGTCATGTAGATTCTCCTTATTGTATTCGCTCTCGATCAGAAATCTTTTAAATTTTTTCTTATCCTTAAAACCTTTCTTATATAGAGAGCATCGATTTTTAATATATCATAATCCCAAACCTACCGCAATTTAAATTTTTGCTAATTATTCTAAATCTATACCAAAATTGACATTCCACACATCCAAAACCAAAATATGGGATATGAAAAAAGTCCACATGTGTGGACTCCATATCTAACCCCTGCAAACCCCTATAAAACAAGAAAAACACCGTCCCCGCGGCTATCACGTTGTCCGCAAAAACAGTGTTCTTAGTGCGCCTTCAGGGGTTCGAACCCTGGACACCCTGATTAAGAGTCAGGTGCTCTACCAACTGAGCTAAAGGCGCATCTTCTTTTGTTTTCTGTTGAGAAGTTTTCCCTCAACGCAAGTGATATTATATATAATATCGCAAAAAATGTCAATAGTTATTTTTAAATTTTTTTAATTTTTTTATTTTTCCTTTTTTTCCTCTTTTTTAGACATCTTCCCCAACATCTTATTGACCTCCTCCGCAGATTTTCGTATCCGGGTAAAGGTCTGGTCAAATACCCGATGCTCATAATGAAACTGGAGCATTTTGTGATAAAAAGGACTGTTTTTGCGCCTCACATCGGCTCCCCTTTACAGCCAGGGCACTCAAGTGCCCCGGCATCTTTTGGTTCTATTTTATGCACAGATCCTAAATTTGATCTATTATTTAGATATGACATTCTTATTTAGGTATGACTCTCCCATGTGGACTACTCCGACTTATAGAATTCGGAGCTTCCTGCTTAGATGCGATCATCCTATCTGAATATGACTGCACCATTTAAATACGACCATTTTATCTGGATATGATCATCTTGCAGATCGGATTTCCCATAGAAGAAAACTTCTCCTCATACTCTGTCATAACATTTCCCTTGACCATCTCCTCATTATGATGCAGGTCAAATGTAGATGCTTCCAGATTCCATTTAGTCTCGTTTACTTCCTCCAGTGAAAATTCAAACAGATCTTTGTTATCTGTCTTAAATTCTACTTTTCCTTCTTCTGCCAAAATCTGATCATAGCGTTCCAGGAATTCTCTGGAAGTCAAACGTCTTTTCGCATGGCGTGCCTTTGGCCACGGATCAGAAAAGTTCAGATAGATCTTATCCACTTCTCCCTTTTCAAAAATCTCCGGCAAAAGTCTTGCGTCTACACGCATAAAGTATAAATTGGAATATACTGTTCCATTTTCTTCCAGTTCTTCTCTTTTCTGGAGCGCACGCAGAAGTACACTGTCATACATCTCGATCCCGATATAATTGATCTCCGGATGGATCCTTGCCAGATCCATGAGGAAGCGGCCCTTTCCCATTCCTACTTCTATGTGAAGCGGCTGATCTTTCTCAAAAACTTCATTCCATCTGCCTTTATGACTCTGCGGTTCCTGAACTACATACGGACTTTCCAGGATCGCATCCTGCGCCCCGGGAATATTTCTTAATCTCATAAATTCCTCCAAATCTTTTTATTACCTCTGCTAAAGATTCTACCAGATGTAAAAGCAACCCGCAATCCCATTTTATATAAGGATGCGCTATACTTTGCGCTACATCGGCAGCTAGATCAAGCCAAACGCAAACCGCAGCACCCCTCCATACATCCGCAAAAATTATCCAATTATTTCCTATTTAATATAGCTTTTGATCGCTCTCTTTTTTAACCCCTCATCCTCATTTTTATACCAGCTCCCTAACATCGTTTAAAAAATAACAATTTGTTGCCACCAGAAAAAAATTTAGATGGTTTTTTTCTGTAAATAGGTGTATGATAACTAACAGATATTGCTATTTTGTATATAGTAATACCGATTTTTTGTGTAAAATTTTGACAATTAAGGAGGTTAATCATGGAGCAGATACTTAACAAACTATCTGAGATCGAGCTTACTGCCCAGCGCATCATGGAAGACTGCGACCGCCAAAAGCATGAGCTTTCGGAAGAAGCAGAAAAAGTATGCCGGGACTACGATCAAAAGCTGGAAGCCAAGACTGCTGAGCAGATCCAGCAGATCCGTACGCAGCTTGAACACGAAAAAGATATCCGCTTATCTACACTCCGTGCAGATACAGATGCCACTTTTTCTTCTCTTGATGCTTATTATGCGCAAAACCACACAAGCCTTTCCCATGAACTGTTTCAAAAAATACTAGCTCTATAAGAGATCATAAGCTTTAGCAAGCTTTATTGGGATCTATAAAACTTTATTTAGATCCATTTAGCTTCATTTAGCTTTGTTAGACTTTATTAAGAAATTTTACAGTTCACAAATCCAAAAAGAAAGGAAGTGAATGATCATGGGAGGTGTACTCTCCTACAGCGGACTTTCTACGAAGATCCGCGCGATGCAGAGCAGGCTCACTACAATGGAACAGTTTGAGGAGATCCTTCAGCTCTCCGATGTCCCTCAGGTAGCAGCCTACCTGAAACGAATGCCGGAATATTCTTCCAAATGGAATGCACTGGATGAAAATACCCTCCACAGAGGCAAGATCGAGAAACTGCTGAAAAAATCTATCTTTCAGAATTTCTCCAGGATCTACCACTTTGCGAATCAGGAACAGCGCAAATTTTTGGACCTGTATTCCAAGCGATATGAGATCCGCGTGCTGAAGGAAGTCATGACGAACATCTTTGATCATAGAAGCACAGACCCCGTGGATGTATCTCCATACCGTGACTTTTTCCGTCTGCATTCCAACATTGATGTAGACCGGATCACAACCTGTTCCACAATGGAAGAACTCATCTCCTGCCTAAAGGGAAATGAATTTTATGTTCCTCTGTCCAAGATACAGGAACATGAATCCGCATTGCTTTTTGACTACGGCATGGCACTGGATCTGTATTATTTCACACAGATCTGGAATGTGCGCAAAAAGCTTTTCAAAGGCAGGGATCTGGACGAGATCACACGTGCCTACGGGGAAAAATTTGATATGCTCAACCTGCAGTTCATCCAACGTTCAAAGCGGTACTTCAATATGGATCCTGCAAGCATTTATGCCTTGCTCATCCCTATGAACTACAAGCTCAAAAAGGAAGAGATCACTGCACTCGTAGAAGCATCCTCTTATGAAGAATCCAGAAGGATCTTCCGCCAGACATGGTACGGCAAAAAATACGAGCAGCTCACCGTTGCCAACCTCGAAGAATTTTATAACTATGTTCTTCGCAACATTCTGGAGAAAGAAGCACACCGTCACCCGTATTCCGTGGCAATGATCTACTCTTATCTATACCACAAAGAGCATGAGGTCAACCGCCTTACGATCGCCATCGAGTGTGTTCGTTACGGTGTAAAGCAGGAAGAAGCCTTGCGCTATATCTGCAACAATTAAGGAGCTGATATTTTTGGCACGAGAGAAAAGGCAATTCTCTCAGCTCTAAATAAAAACAGGAGGTGAAATTATGATTGAGAAAATGAAGTTTCTGAGCATTACCGGTCCTAAGACCGATATTGACAGAGTGGTAAACACTTATCTTTCCAAGTATGAGATCCATCTGGAAAATGCGCTCTCCGAACTGACAACAGTCGAAAGCCTTTCTCCTTTTATGGAAATCAATCCTTACAAAGAAGCTCTCGCTGCTGCCAACAGTTTCTACGAAGAACTCACAGATCCATCACAGATCAAAGCCAAACCAGTGGAGATCGAGCAGGCACTGGATACCCTTCGTCAGATCCAAGCGGATTATCAGGAACTGGACCGCAAGCTGACTGATCTGGAAAGCCAGCTCGCCGCACTGGATGAATCCTTGCGCGTGATACGGCCTTTCAGAAACATTAATTACGATCTTTCCTCAATCTTGAAATTCCGTTTCATCCATTTCCGCTTCGGAAGGATCGAAAAGGAATATTTCCAGAAATTTGAGAAATACGTTTACGAAAATCTGGACACGATCTTCGTGAAATGCGATGAAGATGATCAGTACATCTGGGGCGTTTATTTTGTTCCGGAGCCAGATTATCAAAAGGTAAAGGCAGTCTATTCTTCCATGCATTTTGAAAGGATCTATATGCCGGATACCTACGAAGGTACAGCCAAAGCCGCCTTCGAACAGCTCGATCAAAAGCGCAGACAGGTCGCTTCTGACTTCGAGATCGCCAATCGCCAAAAAGAAGATTTCCTGAGAAAGCACCAGACAGACATCGTTTCTGCCCGAAATGCGATCGCACAGCTTTCCGGAAATTTCGATGTGCGTAAACTTGCAGCCTGCACACATGGAGATGAGGACGTCTTCTACATCCTGTGCGGATGGATGACTGAGAAGGATGCACATTCATTCCAGTCGGATATCAAAAACGATGAGCATATCTTCTGCATCATAGATGGAGAAGACAACGAACATCTCAAACCAGGTCTGCACCAGCAGCCACCTACCAAGCTGAAAAACCCAAAACTCTTTAAGCCATTTGAAATGTACATCAAGATGTATGGTCTTCCGGCTTACAATGAGATGGACCCTACCTGGTTCGTGGCACTGACTTATTCCTTCATCTTCGGCGCGATGTTCGGCGATGTTGGACAGGGACTCCTGCTCTTTATCGGCGGATTCCTGCTTTACAAATTTAAAAACATCACACTGGCAGGCATCATCAGCTGCGCAGGTGTATTTTCCACATTCTTTGGATTTATGTTTGGAAGTATCTTTGGATTTGAAGATGTGATACCCGCCTTGTGGCTTCGCCCGATGAACAACATGATGTCCGTCCCGTTTATTGGAAAACTGAATACTGTGTTTATCATTGCGATCGGTTTTGGTATGGGGATCATCCTTCTGTGTATGGTCTTTAACATCATCAATTCCTGGAAAGCCGGCGATATCGAACATATCTGGTTTGATACGAACTCCGTGGCAGGTCTTGTCTTCTACGGTTCCGCGGTACTTTCCATCGCGCTGATCTTAAGCGGACGTGCACTTCCGGGTGGGATCGTACTGTTTGTGATGTTCGGCGTACCGCTGATCTTGATCTTCCTGAAAGAGCCATTAACTGCTATGATCGAAAAGAAATCCAAGATCATGCCGGAGGAAAAAGGAATGTTCGTTGTACAGGGTATCTTCGAGATGTTCGAAGTCCTGTTGAGCTATTTCTCCAACACCCTGTCCTTCGTCCGTATCGGAGCTTTCGCAGTCAGCCATGCTGCTATGATGGAAGTTGTCCTCATGCTGGCAGGCGCAGAAAGCGGAAACTTAAACTGGGTGATCGTAATCCTTGGAAACCTTTTCGTATCCGGTATGGAAGGTCTGATCGTTGGTATCCAGGTCCTTCGTCTGGAATACTACGAAATGTTCAGCCGTTTCTACAAAGGTACAGGGCGCAAATTTGAACCATTCCGTTCCAGCGCCAAATAAAGGGAATACCTATCCAACTATAAAAAGTATATTCACATATATTTAGAGGAGGTCAATTATGACAACTATAGCACAGATCATTTTAGCAATCGCATTGGTACTCAGCATCATCCTTCCATTTGGATATTACCTCATCGGTGAGAAAAACCGTGGCCGTTACAAAACAACCATCGGAGTAAACGCATTCTTCTTCTTTGGAACTATGCTCATCGCCATCGCGGTAATGTTCACAGGCGCTTCCTCTGTACAGGCTGCAGCAGGTACAGAAGCAGGTCTCGCAACAGGTATGGGATATATTGCAGCAGCTCTCGTAACAGGGCTTTCCTGTATCGGTG
>CAZSTD010000069.1:0-12448 GCA_964609645.1 uncultured Blautia sp.
ATGAGTCGCTGATCTTTGCGGATTATAAGCGCCATTTTGCCAATATCCAGGAAACTCTTGCTGATCTTTTGCAGGAAGCATACGACCAGTATGGAGAAATGAACCTTCATCCTGTGATCACAGGATCCGGAGGACTGACACTCGCAAACCACCTGGAAGTTCCATTCACGCAAGAAGTGATCGCTGTTTCCACCTCTCTGCAAAAACTCGCTCCAAAGACAGATGTTGCCATCGAGCTGGGCGGTGAGGATGCCAAGATCATCTACTTCGAGAACGGAAATGTTGAACAGCGTATGAATGGTATCTGCGCCGGAGGTACAGGCTCTTTCATCGACCAGATGGCATCCCTGCTCCAGACGGATGCCACAGGTCTGAACGAATATGCCAAGGAATACAAGGCTCTCTATCCGATTGCCGCGCGCTGCGGTGTCTTTGCCAAAACAGACATCCAACCTCTAATCAATGACGGTGCGACCAAGCCAGACTTGTCCGCATCAATCTTTCAGGCAGTCGTAAATCAGACCATCTCCGGTCTTGCCTGCGGCAAGCCGATCCGTGGACATGTTGCATTTCTGGGTGGCCCGCTTCACTTCCTCTCAGAATTAAGGACTTCCTTTATCCGCACACTCAAACTAGACGAAGAACACACGATCATCCCTGAGAATTCTCATCTGTTCGCAGCCATCGGTTCTGCTCTGAATGCCAAAGATGAGGTTTCCATCTCTCTGACAGAGATGAAGGACAGACTTCGCAATTCTATCAAACTTGACTTCGAAGTTGAGCGTATGGAGCCTTTATTTTCCACACAGGAAGAATACGATGCCTTTCATAAACGCCAGAGCTCCTATCAGGTAAAGACAGGAGATCTGTCTACTTATAAAGGAAACTGTTACCTTGGTATCGATGCCGGTTCCACCACCACCAAGACTGCTTTAGTTGCAGAGGACGGCACACTTTTGTATTCTTTCTACAGCAGCAATAACGGAAATCCATTAAAGACAACGATCCGTTCGATCAAAGAGATCTACGAGCAGCTTCCGAAAGATGCGAAGATTGCCTACTCCTGCTCCACAGGTTACGGTGAGGCTTTGATCAAAGCAGCTCTGATCCTCGATGAGGGAGAGGTTGAAACCGTATCTCATTACTATGCGGCTGCTTTCTTTGACCCGGAAGTAGACTGTATCCTTGACATCGGCGGACAAGATATGAAATGTATCAAGATCCGCAACCAGACCGTAGACAGCGTTCAGTTAAATGAAGCCTGTTCTTCCGGATGTGGTTCCTTTATCGAAACTTTCGCGAAGTCCCTGAACTATACGGTACAGGATTTCGCTCAGGCTGCTGTTTTTGCCAAACATCCGATCGACCTTGGAACCAGATGTACGGTATTTATGAACTCTAAAGTAAAGCAGGCTCAGAAGGAAGGCGCAGAGGTTGCCGATATTTCCGCAGGTCTGGCATACTCTGTCATCAAAAATGCTCTGTACAAAGTTATCAAGGTTTCTGATGCCTCTGAGCTTGGCAAGCACATCGTTGTGCAGGGAGGCACTTTCTACAACGACGCGGTGCTCCGCAGTTTCGAAAAGATCGCAGGCTGTGAAGCGATCCGCCCGGATATTGCCGGAATCATGGGAGCCTTCGGTGCCGCACTGATCGCAAGGGAACGCCACCAGGATGGCAAGGAGACTACGATGCTCTCTATCGACAAGATCAACGAGATGCAGTACACAACTTCCATGGCAAACTGCCGCGGATGTACCAACAACTGCCGTCTGACGATCAACAAGTTCTCCGGCGGCCGCCAGTATGTCAGCGGAAATCGCTGTGAGCGCGGAATCGGAAAAGAAAAGAACAAAGACCACATTCCAAACCTCTATGAGTACAAGAATAAGCGTATGTTCTCCTATCAGCCGCTCACCGCAGAGCAGGCATCCAGAGGTAAGGTCGGCATTCCGCGTGTCTTAAATATGTTTGAAAATTATCCATTCTGGTATACGTTCTTCACAGAACTGAAATATGAGGTAGTGCTCTCCCCGACTTCGACAAGAAAGATCTACGAACTCGGAATCGAATCTATCCCAAGCGAATCAGAATGCTATCCTGCAAAGCTGGCCCACGGTCACGTGACATGGCTGATCCAGAACGGTGTGAAGTTTATCTTCTACCCTTGCATCCCGTATGAGCGAAAGGAATTTCCGGATGCAGTCAACCATTACAACTGCCCGATCGTCACATCCTACGCAGAGAACATCAAGAACAATGTCGATGAATTAAGTGATCCGTCCATTGATTTCCGTAATCCATTCCTCGCCTTTACTTCCGAGGAGATCCTCACCAAACGTCTGGTTGAAGAATTTAAGGACATCCCTGCTGAGGAAGTAAAAGCTGCTGCACACAAAGGATGGGCAGAGATGGAAGCTGCGAAAAAGGATATCCAGAAGAAAGGGGAGGAAACCCTGAAATATCTGGAAGAAACCGGCCGTCATGGAATCGTGCTCGCTGGTCGTCCTTACCATATCGACCCTGAGATCCATCACGGAATCCCAGATCTGATCAACAGCTATGGCATTGCCGTACTGACAGAAGATTCCATCTCCCACCTTATGCCTGTGGAGCGTCCGATCCGTGTCAACGACCAGTGGATGTATCATTCCAGACTCTACGCTGCTGCCAACTATGTAAAGACTCGGGACGATCTGGATCTGATCCAGCTCAACTCCTTTGGATGCGGGCTTGATGCGGTCACTACCGATGAAGTTTATGAGATCCTTGAGGGAAGCAATAAGATCTACACCTGCTTAAAGATTGACGAGGTAAACAACTTAGGAGCGGCAAGGATCCGTATCCGTTCTCTCATCGCAGCCATCCGTGCAAAGAAAGAGCAGAACGAAAAGCGCACGATCCAGCCTTCCTCCATCGAGAAGGTCTCCTTCACCAAGGAAATGCGCAAGAACTACACGATCCTGTGTCCACAGATGTCACCGTTCCATTTCAGTCTGATGCAGGCAGCCTTCAATTCCTGTGGCTATAACCTTGAAGTGCTTCCGAACGACAATAAACATGCCGTGGATGTTGGATTGAAATATGTAAACAACGATGCCTGCTATCCATCTCTGATCGTAGTGGGGCAGATCATGGATGCCTTACTTTCTGGCAAATACGACCTTAATAAGACAGCCGTCATCATGTCCCAGACAGGCGGTGGATGCCGTGCTTCCAATTACATTGCATTTATCCGCCGCGCACTCAAGAAAGCTGGTATGGAACAGGTTCCGGTCATCTCCCTGAACCTGAGTGGCTTAGAGAGCAATCCAGGCTTTAAGCTCACCCTTCCATTGATCCAAAAGGTTGCCTATGGTGCTGTATTTGGCGATATCTTAATGAAAGTTATCTACCGAATGCGCCCTTATGAACTGGAAGAAGGAATTGTAAACAGAAAACATAGGATCTGGGAACAGAAGATCATCGCATTCCTGAGCGGAAACAGTGTCAGCCATCGTCAGTTCAAGAAAATGTGCAGCGAAATGGTCCATGAATTTGACACCATTCCGATCAGCAACGAGAAGAAACCACGTGTCGGTATTGTCGGCGAGATCCTTGTCAAATTCTTGCCGGCTGCCAACAACCATCTGGCTGAGCTTCTCGAAGCAGAAGGGGCAGAAGCTGTTGTGCCGGATCTGATCGACTTTATGAACTACTGCTTCTACAATCAGAACTTTAAGGTAGAAAAACTCGGATTTAAAAAATCTAAAGCAACTATCGCTAACCTGGGTATCAAAGCGATCGAATGGATCCGAAAACCAGCCAGCGATGCACTTGCAAAGAGCCGTCACTTCGCACCTCCTGCAGACATCAGAGATCTGGCTAAGATGGCTGCTCCGATCGTCTCTGCGGGCAATCAGACCGGTGAGGGCTGGTTCCTGACAGGTGAAATGATGGAATTGATCCACGCAGACACGCCGAACATCGTCTGCATCCAGCCATTTGGATGCCTTCCGAACCATATCGTAGGAAAAGGTGTGATCAAAGAGATCCGCCGCGAAAATCCTACCGCGAACATTGTAGCGATCGACTACGACCCGGGCGCAAGTGAGGTAAATCAGCTCAACCGTATCAAGCTGATGCTCTCCACAGCCCAAAAAAATCTAAAAAAACAGCAAACCAAAGAGGCTTGATAAACCTATAAAAAAAGAGCGGTTTCCCAACTGATCATTGGGAGATCGCTCTTTTTCGTTCTTTTTTGTTTTAAATCATCAGCCCTGCCAAAATGAAAATCTCTGTGCAATGCGTACCAGATAGCTTCCACCCGGGATTCTTCTCAATTCCTCTTCCGTCGGATGACTGATAAACAGATACGCAAACAGGTAAACGACTGCTGCGATCGGTATGGATACCAAAAGACAGATAAAGTTTGACTTCACAAAAATATTTAACCCATAGCAGATACAGCCCGCCACGATCCCCATAGGGATGGATGCAAGGATCGGATAAAGGTATCCCTCTTTCCATGGGTTTTTGTACTGCAGATATTTCTTCATAGCAAGGTCATTGAGCACGCAGACAACGATTGAATATACGATCATCGCAATAAGCAGTGCATATACACCTAAATCTGTGGTAAACAATAAGATCACCACGACAATGACATCCACAACTAGCGCGATCGCTGCTGTGATCACAGGGATCCTCTGCTGTCCGATCGCCTGAAGCACACCATTGGAAATATTGGACATTCCATTTAACAGAATGGAAAAAGAGCCCAATATCAGAAGATTGGCTGCCAATCCTGTCGAATTTCCATAAAGCAAAAATACGATCGGCTGCGCAAGCACGGCAAGTCCCATAGCACAAGGCGCAGAGACTACCATTGAAAGCTGTACAGTCTGGTCGATGCACTTTCTGGTAGCATCGATATCACCAGTCGCGTATAAAGCGGAAACTTCCGGGATCATCGAGGTCGGAGCTGTGCTGGAAAGCGTCAGCGGAATATTTATGATCGTCATAAAGTATGTCGCATACTCCGCATAGAGGATTCCGATCTGTACTGCATCCCCACCTCTTTTTCCAAGAATATCCGAAAACAGATATCCATTGATATAGGCGTTTACATTGTAGACAAACGCACTCAGGATGATCGGTGAGACGACCAAAATGATCACACGGAATATTTCTTTATAAGATTCCTCCTGATGTCTGTGATCTTGCTCTACCCGATGTATGATCTTCGAACGGTTCACTCCATATACAAGGAGCATAAAGATCAAAGCTGCCACAACTCCAGCTCCAGTTCCTACTGTGGAACCTGCTGCACCCCATTTGGCAATGCTGTTCTCTGTCTGATCTGCAAAGGCATTGATAAATCCCCATGCAGCCAAAAGGCTGACCGCCGCATTAAACACCTGCTCTAAAATCTGCGAGATCGATGTAGGCATCATATTTCTGTATGCCTGGAAATATCCTCGAAACACGCCAAGGATCCCTGACAAAAAGATTGTCGGCGCAAGGATCTGCAGCGCAAGGATCGCATCTTTCTGGTTTCCCGGAATGATCAACCCTGCCCCAAACAGACAAAACAGGCCTACCACTCCGCCGACTACCATGGCATAGAGCATGGCACCCTTAAAGAATTTATGCGCGTTTTTGTAATCTTTCATTGCGATCCGCTCAGAGATCAGCTTAGAGACCGCCTGCGGAATACTGAAGGACGCGATCATCAAAAGGATCATGTAGGCATTTTGTGCAAGGCTTGTATAGCCCATCCCCAAACTTCCAATGATGTTGGAAAGAGGACTCTTGTACAAAAGTCCAATGACCTTCGAGATCATCGCCGCAAGCATCAGAAACGACGCATTTTTTACTAAACTATTTTTTTGATTCATTCTTATTGCTGTGCATCTGTGTGCACATTCCCTCTTTTCTATTTCTAAATTGCATATATATTTCTGGACATTTGTGTGTCCAAAATCCCTCTTTTATATATTTTCGATCTGCCAGTCGATCGGCTCCATACCGTTGGCGATCAAAAATTCATTTGTCTTGCTAAAATGTTTGCATCCGAAAAATCCTCGATACGCAGAAAGCGGACTTGGATGCGGAGCTTCCAAGATCAAATGCTTAGGATTGTTCAGCATGGATTTTTTCATTTGCGCCGGCCTTCCCCAGAGCAAAAATACGATCGGGTGATCCTGCTCATTTAAGACACGGATCGCGGCATCTGTGAACTGTTCCCATCCAATCCCACGATGTGAATTAGCCTGATGTGCCCGCACAGTCAGAACCGTGTTCAGCATGAGAACGCCCTGGGATGCCCATTTCTCCAGATAACCGTTATTAGGGATCTCACATCCGCAGTCATCGTGAAGTTCTTTATAGATATTCACCAACGACGGCGGTGTCTCGATGCCTTTTTTTACAGAAAAACATAATCCATGCGCCTGTCCATCATTGTGATAAGGATCCTGTCCAAGGATCACGACCTTCACCTGATGCAGAGGCGTAAAATGAAACGCATTGAACAGATCATCTGCCGGCGGAAATATCTTTCTTGTCTGATATTCAGACATCACTGTTTTATATAATTTCGCATAATATGGCTGTTGAAATTCTCCTTTGAGAGCTTCCAGCCAATCACCTGAGATAGCAGCCATGATTATTTTTCACCTCTTATCTTTCTCACAGAGATCCCTCTGTCTTCCAGATAGTCTTTGACCTGTGAGATCTCCAGTTCCTTGTAGTGGAACAAAGATGCCGCCAGCGCCGCATCTGCACCTCCCTGTGTCAGCGCATCATAAAAATGTTCCAGTGTGCCTGCACCACCGGATGCGATCACTGGAATGGAGACCGCGTCCGCGATCGCTTTCGTCAGCTCCAGATCATATCCTGCCTTTGTCCCATCGCAGTCCATGCTTGTAAGCAAAATCTCACCTGCACCTAACTGTTCTGCTTTCTTTGCCCATTCTACAGCGTCAAGTCCTGTATCAAGTCTTCCGCCATGTTTGTAGATGTTCCAACCGCCATCCTGTCTTCTCTTCGCATCGATCGCGACCACCACGCACTGGCTTCCAAACTTCTCCGCTGCTTCACGGATCAATTCCGGTCTGTCGATCGCCGCAGAATTTACTGAAATCTTATCTGCGCCTTCCCTCAGCAGCTTCTTGAAATCATCTACCGTGCGGATTCCTCCACCTACAGTAAATGGAATGAAAACATTCGCCGCAACGCGTCTGACCATATCCACGACCGTATCTCTCTCCTCACAGGATGCAGTGATATCCAAAAATACCAGCTCATCTGCGCCCGCTGCATCATATGCTTTCGCGATCTCCACAGGATCTCCTGCATCCTTGAGATCAACAAAATTTACCCCTTTTACCACTCGTCCGTTGTTGACATCCAAGCAGGGAATGATTCTTTTCGTGAACATTTAACATTCCTCCTTTCCAAGTGCTGCAAAGTTTTCTAAGATCTTAAGTCCCCATTTGCTGCTCTTTTCCGGATGGAACTGACACGCAAACACATTGTCCTTCTCCACAGATGCATGGATCTGTGTGCTGTATTCTGTCGTGGCCTTTACGATCTTTGGATCTTCTGCCTGCAGATAGTATGAGTGTACAAAATACACATACGTCTGCTCTGGCACACCCTGAAACAGCCTTCCATCATTTTGAAGATGGAGGGAATTCCATCCCATATGTGGGATCTTAAGTCCCTCTGCCGGAGGTATCTTCGTAATCTTACCTTTCAAAATGCCAAGTCCTTCCACTCCTGGCGATTCCTCACTGCTGTCAAAAAGGAGCTGCAGTCCCAGACATATCCCTAGAAATGGTGTTTTTTTATCCACGATCTCATGGATCACTGGCACCAGCCCATATGTATGGAGATTTTCCATCGCCTGTCCGAAACTTCCCACTCCCGGAAGGATCACCTTATCTGCTTTCAATAAAACCTGGGGATCACGAGATACGACTGTCTCCTCGCCCAGAAAGTGAAGTGCTTTTTCCACACTTTTGATATTACCTGCATCGTAGTCAATGATTCCGATCATTTTCCCCTCCTGCTGTCTACTCTTTCGTTCGATCTTGTTATATTTTTGTTTTCAGCAAGCATACTGAACCAAGCTTTTCCAGAATGCTATACTACAGTATAACCCAAAAACAGACAGTTGCAAAGACTTTTCTTTGCTTCTGTCTGTCCAAATTTTTATTATCTGCAATCCAAAGTAAACCAGAATTCTACACCGTTATCATAATTGCACACACCGTATTTTTGATTCATGCCTTCCATGATCGCCTTTACGATAGAAAGCCCGATCCCACTTCCTCCGTATTCTCTGGTGCGCGCCTTATCCACCTTATAAAATTTATTCCAAAGATTCGGAATATCCTTCTCCGGAATCGGCATACCAGTGTTAAACACCGTAACCTTTACACAGTCTTCCTGTCGTATCACCTTGATCTCGATCTTGTGCGGTGCCTCCAGATGATTCAGTGCATTGCTTACATAGTTTGTCACCACTTCCTCCACCTTAAACTCATCCGCCCACACATAAACTGGCTCCAATTCCTCGAAACTGACTGTTGCTTCCTTTTGCTCGATCATGATATGCATCGACTGGAGCACTCCCCGGATCACAGAGACGATATCAAACCGCTCCATCACCGCCGCATCCTTTCCAGATTCGAGCTTATTTAAGGTCAAAAGATTTTTTACCAGCTTATTCATCTTCGCAGCCTCATCCATGATCACCTCACAGTAGAACGCTCTGCTCTCCGGATCATCTGAGATATTTTCACTTAACCCTTCCGCATATCCCTGGATCAATGCGATCGGTGTTTTCAGCTCATGGGAAACATTGTCCAGAAACTCTTTACGCATCTCGTCGATCTTTATCTTATCTTCGATGTCTTTTTGTAACTTATTGTTAGCAGACTTCAGCTCTGAGATCGTGCTCTCTAATTTTTTCGACATTCTGTTAAAATTATCGCCCAGAACATCAATCTCATTCCCTGCCTTGCTCTGATACCGAGCCTCAAAATCTAAGTTAGACATCTTCTTTGAAAGTTTTGTCAGTTCACTGATCGGACGCGTGATCCGATTAGTCACGATCAGCATTAATATCCCACTGATCACCACGATCACTACCCCAACAGAAAAATAAAAATTATTGGAGATCGCAGCACTCTCCTTAATACTCTCGAGAGGCGAACGGATCAGGAAATAGTATCCATTCTCAAACTGTCCCCAGCACTCAATGTATTCCATCCCTGCAAAGCGGTCATGCACCTGCCACATGATACAGTTGTCTGTCTCTTTTAAAATATGGCTGGCTTCCATATCCTGGTCCAGATCATTCATATATCCAAACAGTTTGCTTCGGATCATTTTTGCCATATTGTTTTCGCCCCAGTAGTAATATCCACTGTTTTGTTCATTTACCACGATCCAGGTCAAGTTGTTTCTGGAACTGCTGCGCTCAATATCATCTGGAATCTCCTCGACATCCTCGGAGTCAGCATCTTCTCCACTCTCCTTGTCATACTCCAAAAGATCATCCAGTTTCATCTGCGCAAGTAAAGTTTTGGCATCCTCAAGCGCCTCTACCTTTTTGGAAATATAATATTTTTCCAAAAATATTCCATTGATCAGCGTGATTGAAAAGATAGAAAGCAGCAGCAGACCGATGAACAGCGCCGAGATTTGGTGCTTTAGAGAATGAAATTTCTTTGGTCTATGTTCTTTTTTTCTTTTCGGTCTCATGCGTCTGCCTCAAACTTATATCCCATTCCCCATACGGTCTTGATATATTCTCCCTTATCCCCCATTTTACTGCGCAGTTTTTTCACATGCGTATCAATGGTGCGCGCGTCGCCAAAATAGTCATAGTTCCACACAGAATTGAGGATCTTTTCCCTAGAAAGAGCAATCCCCTCGTTTTCGAGAAAATATGTCAGTAGCTCAAATTCTTTAAAGCTCAGTTCCATCTGTTTTCCATCTACGCTTGCCAGATGTGCCGCCTTATCGATCACGATCCCGCCAGCGGAAAGGACTTCCTCCGGATTGCTCTGTCCTGTACGCCGCAAGATCGCTTCCACCCTCGCAACCAGGATCTTCGGGCTGAATGGTTTGGAAATATACTCATCCACCCCCAGCTCAAAGCCAAGAAGCTCATCTCTTTCATCGCTTCTCGCCGTCAGCATGATGATCGGCACTTTTGAATTTTTGCGGATCTCACGGCAGACTTCCCATCCATCCATCTTCGGCATCATAACATCCAGGATGATCAGCGCGATATCTTTTTCTTCATAAAAGATGTCCATCGCTTCCTCCCCATCACCAGCTTCCAATACCTGAAAGTTCTTTTTGGTCAAAAAATCTTTTACCAGCTTTCTCATACGACTCTCATCATCCACTACCAGGATCTTTAATGTGTCCATTTACACTTCTCCTCCTCGCTATTTATAAATTATCAGCCGTAAAACCACATACCTTCAGGCGTGTGGATACACGGTGTCAGTTACCTTTAACCTTGGTTTTGAATATATCTCTCAATAATTTCTTGAGAAACTTGTCCTATGCTACAAGCAAAATATCCGTCAGACCAAAGTATTTTGTATTTCCAATGCTGTTTGGATAGATATTCTTCATGATATTTCCACATCTGGTATGTACTATACTGCTTGAGTTGTTTTACAATGTCTGCAACAGACACCTTTGGACTATACTCAAGCAATATATGTACATGGTCTTTGTCAGTTTCTATTTGTATGATTTTGTAACCATATTTCTTAACTGTGTCATACAAAGACTGTTTGACATCATCTGCCCGCTTATATGATCTGAATATTTTCTTACGATATTTGGTTACAAGTATCAGATGCACTTTCATGCTATATTTGGAGTGACCACTACGGTTATGATCATCCATGTTGAGCGAGCCTCCAATCTTTTTAGATTTACCATCTTTGGTGTTTTGTAACCTTTAGGCATTGCTGAAAAATCAATCCTGTTACCTTCTATGTCCATAAGAATTGCATATCCGGTTGACATTCTTCCTTTGATGAAATAATCATTTCCAAAGTAGCGAACCTTATCATATTTTCTAAAACCGCAAATCTTATCTGTAACAATAGGTTGTTCTGAGCGAACACCTTTCGTCTTTTGAAAATCGCCGTCCGAAACACATTTCTTTTTGTAAAGATTGCTCTTTACAGTAAAAGCATTTCCTTGTGCTGCAATAGTGCAAGCATCATAATAATGTTTCTTATCTACACCTAAAAGTAAACGATTAGCCTTTGTTACATATCCAAAAGTCTCAATGGCATTTGGATATGATCTAAAAAGCTGCTTACGAATAGAATTCATCTGCGTGGCATATTTAAGATTACCTTTTGTTTTGCCACTTAATTTAGGGTTGATCTTGCCATTGTGTAAATCCTTATGACAAGTATGACAAAGAGTAATGAGATTATTTTCTTCATCTGAGCCACCTTGACTACGGAATATTATATGATGAACTTCCAGTTTGCTATCCTTATGCTTGCCTTTACAGTATTGACAAGTATAATCATCTCGATCAAGAACCATTGCTTTGGTATTCTCAAATCCGTAATTAGCACCTTTCTGATAGCCCCAATGCTTTACTTTAGGATTAGCAAGACTTGGATCTTTCATAAGGTGCGTATCAAACTGACCAGTCTCAAATACCATTTTTGTAACAGGAAGAATAGATTTAATATATTCTATTTCTTTCATATGACTATGGAGTTTGCTCTGCATTGTAGGACTAAATCTGTCATTTTTAATAGAATTGGCACGATTTAACCATCTTGCTTTTCTATAACGCGTTTTTCGATTTCGTCTGTTTCTACGATACTTTGCTCTTTGTGTCATTTTGCCAGTGATATCATTTCTTACAACAATTTCTGATATATAGACAATATCTCCATTATCTTTACTAACAGCAGTACCAATAGTTCCGCTTCCTGTATCTACACCAAGCGTTAAGTCTTGTGTGTAATTAGTTGTTTCATAAGTTAATTTAATCGTGAAAGGTTCACGCTTTTTAACTTTTGCCTTACCTTGTTTGAGCAGTAATCTTGCTATTGGATTACTGCAAGGCATTAGTGGTTTACCATCTTGTGAAATTACATAAACCATAAAATAAGTCCCCTTATAAATACTCTACCAAATGGTAGGTGCTGCGTACTTTGTTGTACTGTTACCATACAACTGTTCCGACTTCAACTCGACAATGATAGAAAGGCTTTTTGCACACATATCACAAGGCTGTTCTTACTCTGACCTAACTTAAATATGCACGATAGAGCAACGGTCTGTTGCGTCAACCGTAGGTATCATGACCTAACTATCGTAGTATCCGTTTCTGAATACTTAGTCTGGTGAACCATTTAACAGAAGCCACAGACCTTTACGGTCTGTGCTAGTTCAC
>CAZSTD010000070.1:0-12356 GCA_964609645.1 uncultured Blautia sp.
AAAAACATAGCCTAAAAACTTGATTATTCTGTCTGAATCCTCTATAATAGGTTTAAATTTCTATAAAGTAGCGTGTCAAAGTGCACTGAGCCTTGGTCTTTCCCTAAGAGACCGCTGGTGCGCAGTATTCCTGATATGCAAAAAGTCAAGAATGGAGGATATATTATTATGAAATTATATGATACCGGTGTTTATCTGCTGAATGGTCAGAAGATCGTTCCAGAAGATCAGGCAGATTTTCCTGTTTCCAAAAGTGAGGCAGCGAAAAACACGATCGCTTATTCAATTCTGGAGTCCCACAACACTTCCGGAAATATGGAGAAGTTGCAGATCAAATTTGATAAGCTGACTTCCCACGATATTACGTTTGTAGGTATCATTCAGACAGCGAGAGCCTCAGGACTTGAGAAATTCCCGGTACCTTATGTGCTCACAAACTGCCACAACTCCCTCTGCGCAGTAGGCGGAACGATCAACGAAGATGACCATATGTTTGGACTTACCTGTGCCAAGAAATATGGCGGTGTCTATGTACCGCCTCATCAGGCTGTCATCCATCAGTTTGCGCGTGAAATGCTTGCAGCGGGCGGTAAGATGATCCTTGGCTCTGACAGTCATACCCGTTATGGAGCACTTGGAACTATGGCAATGGGCGAGGGTGGACCGGAACTTGTAAAACAGCTCCTTTCCCAGACTTATGATATCAATATGCCAGGCGTGGTAGCGATCTACCTGAAAGGAACTCCTCGTCCGGGCGTTGGACCGCAGGACGTTGCACTTGCGATTATCGGAAAAGTGTTTGCAAATGGCTACGTCAAGAATAAAGTAATGGAATTTGTTGGACCTGGCGTTGCAAATTTAAGTGCGGACTTCCGTATCGGTGTGGATGTTATGACCACAGAGACTACCTGCCTTTCCTCCATCTGGCAGACAGATGAGAAAATCCAGGAATTCTATGAGATCCATGGCAGAAGCGAAGATTATAAAGAACTGAAACCAGGCGATACCGCTTACTATGACGGATGTGTGGAGATCGATCTTGGTGAGATCAAGCCGATGATCGCAATGCCATTCCATCCAAGCAATACTTATACGATCGATGAGCTGAAAGCAAACCTGGACGATATCCTGGCTGATGTAGAGAAGAAAGCACAGGTCAGCCTGGACGGAAAGATCCCATACACACTGAGAGACAAAGTGATCGATGGAAAATTATATGTAGAACAGGGGATCATCGCAGGATGTGCAGGCGGTGGATTTGAAAATATCTGTGCAGCAGCAGATATCCTCAGAGGTAAAAATATCGGATCAGATGCGTTTACACTGAGCGTTTATCCGGCAAGCACACCGATCTATATGGAACTTGCTAAGAACGGAGTTCTGGCAGATCTTCTTGGAACCGGAGCAGTTGTGAAGACCGCATTCTGCGGACCGTGCTTTGGCGCAGGTGATACTCCGGCAAACAATGCATTCAGTATCCGCCACACAACAAGAAACTTCCCGAACCGTGAAGGCTCTAAGATCCAGAATGGCCAGATTTCTTCCGTGGCACTTATGGATGCGCGCTCGATCGCAGCTACCGCGGCAAACAAAGGTTTCCTGACTTCCGCAGAAGAATTTACAGGAGAATACACAGGACAGAAGTATTTCTTTGATAAAACAATCTATGAAAACCGTGTATTTGACAGCAAGGGTGTCGCAGATCCAAGTGTGGAGATCCAGTTTGGACCAAACATCAAAGACTGGCCGAAGATGGCAGCACTTCCGGAAAATATGATCCTCAAGGTTGTATCTGAGATCCACGATCCAGTCACTACCACAGATGAGCTGATCCCATCCGGAGAGACTTCCTCCTACCGTTCCAATCCTCTGGGACTGGCTGAGTTTACTCTCTCCAGAAAAGACCCTGCATATGTAGGACGTGCAAAAGAGGTTCAGAAGGCACAGGAAGCGATCCAGGAAGGTAAATGTCCGGTAGAGGCACTCGAAGAACTCAAACCAGTTATGGATGTGATCAAGGCTTCTTATCCAGAGATCGCGAAAGAAAATCTTGGTGTCGGAAGTACGATCTTTGCAGTGAAACCAGGTGATGGTTCCGCACGTGAACAGGCTGCTTCCTGCCAGAAGGTACTCGGCGGCTGGGCAAATGTTGCCAATGAATATGCGACCAAACGTTATCGTTCCAACCTGATCAACTGGGGTATGCTCCCATTCCTGATCAAAGAGGGTGAGCTTCCGTTTGCGAACGGTGACTATCTGTTCTTCCCGCAGATCCGCAAAGCTGTGGAAGAAAAGTACGATGTCATCAAAGGATATGTGGTAAGTGCAGATTCCTTAAAAGAGTTTGAAGTGACTCTCGGTGAACTGACAGATGATGAAAGAGAGATCATTCTGAAAGGATGCCTCATCAATTATAATAGGAAGTAATTTATTTCAAAACAGCTATGCTCCTGGGAGTGTAGCTGTTTTTTTGCAGTGTAGCCAGTGAGTATGTGCTCTATAATGGGAGAAAGTCCCCCATCCGCCTGATCATTATAGCGATTAAATAGCATAATAGTCTGAAAATAATTAAAAACATATAATATTCATAGAATTAATAAATATATAAAACAAATAAAATAAAAATATATCTAAAAAATAGAAAAATGTCTTGACAAATAAAAGACACAGTGGTATGATAAGTCCAACAAAAGAGATGAAGGAAGAAAAGAAATTCAGAAAGGACGGGTGATTCCATTGGGAAAGAAGTGAGGATATGATCAATGTGAGAGTGACGGGGATCGCGTTTCCTGCGAGAAAGACCTGATACAGCATAGGTAATTAAGAACATTTCCGAAAGAATATACGCACAGTTTCAGTAAGGAAAATGTATCAAGGTATGATAGAAGCGATCACTCATATTGAATATCTGTCACAGAACTGGGACAAAGATTTCGATAAATGTGTAAAGAAATATTTATTGAAAGGATATAACCCTTAGCACGATAGTTGGCCTGGAAGAAGAGTTCTGGGGAACAGAGAGATCGAAGGTAAGAACGATATCTTGAGATGTATATCGAAACATTAGGATATAGATCGAAGCTTTGCATCAGAAAATATTAGACAAAAATATTAAGGTACTTTTTCGAAGATACGTTATTACAGGATTTTATAGTTTATGATTTGTTTTTGAGAGTTTTTTGAAAGATCGAAACAGTTGCCACAGAGTAAATATATGAATGATGGATAGCATAGCGTATCAAAGAGAAATAAACAGTTAGAAATTTAAGGAGTTAAGTTTAGGATTGTTTAGCACGAAGAAAGCGAAAAAGTGTATCCGATATTTTGGTGAGATCAATGGTAAATTGTGATACGTGAAATCATAATTTAAAATCTATAAAACTTTCTAAGTAAGATTTGGCAGATGTCATAGATTACGAGCAGGAAATAAAATATGAGTTTGATGAGTCGATAGATGATCATCATAAAATAAAAAAATTGAATATGGAACCGATAGTGAAAGTTCTTGAGCAAGTAATTTACGAATAAGCAATATAAGATAGTAATACAAGTAAGGCTGAAAGCGTAACTCAAAAACAAGTAAGACCGGTAAGAAAATAAGAAAGATAGTAAGAGGAAGAAAAATTGAATAACGAAGAACACGAAAGCGGTCATCATTTTTGAAATTTAGAAAAGTAAAAAGTGATGACCGTTTTTGGGCGTGATCTCGTGGAACAAATCTTGCAGAAATACAGAAATTGGGATATACTCTCCGTAGAAAAGGAGAGTTTTTTTATGTGGATCAAAGAGATAAAAGATTATATTTTATATGAAGATAAAAACATTTTGGTATGCCATAAGCCTGCGGGTATTGCAGTGCAGAACGCAAGGGTGGGAAGCATGGATCTGGAAAGCCTTCTGAAAAATTACCTTGCACAGAAAAATCCTGGAAAGATGCCGTACCTGGGGATCATAAACCGATTGGATCAGCCTGTGGAGGGCGCACTGGTATTTGCATTAGATCCAAGATCAGCGGCAGAGTTAAGCAGACAAATGACAAATGGACAGATTGAAAAAATTTATCTGGCTGTCACAGCGGCCAAAGCAGCACAAAGATCAGCGGTACTTGAAGACTGGCTGAAAAAAGAGAACCGGACAAACAGCTCTGCGGTCGTGCCAGTAGGAACTCCGGGTGCAAAGAAAGCAGTGCTTTCCTATGAAGTGATAGACGAAGATTTGGAAACCGATGATAAAACTTATACGCTTCTTCGGATCCGCCTTGAGACAGGGAGACACCACCAGATCCGAGTGCAGATGGCACACGCCCAAATGCCGCTTCTGGGCGATCGAAAATATAATCCGACAGGGGAGTGCGGGATGCCACTTGCGCTCTGCTCAGCGGAGCTTGGCTTTTTGCACCCTGTGACCAAAAAGCCGATGCACTTTAGGGTAGCTCCGGCAGGAGAAGGTTTCCAAAGATTTCTTGCTGATCCAAAAGTGAAAAAAGTGTTAAACCTCTGGACGAAATCGTAAGAACGTGTATAATGTAAAAAAGGTGTGGATTTCAAATGGTGTGACAGCAGGGTTTCCTAAAGTGAACTGTAAATACAGAGGTTGAGTGATGAGAGAAAGAGGAGATAAAATGAAACGATCGGTGATGGCAGCGGCAGGGCTATTGACAGCGCTGGCGATGCTGACAGGATGCAGTAGAGCAGAAGTGGAAGAAACCATCCAGCCATTGGTGGCAGATGCTATCGAGGAAGCGGATTCAGAAGCTGAGGCGGTGGATGATAAAGATGAAACTTCACTGATCCCGGAAATTGATACAGAGCTGAAGATCCAGGCTGGCGCAAGGATCGCGGTGGTCAGCAAGTCCACGAAAGGCGAGTACTGGAGACTTGTGAAGCGAGGGATGGAAGATGCAGTCGCAGCAGTCAATGAGGCGTATGGTTTTGCAAAAGAAGATGCGATCACGATGACCTTTGAAGGCTCAGAGAATGAAGAAGATGTGGAGACACAGATCAATATCATAGATGCGGTGATCGCAGAAAATCCGGATGTTTTGTGCATCAGCGCAGGAGATATGGATTCCTGCCTGGCACAGCTGGAAGCTGCGAAGGAGAACGGGATCCCGGTGGTTGCTTTTGACTCCAATGTTTCGGAGAAGAAGCTGATACGTGCATACCGCGGTACAGATAATGTACAGGCGGGCAAAATGGCAGCGTATCGTCTGGGCAGCACGATCGGTAAAATGGGAAGGGTTGCCGTATTTTCCGCACAGCAGAAAACGAAAAGCATCCAGGATCGAGTAGAAGGATTCCTGAATAATATTGAGAAGTATGGAGATATTGAAGTCGTGGAGGTCATCTATTCGGACCAGGTGGAGGATATGACTGCAGCAATGAAGGATGTCCTTAACCGCTATCCGGAGCTGGACGGTGTATTCTGTACAAACGCAGATGTCACAGAGCTGTATTTAAAGATGGAAAAGAACGAGGATGTCGATGCGCCAGTGTTGGTCGGTGTCGATGCTACGACCATGCAGCAGGAGGCGATCCGAAACGGTGAGGAGATCGGATGCGTTTCACAGCAGCCATATGCGATCGGATATCAGACAATGTGGGCTGCGATCCAGTCAACTGCGCCGAAGAAGTCTGTCACGATGGAGAAGAACGTAGTGCTCAATCCAGCGTGGATCGAGGAAGACTGTCTGGATGATCCGGATTACAGCGCTTATTTGTATATAGAATAGGAAGAAATATTTGCGATAAAGGTGAATAATTGCCAGAATTGTATCTTTGAATTGCAAATTAAAGGAACAACAAATACGAAAGAGGAAGCATGAGAATGATTTTGTGAAAAAATCCGTTTTCATGCTTTTTTTATAGAAAAAATGAGAAATATACAAAGTTATATATGAAATTAAGTAAAAAATTAGAACAAAAATGGAATAAATTTACATCAAAATAATGGAATGAATAAAAAATATTTGACTAAATTCTATAATCGGATTGTATTTTAAAAATGAATATGATAAAATTTTGGCAGACTTCGGTAGGGAAGAAAAAAACTATATGAAAAAACCGTAAAACCGCAAGTTAAAAGGAGAATATGATGAAACAGTGGTCAGAGCTAGTAAAGAATATCACGATGCTGTCGCAGCTTGGCCTGTCTCTCATAACCCCGATCTTGCTGTGTCTGGCGATCTGCTGGATGCTCGTCTCCAAGACTGGAGTCGGGGGATGGATCTATATCCTTGGCTTTTTCTTTGGCCTGGGAGGATCAGGGACGGTCGCGTATAAGTTTTATCTTTCTATCAGCAGACAGCATGAGAAGGAGGAGAAGAAAAAGAAGGTATCATTTAACAGACACTTATAGGGAAAGGATATTATCTCAAAATATAAGGAGGTTTGTATGAGTAATGCATTTGGAAACGTCCAGGAAGCAGTAAAAAAAGAGACCAAACGAGTAGCCGCGATCACGGTGATCGGTGTGGCGCTGATGTGGATCGTATTTGGAGTCCTGCATATTGCTGTGCCTGAGAAAGTTCCGTTGGACTATACGGTATTTCTTGGAGGAGCAGTCGGTGGGCTTGTAGCAGTCCTCAATTTCTTTTTTATGGGCCTGGCTGTACAGAAAGCTGCATCAGCGTCAGACGAAGACACTGCGCGCATGAATATCAAAGCAAGCTATTCTCAGAGAATGATGCTGCAGATGCTTTGGGTGATCCTTGCGATCGTTGCTCCGTGTTTTCACTTTGTTGCTGGAATTGTTCCGCTTTTATTTCCGGGAACGGGAATTAAAATAGCTGGAATTTTTCATACTAAAAATTAGTTGGCAAGAAGAAACTAGTCTCACATGAAATAGATGAGTTTGAATGATGCAACTGGCTATTGTGTCTGATGAGCTGTCTATGGAATGCACTAGGAAAGATTGGAGGTGAATTGGAGCATGGAATTGGATCTTAGCGGGGCAAGGATATTTTTTACTTTGCCTATCGATCTTCCCATTCTGGGGCCGCTGCGCATCAGTGAGACAATGGTGATCAGCTGGCTGGTGATGATCTTGATCACAGGTTTTTGCATCTGGCTGACACATGATCTGAAAGAAGAAAATATTTCCAAGAGACAGGCATTGGCAGAGATGCTGGTGGAAACGGCAAATAATTTCGTAATCGGAAACATGGGTGAGAAATTCAGACATATGATCCCGTTTGTTGCAGCGCTGTTTGCGACAAGTGTGGTATCAAACCTGATCAGTTTGATCGGACTTCGAAGCCCGACCGCAGACCTTTCAACAGAGGCTGCATGGGCAGTTGTGGTTTTCATCATGATCACAGGACAGAAGATCAAAACAGGAGGAGTTGGCGGTTATCTGAAAGGATTTACAACGCCGATCCCGATCATGACACCGTTTAACGTTCTCTCAGAACTGGCAACGCCGATCAGTATGGCGTGCCGTCATTTCGGAAACGTTCTCTCCGGTGTAGTTATCAACGGTCTGGTCTACGGAGCGCTGGCACTTGCGAGTTCCGCACTTTTGGGACTGATCCCAGGGATTGTCGGTGACATATTGTCAAAGATCCCGATCCTTGACGTTGGTATACCGGCGATATTATCGGTTTATTTTGACTGGTTCTCAGGAATCATGCAGGCATTTATCTTCTGCATGCTGACGGTATTGTACATTGCCAATGCAGCAGAGGAGTAGAGTTAAAGGAAAAGGAAGTTAACTGGATGACGAGAAGAGGTCATCAAAGAAACTGTCATAGGACAGAAACAAAACACAAATATTATTTTTACAGGAGGATTTGATTATGGATTTTCAGTTACTGGCAAAAGGTATCGCATTAGCAGGATGTGCAATTGGAGCAGGATGTGCGCTTATCTCAGGTATTGGACCTGGTATCGGTGAAGGTAATGCAGTAGCAAAGGCACTTGAAGCGATCGGACGTCAGCCGGAGTGCAAAGGTGACGTTACTTCTACTATGCTTCTTGGATGCGCGATCGCAGAGACAACAGGTATCTATGGTTTCGTAACCGGTCTGCTTCTTATCTTTGTTGCACCTGGTATGTTCATGAACTTCCTGAGCTAATAAAAAAGAGAGACAGTGCGCCGCATAAATGCGGCGCATAAGGAAAGACAGGAGGGTACAAATGCAGGTACAGGAATTAGTAACAATTGTGCCTTGGAATTTTATCGCGACGATCTGCAACCTTTTTATTCAGGTATACCTTATCAAACGTTTTCTTTTTAAGCCGATCAATGAGATGCTGGACAAGCGCAGAGAGAAAGCAGATGCCCAGATCCAGGATGCGATCAAGGCGAAAGAAGAAGCGCAGGCGATGAAGACTGAATATGAGAAAAATATGCAGGAAGCAAAGAATAAGGCAAATGACATCGTTATGAATGCGCAGAAAACAGCTGCCATCCAGAGCGAAGAAATGCTCAAAGAGGCTTCCAGTCAGGTAGCTGCCATGAAAGAAAAGGCAGAGAAAGACATTGCTCAGGAGAAACGCAAAGCAGTCAACGAGATCAAAGGAGAGATCGGCGGTATGGCTGTTGAGATCGCTGGAAAGGTGATCGAGCGCGAGATTAATGAAGAGGATCACGCAAAATTGATTGATGAGTTTATTGAGAATGTAGGTGAAGCGTCATGACAAAAACTGCCAAAGTATATGGAGGCAGCCTTTATGATCTTGCCGTAGAAGAAAATCTCGATGGACAGATCATGGAACAGATGATAGAGGTCAGACAGATCTTTCGAGAAAATCCGGATTATCTGAGATTGCTGGCACAGCCGGCGATCCCTGAGGCTGAGAGACTGAAAATGATAGAGGACGCTTTCGGTTCACAGGTAGAAAGATATCTGGTAAACTTTTTGAAACTGCTGTGTGAGCGCAAGATCCTGAAAGAATTTTCCGGATGCTGCGATGAATTTATTGATCGCTACAACAGCGATCACAAAATTGCGCAGGCGGTAGTCACCAGTGCGGTGAAACTCAGCGAACAGCAGATGGATGCGCTGAAAGCAAAACTTGAAAAACTCAGCCAGAAGCAGGTGTATCTGGTACAGAAGACAGATCCCCTTGTGATCGGCGGACTCCGTGTGGAGCTGGAAGGCATGCAGCTTGACGGAACAGTTCAGGGAAGGATTTCAGGCATTTCGAAGAAACTGAATGACATCGTTGTATAAAAAATTAGAAAATTAAAGGATGGAATGGAAACATGCAATTAAAACCTGAGGAAATATCCAAGGTCATCCGAAGCCAGATCAAATATTACGAAAATACCATCCAGCAGAATGAGACAGGTACCATTCTTATGGTAGGTGATGGTATTGCCAGAGCCAGCGGACTTGTGAACTGCATGGCAGGAGAACTTCTGGAATTTGAAGACGGAAGCTACGGCATGGCACAGAACCTGGAAGAAAACAGTGTATCCATCGTAATTTTTGGCTCCGATGAAAATATTGGAGAGGGCCAGACCGTAAAACGTACAGGCAAAGTCGTGTCCGTACCAGTTGGCGACGCAATGATCGGACGTGTCGTAAATGCGTTGGGACAGCCGATCGACGGAGCAGGCCCTATTGATACAAAAGAATTTCGCCCGGTAGAGAGCAAAGCACCTGGGATCTGCGAGAGAAGATCTGTTCATCAGCCTCTCCAGACAGGTATCAAGGCGATCGACTCTATGATCCCGATCGGACGTGGACAGCGTGAGCTGATCATCGGTGACCGTCAGACTGGAAAGACTACGATCGCAACAGATACGATCATCAACCAGAAAGGCAAGGATGTCATTTGTATCTATGTAGCGATCGGACAGAAACGTTCTACAGTAGCGACATTGGTAGAAAATCTGACCAGAAATGGTGCGATGGATTACACCATCGTTGTCGCAGCGACTGCATCTGAGTCCAGCCCGCTGCAGTACATTGCACCGTATTCCGGATGTGCAATGGGTGAATACTTTATGAACAAAGGCAAAGACGTGCTGATCATCTATGATGATCTGAGTAAGCATGCGGTTGCTTACCGTGCACTCTCTCTGCTGATCCGTCGTCCACCGGGACGTGAGGCGTATCCTGGAGACGTTTTCTATCTGCATTCCAGACTTCTGGAACGTGCAGCAAAATTGGACGATGAGCATGGCGGCGGTTCTTTGACTGCACTGCCGATCATTGAGACACAGGCAGGCGATGTATCTGCCTATATCCCTACAAACGTGATCTCTATTACAGATGGACAGATCTTCCTTGAGACAGAGCTGTTCCACTCCGGTATCATGCCGGCCGTAAACCCAGGTATCTCCGTGTCACGAGTTGGCGGTGACGCACAGATCAAGGCTATGAAAAAGGTAGCCGGTACTTTAAAACTGATCTACTCTCAGTATCGTGAGCTGCAGAGCTTTGCTCAGTTTGGATCTGACCTGGATGCAGACACAAAAGCGCGTCTGGAACAGGGTGCACGTATTGTAGAGGTTCTGAAACAGAATCAGAATGCTCCGGTACCGGTAGAGAAACAGGTAGCGATCCTGTACGCGGTTACCAAGGGCGTGCTTGAAAAAGTTAAAGTTGAAGATGTAAGTGTATATGAATCAGGATTATATACGTATCTGGATACCGATGCAGCGGGACTTGATGTTATGCAGGAGATCCGCTCCACAGGGAAACTTGAAGCGGATACAGAAGAAAAACTCCGCGCAGTGCTGGATGCGTATACAGAAAATTTCCTGAACACAAGACCTGAGAAATAATGTGATTAGGAGGGTTTGAGATGGCTTCAAATATGAAATCGGTAAAGCTGCGCATCAAGAGTGTACAGAGTACTATGCAGATTACCAAGGCCATGGAGCTTGTAGCATCCTCCAAACTGCGTAAGGCAAAAGAACGGGCAGAGACCTGTCGCCCTTATTTTACAGAGCTTCATGAGACACTGAGAGAGATCGCAAGAGAAAATACAGACTTTTCTTCTATCTATGCGAAAGAATCGCAGAATAAGAAAACCTGCTATGTTGTCATCGCCGGTGACAGAGGGCTTGCGGGAGGTTACAACACCAATCTTTTCAAATGTCTAGAAGCTGCGGCTGAGGGTAAGGAATATATGGTTCTGCCTGTTGGAAAAAAAGCGGTAGAGTATTTCCGCCAAAGAGGAGTTGAATGCCTGACAGAACAGTTTGCAGAAGCGGGAAGTATTTCTGTAGCGGATTGCTTTGAGATGGCAAATCTGCTCTGTGAACAGTTCCGTAAGGGAACCTTTGGCCATATTGAATTATGCTACACGGTTTTTGCATCCATGCTCTCTCAGCAGCCGGAAGTATTTTCCATGCTGCCTATGACAGACATCAGAGAGGAAAGCGGCGGAAAGACAGAGACTAGAAATCTGATCTTATATGAGCCAAACGGGGAGATGGTATTCGATGCCATTGTTCCAGAGTATCTGGGCGGCCTGATCTATGGCGGTATCTGTGAAAGTACAGCCAGCGAACTTGCAGCCAGACGTATGGCAATGGATGCGGCGACAAGTAATGCAGAGGAGATGATCGAACAGCTCAATCTGTTTTACAATAGAGCTCGTCAGGCCAGCATCACGCAGGAGATCACGGAGATTGTTGCAGGTGCAGAGGGTCTTTAGAAGTAAGGAGATTATGAACATGAATGAAAAACACATTGGAGAGGTAGTGCAGGTTATCGGCCCAGTTTTGGATATCCGCTTTGCACATGATGAACTGCCTGCGCTTCTCAATGCCATAGAGATTGATAACAGTGGCGAAAAGCTGGTCGCTGAGGTGGCACAGCAGGTTGGCGATGATGTGGTAAGATGCATCGCCATGAATTCCACAGATGGTCTTGTGCGTGGTGCGAAGGCTGTCGATACAGGAAGTGCGATTTCTGTCCCGGTAGGCGAAGAATGCCTGGGACGAGTATTTAACCTTCTCGGTGATCCGGTAGACAATCTTCCGGCACCGGAAGCGAAAGAAAGATGGTCCATCCATCGTCCGGCACCGTCCTATGAAGAACAGATGCCGGCAACAGAGATCCTGGAGACAGGTATCAAGGTCGTTGACCTGATCTGCCCTTACGCTAAGGGTGGTAAGATCGGTCTTTTCGGAGGTGCAGGTGTTGGTAAGACAGTCCTGATCATGGAGCTGATCCACAATGTTGCCACAGCACACGGCGGACTTTCCGTATTTACAGGTGTTGGAGAGCGTACTCGAGAAGGAAATGACCTTTATAATGAAATGAAAGAAAGTGGAGTTATCGACAAAACCGCTCTGGTTTACGGACAGATGAATGAGCCGCCGGGAGCGAGAATGAGAGTTGGTCTTACCGGACTTACCATGGCAGAATATTTCCGTGATGAGAAGAATCAGGA
>CAZSTD010000071.1:0-3694 GCA_964609645.1 uncultured Blautia sp.
CCAAATTTTAAAAATCTCGCTTTGCTACTTGTTTTTTCAGCTTAAATAGTTTAGAATAAGCACATAAGTGGTAGAAAGTGGTGAATAGTGGTGGCATATGGGGGAACAATGGCAGAGATTTACCATTACCACCAGAGGAAGTCTGAAGGGGAGATTCGGACTTCGCGAGAGTAGGTGAGTGACATGTTCATGGGAGAGTACAATCATATGATCGACGCGAAGGGGCGCTTGATCATCCCTTCTAAATTCAGGGAACTCTTAGGGGACGAGTTTGTACTGACGAGAGGACTTGATGGTTGTCTTTTCATTTATCCGATGGATGAATGGGAAGCCTTTGAGATGAAGCTCAGAGCCTTACCACTTACAAACAAAAATGCTAGAACCTTCTCACGATTCTTTGTATCCGGAGCTACCACATGTGAACTTGACAAGCAGGGACGAATTCTTGTGCCGCAGACGCTGCGGGAATTTGCCGGCCTGGAAAAGGATGTTGTTCTGACAGGAAATCTGAACAGAATCGAAGTATGGAGCAAAGAAAAGTGGAGCGAGAACTGTAATTATGACGACATGGACAGTATTGCGGAGAGCATGCAGGATATGGGGATCGTCATTTAGGGAAATCGTTTAAGGTATCTCGCGGGGAAAATCCAGACAGGAGACGGATATGGAATTTAAACACAAATCTGTATTACTGGAAGATACCATTGAAGGCTTAAATGTCAAGCCGGACGGAATCTACGTGGATGGCACTTTAGGAGGTGCGGGACATGCCAGAGAGGTGTGTAAGAAGCTTTCTGCCCAGGGGAGATTTATAGGCATAGATCAAGACCAGGATGCGATAATTGCTGCGAGTGAGAGGTTGGCCGCCTATCCACAGGCGACGATCATTCGCAGCAATTATTGTTACATGGTACCAGAACTGGCAGCAAGAGGCATCACTAAAGTCAACGGGATTCTCCTAGATCTAGGGGTATCTTCTTATCAGTTAGACAATGAAGAACGCGGTTTTACCTACCGTGTGGATGCACCGTTGGACATGAGGATGGATCAGAGACAGACTCTGACCGCAAGTGACATCGTTAACGGCTATGAAGAAAAGGAACTGTACCGTATCATCCGTGATTACGGTGAAGATAAATTTGCAAAAAATATCGCGAAGCATATTGTTGCGGCGAGACAGCTAAAACCGATCACTACGACAGGAGAGCTGACAGAGATCATTCGGGGATCGATCCCTATGAAGATGCAGGTGAAGTCAGGACATCCTGCGAAGAGAACTTTCCAGGCGATCCGCATTGAGCTGAACAGGGAACTGGATGTGCTCAGAGACTCTCTGGATGGAATGATCGATCTGCTGGATGACGGCGGCAGGCTTTGCATCATCACCTTCCACTCCCTTGAGGACAGGATCGTAAAGACGATCTTCCGCAAGAATGAGAACCCTTGCACCTGCCCGTCGGATTTCCCGGTGTGCGTGTGTGGTAAGAGATCTAAGGGAAAGGTGATCACAAGGAAACCGATCCTTCCAAGTGAGGAAGAGATGGAAGAAAATCCGCGATCCAAGAGCGCGAAGCTTAGGATATTTGAGAGAAAGCTGTAAGGGCAGCGAAAAGCATATCTTTATGAGAGAGGCATGAAATGGCGAGAACAAATAGGGCTGAGACAGCCAGACGAAATAGAAACAACGCCAGAGTAAACAGAGGAATGTATGTCGAGGGAAATACGGTCAGACGTATCGCAGAAGTTCCGGATAGAAAAAGACAGCAGGGAAGACCACAGCCGTCAAGAATACCAAATGATCGAAATCGCCGCAGAGTACAGGCATCTCCTGCACCTGCGGCAGTATCGAGACAGAAGCACCAGTTGAGCAAAGAAGCGCAGAAGAATAGACAGAGAGCTGCAGCGATGAACTGGGGCTTTGTTGTGTTTCTGGCAGTGGTATGCACGGCGATCTTATTTTCTTCTGTAAATTACCTCAGATACAAAGCAGAGATCACTGCCCGGATGAGGACGGTGGCATCTCTGGAGGAGGAACTGGCACAGTTAAAGGAGGACAATGACGCATATTACAGTCAGGTGACTTCCAACGTAGACTTGAATCAGATTAAGAAAACAGCCATCGGGCGTTTGGGGATGAAATATCCATCTGACGATCAGACGGTGTCATATTCAACATCCGGAAACAGCTATGTGAGACAGTATCAGGATATCCCGGATTTAAAGTAGGTGAGTGTTGATTGGCTAATACAAAGAAAAAAAATCATAAAAAAGTACAGAAAAAAATAAATTATAGCATGAAAAAGAAGCTGGTAATGCTGTTTACAATGGTGTTACTGGCTTTAGTCGTATTAATGGCAAGGATCACATACATCAATGCGACAAGCGGAAGCAAATATAAAAAACAGGTTTTAAGTCAGGCACAGCAGAAGTACAACAGCCAGACGCTGCCTGCGAAACGAGGAGATATCTATGATAAAAATGGAAACATCCTTGCGACGAGCAACAAGGTCTATAACGTGATCATGGACTGTAAGGCGGTCAATTCCGATACAGACTATGTAGAACCTACGATACGAGCATTGGTGGAGGTGTTTGGGCTTGAGGAGGAGAAAATGCGCTCCTTATTGTCGGACACCCGCACGAATCAGAGCCAGTATCAGATCTTGATGAAGCAGGCTACAATGGATCAGAAAAAAGAATTTGAGCAGTATCAGGATGCAGATGAGGATTCTGGATTGACCAAAGCGCAGGCACAGGAGCGCGCGAATGTGAAGGGGATTTGGTTTGAGGAGGATTATCTGAGGATCTATCCGTTTAATGAGACTGCTTGTGACACGATTGGATTTACATTGTCCAGGGATGTGGCAGATATCGGACTGGAAGGATATTATAACAGTACCCTTACAGGGGTGGATGGAAGACAGTACGGATATATCAATACAGAGTCGGATGTCGAACAGACGATCATCCCGGCGACCAATGGAAAAAGCATCCAGACCAGCATTGACATTGGAGCACAGCAGATTGTAGAGAAATATGTGAACGGTTTCAAGGAAGCGATGGGTGCGAAGGAGATCGGCGTGATCGTGGAGGACCCGTCCACAGGTGAGATCATCGCTATGGATGGCGGAGACCGTTATGACCTGAATGAACCGCGAGATCTGAGCAATGTGTATTCTGAGGAAGAGATCAAGGCGATGAATGACGAGGAGACGGTGGAAGCCCTGAACGGCATGTGGAGTAATTTTACAGTGACAGATGCCTATGAGCCGGGATCGGTTGTGAAACCGATCGTTGTGGCTGCTGCTCTTGAAAAAGGCGCGATCCAGGAGGCTGATACCTTTGTGTGTGACGGAGCGCAGACCTTCGGAGATACGATGATCAAGTGTGCGGTGTGGCCGGATGCACATGGAACAGAGACGCTCGGAGAGACGATCGCCAATTCCTGCAACGATGCGATGATGCAGATCGGTGCGAAAATGGGAGCAGTACAGTTTGTAAAGACTCAGAGTCTGTTCAATTTCGGAACGAGGACAGGGATCGATCTTCCGAATGAGGGGGCTGGTATCATTCACACCAAGGATAGCATGGGATCGACAGAGCTTGCCTGCTCCGCTTTTGGACAGGGGTTTACCTGTACGATGATCCAGGAGATCAATGCGATGTGTTCCGTCATCAATGGCGGTTATTATTA
>CAZSTD010000071.1:3794-12352 GCA_964609645.1 uncultured Blautia sp.
CAGGGAATCCTCTCAGAGCTTCTTCCGTATCTGAATGTCAGACCGGATGAATCTGAAGATGGAACGGTTCCAGAGACAGAACTCTGGGAGGGCTTTAAGGGTCATTTAAAGACAACCTCAGGCGGCGAAGTGGATGCAGAAGGAAACCTGGTGGATGCAGAGGGCAATCTGATCGACTGGGATGGAAATCGCATTGACGAAAGCGGATATCTGCTTGACTCGGAAGGCAATCATCAGACTAATGAAAATGGAAACTATATCCTTTCCGAAAATCTGGTGAGTGCATCGGTGGGAAGCACAGAGGCAGAATCTTCCGGGGAGGCGGTATCGAATCCGGATGCTCCGGCACCTTTGGAGGATGACGATTCAGAAACCACACAGGACAATAACGCAGAGACAGACGGCATCACGAACGAAGAAGCCGGACTGGAATAAATTGCATATCCTCGCAGAGAGAGTTCATATATTAGTATGACTTTTTCTGCGGGGCTTTTTTATGAAAAAAAATATGACTTTTCATAAGAAAAAGATAGGGGTGGTTTTTGCCTGCTGTATCCTGCTGATGGCTGGGCTGGTCGGCAGGCTGGTGTTTCTTATGTGTTTTCAATCGGAACATTACTATGAAAAGGCAAAGGATCTACATGAGCGGGAGCGGGATATCAAGGCTGCCAGAGGAGAGATCCTGGATGCAAAGGGGAAAGTTCTGGCTTCCAACCGGACTGTCTGTACGATCTCGGTCATTCACAGTCAGATCAAAGAGCCGGAGAAGGTGATCGCTCTTTTGACAGAAAAGCTGGGGATGGAAGAAGATGCTGTGCGCAGGCGTGTAGAAAAAGTTTCTTCCATAGAAAGAGTGCGCACAAATGTAGAAAAAAGCATTGGAGATGAGATTCGAGAGAGTGATCTGGCGGGAGTGAAGGTAGATGAAGACTATAAGCGATATTATCCTTATGGAAGCCTTGCCTCGAAAGTGATCGGCTTTACCGGGGGAGACAACCAGGGGATCATCGGGCTGGAGGTAAAATATGAGGAGATACTGAAAGGAGAGCCAGGTAAGATCCTCACAACCACGGACGCAAGAGGTGTGGAGTTGGATGAGCTGGGCGAGACCAGACAAGATCCCATACAGGGCAAAAGCCTTATGATCAGTTTGGATGCGAATATCCAGGAATATGTCCAGCAGGCAGCATTAAAGGTGATGGAAGAAAAGCAGGCGCAGAGAGTTTCTATTTTGCTGATGAATCCGCAAAACGGAGAGATCTATGCGTGTGTGAACGTACCGGAATTTGACCTGAACGATTCTTTCACACTGACAGAGGAGCTGGAAAAAGAACTGTATGCGCAAGATCAGGAGCAGACAAATGTGGATGAAGAGTCCGCACAGGAATCATCGAACAAGAGTATTGCAGAGAAAAAACAGGATCTTTTGAATCAGATGTGGAGAAATCCCTGTCTAAATGATACTTATGAGCCAGGGTCTACCTTTAAGATCATCACCATGTCCGCAGGACTGGAAGAAGGCGTTGTTTCTGTGAACGATCAGTTTTATTGTCCGGGCTATAAGATCGTGGAAGATCGAAGGATCCACTGCGCAAAAAGGGTTGGACATGGAGCACAGAACTTTGTGGAAGGGGCACAAAATTCCTGCAATCCGGTATTTATAGAGGTGGGGCTTCGCCTGGGAGCGGAGAAGTATTACGAGTATTTTAAACAGTTTGGGCTTTTGACGAAAACTGGGATTGACCTTCCGGGAGAGGCGGGAACGATCATGCACCAGCTGGAGAATATCGGGGAGGTGGAGCTTGCGACGGTTGCGTTTGGGCAGTCTTTTCAGATCACACCGATCCAGCTTGCGACCACGGTGAGTTCTTTGATCAACGGTGGAAGGCGGGTGACTCCTCACTTTGGAGTGGCGGTGTTTGAAGCGGATGGTACAGAAGGGGAAAAGTTGACCTATCCGGTGCAGGAGGGGATCGTCTCGGAAGAAACTTCAAAGCAGGTGCGGGAGATCCTTGAGAGTGTTGTCTCTGTGGGTTCGGGCAAAAATGCAAAGATCGAGGGGTACAGTATCGGTGGCAAAACAGCGACCTCTCAGACCTTGCCAAGGAGTGCGAACCGCTATATTTCGTCCTTTATCGGCTTTGCACCGGCCGATGATCCGCAGGTTTTGGGACTGTGCGTGATCCATGATCCACAGGGGACTTATTATGGGGGAACGATCGCAGCTCCGGTCATCCGAAGCATTTTTGAAAATATCCTGCCCTACCTTGGCATTGAGCGAACGGAGGGCGCAGAGGTACTTGATAAATGAGAAAAAAAGCCTTATACTAAAGGCAGTCGGAAAGACTTTTGGATGTTCATAGGAAGCATCCTGAAATTTTTCGGGCAAAAAAACGAAAGAATGAATGAGGTGTAAAATGGAATTTCAAGTTGTAATCCCTGTGCTGATCTCTTTTGCGATCAGCGTTGCATTAGGGCCGATCATCATCCCGTTTCTTAGAAAACTGAAGATGGGCCAGACGGAGAGGACCGAAGGCGTACAGTCTCACTTAAAGAAAGCCGGAACTCCGACGATGGGCGGAGTGATCTTTTTGATCGCTACGGCAGTCACTGCATTGTTTTATGTGAAAGATTATCCGAAGATCATCCCAGTCCTGTTTTTAACTCTTGGATTTGGTATCATTGGATTTTTGGATGATTATCTGAAGGTAGTGCTCAAGCGTTCTGATGGACTCTTGCCATGGCAGAAATTTCTGCTGCAGGTGGTATTGACTGCGATCTTTGTATTTTATATCGTAAACTATACAGATATTTCTCTCACCATGAGAATCCCGTTCTGGAGCGGACATTTCCTGAATCTGGGATGGCTGGCATATCCGGTTCTGTTCTTTGCAGTGATCGGTACTGTGAACGGTGTAAACTTCACAGACGGTCTGGATGGCCTGGCTTCCAGCGTAACTTTGATCGTAGCAGTCTTTTTCTCTGTGGTATCTATCGGAACGAAGTCCGGTATTGAGCCGATCACCTGCGCAGTTGTGGGAGGCTTGATGGGATTTTTGTTATTCAATGTATATCCGGCGAAAGTCTTTATGGGAGATACCGGATCTTTAGCATTGGGAGGATTTGTAGCAGGTGCTGCCTATATGATGCAGATGCCTCTGTTTATCCTGTTGGTAGGTCTGATCTATCTGATCGAGGTGCTTTCTGTTATCATCCAGGTAACTTACTTTAAGGCGACTCACGGAAAGCGTATCTTTAAGATGGCTCCGATCCACCATCATTTTGAATTGTGTGGATGGTCTGAGACACGCGTGGTTGCAGTGTTCTCAGTAGTCACAGCAGTGATGTGCTTGATCGCGCTGCTGGCATTATAAATTGTAACATTATAATAGGAAGAAACACAGATATGGTTAAGAATGGATGTCCGGATAGGCATTTGTGATCAAATATCTGCATGGAGGATGGATTATTATGGAATTACAGGGTAAAAAGGTGCTTGTGTTCGGTTCGGGAAAGAGCGGGATCGGCGCATCGGACCTTCTGGCGAAAGTAGGTGCAGTTCCTGTTATTTTTGACGGGAATGAGAAGATTGATAAAGAAGCTGTGGTACATAAGACAGATGGAACATATCCGGTCTGTGTGTATGCAGGTGAACTTCCGAAGGAGGTTCAGGACAGTCTGGATCTTGTGGTGTTAAGTCCGGGTGTCCCGACAGATCTTCCTATTGTAAAGAGTTTCTATGAACAGGGGCTTCCTGTGTGGGGAGAAGTGGAGCTGGCATACCGTGTGGGCGATGGTGAAGTGCTTGCCATCACCGGAACGAACGGAAAGACTACGACCACCGCGCTTTTGGGAAAGATCATGCAGGATGCAAGAGAGTCTGTATTTGTCGTGGGAAATATCGGAACTCCGTATACATCCAAGGCGCTGGAGATGAAACCGAACACTGTGACAGTAGCCGAGATCAGCAGCTTCCAGCTTGAGACGATCGAGGAATTTGCGCCGAAGGTATCTGCGATCTTAAACATCACAGAAGACCATTTGAACCGCCATCACACGATGGAAGAATATATCCGCGTAAAAGAGCTGATCACACAGAACCAGGGAACTGAGGATGTCTGCGTGCTCAACTATGAGGACGAAGTCCTTCGCAGCTTTGGCGAACATTTGACCCCTAGGGTGGTATATTTTTCCAGCGAACGTAAGCTGGAGCAGGGAATCTACCTGGATAAAAATAAGATCATATTGAAAGATGGCGTTCATGAGATCGAAGTGGTAGATACAGCAGATCTGAAGCTTTTGGGCAAACATAATTTTGAGAATGTGATGGCAGCCGTTGCGATGGCATACTATGATGGCGTTTCCATGGAAAGCATCCGCAAGAGCATCTGCGAGTTTACAGCCGTTGCGCACAGGATCGAGTATGTGACAGAGAAGAATGGAGTTGTTTATTATAACGATTCTAAGGGAACAAACCCGGATGCTGCGATCAAAGGGATCCAGGCAATGAATCGCCCGACACTTTTGATCGGAGGCGGTTATGACAAAGAATCCAGCTATGACGAATGGATCGAGGCTTTCGGCGGAAAAGTCCGCTATCTGGTGCTGATCGGTCAGACGAAGGAGAAGATCAAAGCGGCAGCGGAAAGACATGGCTTCCATGATATCATCCTCTGTGAAGATCTGGAAGAAGCAGTCAAGGTATGTGCACAGAAAGCACAGTCTGGGGATGCAGTCCTGCTCTCGCCGGCATGCGCAAGCTGGGGACAGTTTGACAATTATGAACAGCGCGGAGATATGTTTAAGGAATATGTGAGAAATCTGTAGAATATCTATAAGTAAGACGCTTATGAGAGTTCTCGGAGACAGTCAATGGCGCAAAAAAAAGCGACAGATTTATCAAAAACAGATATGACGATGCTGGTGCTGGTAGTGCTGCTTGCAGTATTTGGATTAGCAGTGCTCTTTAGTACTAGTGAATATAATGGCAGAGTACGTTTTGGCGACTCTGCCTATTATTTTAAGAAACAATTATTTGCAACAGCGTTGGGGATGGGTGCGATGTACTTCGTTTCCTCGCTGGACTATCATTTTTTTCTGAAGATGGCACCAGCAGCATATCTGCTCTCTTTACTGCTTTCCACGGCAGTCCTTTTGTTCGGGCAGGAGATCAATGGCTCAAAAAGATGGCTGAACTTAGGACCGCTGTCATTTCAGCCCTCGGAGTTTGCGAAGGTGGCAGTCATCCTGTTTTTATCATGGCAGATCGAGCGGACAAAGAAACGGACAGACGGCTTTTGGTTTATGTGCAAGACCATGCTGACACTGCTTCCGATCGTGGGACTGGTAGGTTCTAACAATCTGAGTACAGCGATCATCATTTTGGGGATCGGTGTGATCCTAATCTTTGTATCAAATCCCAAATATATGCAGTTTCTTGGTCTTGGAGGGGCAGGGATCAGTTTTATCGCGGTCTTTTTGGCAGCGGAGAGCTATCGCTTAGAACGTCTGGCGATCTGGAGAGATCCCGAAAAGTATGAGAAGGGTTTTCAGACGATCCAAGGGCTGTATGCGATCGGAAGTGGCGGGATCTTTGGCAGAGGGCTCGGCAGCAGTCTGCAAAAGCTGGGTTTTGTGCCGGAAGCACAGAACGATATGATCTTTTCGATCATCTGTGAGGAATTGGGACTGGCAGGAGCTGCTCTTCTGATCGTAGTGTTTGGGTTGCTTTTGTGGAGACTGGGAGTGATCGCTATGCATGCGCAGGATCTGGCAGGCGCACTGATCAGTGGCGGGATCATGGGGCATCTGGCGATCCAGGTGATCTTGAACATTGCGGTCGTGACAAATACGATCCCCAACACAGGCATCACACTGCCGTTTATCAGTTACGGAGGAACTTCGGTGGTGTTTCTTCTGGGGGAGATGGGGCTGGCATTGAGTGTGAGCAGTCACAGACGGAGAGGGGATGCATATAATGGAAGGTAAGAGGCCCTTTAGGAGTGGAAAGATTGGATGAGATTCGTGTATCGGGGAAATGCTCTTTGCAGGGAAGCATTTCCATACAGGGCTCAAAAAATGCAGCGCTGCCGATGATGGCGGCATCATTGATGCACAGGGGGCTCAGCATTCTAAGAGGGTGTCCCAGGATCCTGGATGTTTTTTGCATGGAGCAGATCCTAAAAGGTTTAGGCGCTGTTACATGGTGGGAAGATCATGATCTGTATCTGGATTGTACGTGTGCAGACAGGACGAAGATCCCGGAATGTTACACCAGACGTATGCGCTCTTCAGTGATCTTGCTGGGAGCAGTTCTTGCCAGAAGCAAGAGCTGTCAGATTGGGTATCCGGGCGGATGTGTCATAGGGAAAAGACCGATCGATCTGCATTTAATGGCACTGCAAAGCCTCGGGGCAAAGATCAAGGAAACGCAGGTATGCTTAGTTGCGGAGTGTGAGAAATTTCGGGGCGCTGAGATCTTTTTTCCAAAATCGAGTGTCGGGGCAACGCAGCAGGCGGTGATGGCGTGTGTGCTCGCACAGGGGAAATCCTTGCTTCATCATTGTGCCAGAGAACCGGAGGTGGTCTGGCTTTGCAGATATCTTCGGACTATGGGCGCGAAGATCAAAGGCGAGGGGACAGATGAGATCTGGATAGAGGGTGTGGATGAGCTGGGAGCGGGAGATTTTGAGATCCCGCCGGATAGGATCGTTGCAGGAACTTATATGTGCGCGGCAGCAGCCACAAAAAGCGAGATCACGCTCAAGCGTGTGCCTGTGGAGGAACTGGGGGCCTTCCTGCAAGTATATCAGAAAATGGGTGGACAATATAAAGGCAAAAGTGGTACACTAGTGGTCAATGGAAAGACGGTCATTCATCCGGTCGATCTGGTACAGACAGGCGTTTATCCAGATTTTCCCACAGATCTGCAGGCTCCATTGATGGCTGTTTTGACCGGCGTGAACGGTAAAAGCGTGATCAGGGAGAATATCTTTGATGACAGGTTTGGGAGTGCTGTGCAGATGCAGAAAATGGGCGCGCATATCGAAACCGCGGGGAGAGAGGCAGTTATCCTGGGCGGATATCCGCTTAGAGGATGTACCGTGGAGGCCGGAGACCTCAGAGGCGGTGCGGCGCTGCTGTTAGCAGCTATTCAGGCCGAAGGGCAGACCTGTATTCGCAATGCACATTTGATCGGGCGTGGATATGAGCACATCTGTAAGGATCTAAGAGAGCTGGGATGCTGTATCAGACCGCTCACCTATGATAAGTGAAAGGATTTATTTATGAATAAAAAGAGCAAAAAAACGGCAGTCTGTCTTGTGGGGATCGCACTCCTTACGGCAGTGATCGTATTTTTTTCCTATTATCATGTAAGTACTGTGGAAGTCAGAGGAACGACGCATTATACAGACGAAGAGATAAAGGATATGGTGCTTAGAGGACCGCTGGCATCCAATTCGGTCCTCGCACCGATCGTATACAGTACCACAAACACGGGGGATATCGCATTTGTGGATGCTTTTAAGGTGACGCAGTTAAGCCGCAACACGATCTGTATCAGTGTCAAAGAGAAAAAACCGGTAGGTTGTATCCGCTATCTGGACAACTATATTTATTTTGACAGAAACGGGACTTTTGTGGAGGGGTCTCAGACGCGGGAGGAGGCAGTGCCTTATTTCGATGGGATCCAGGTAAAAAGTGTCATTATGGATGAAAAGCTGGATATCAAGGGCGACACGGTGCTCAACACAGCGGTTGCGCTTTCTACGATTTTCCAGAAGAATGAGATGATCCCGGATCATATTGCGTTTGATAAAAGTTATGCGATCAGTCTGATCTATGGAGATGTGACGGTACAGCTCGGAAAGGATGAAAATCTGGAAGAAAAGATGAGTCGTGTGTTTGCGATCCTTCCGAATATTTCTGGAAAGAAAGGAATCCTTCATATGGAAAGTGTCTCCTCGGATATGAACACCTTTGAGGAAGAAATGCCGGAGATCACGGCAGAGAACTGGCCGGGCGGATATGATGAGGAAGGCGATTACACAGGTGTTGGAGAATACGATGAAAACGGAAATTATGTCGGCCCGAAACCGTTGACCGCGCTTGAGGAAGCGATCGCTGCCTGGGGCGGCGGATATGACGAGGAGGGAGACTACACAGGTGCCGGAGAATATAATGAGAACGGCGAGTATGTCGGTCCGAAACCGACGCAGGAGGACCTGGATGCAGCTGAAAATGTAGACGAGTCCTTCGAAGGGGAGGGAGACACTGACTCGGAGATGCAGACAGATTACAGTGAGGACAGCTCGGATACAGAGTATGACACAGAGGAGTCATATGTGGATGAAAGTTCTTATGAAGACACTTATGAAGAGGATGGATACTGGGACGAAAGCTACGAAAATAGCACTCAGGAAGACTATGACACCGAAGAATGGGAATAAATGCCCAGATCCTGGGAGAGCTGGAAGGAGCTGACACCTGGGGTCGAATCTGGCGAAAATTAGTGAAAAAAGTATAAAAAAACAAAATTAGTGGTTGATTAATTCCCG
>CAZSTD010000072.1:0-12253 GCA_964609645.1 uncultured Blautia sp.
TTGCACATCTAACTCATCACTAAAGTAACGAGAATGCGATGCGCAGTTATTCAAAGCACTACTCTCAAACCTCAATCATTTCGGTTCTCACTAAATAAACATGCCACTACAACATGTATGATTTATATGTTCTTTCATTATTTCACATTTTCTGCAATAATGCAATTCCCTTTATCAATTATTATTTTTTCTTCTACATCATCAGCAATAGTCAATGCCTGTTACTTATATCTTCATATCAAAAAATCCCACACCACACAAACAGTGATGTGAGATTTTTATTTTCTAATCTCTTTTTTAAGAATATTTTTCATCAAAGCGAGAAATCTAAGTTTCTCCTTATTTTTACATACTGATAATCCCCAGCACACTTGCAACGGAGCTCAGCAAAATAATAATCAGACAGATCGGCGCGAAGTATTTGATAAATACCTGATACAGTTTCTTTCTTTTGAATGCAGAAGACTGCTCAATCTCCTTTGCGATCCTTTCAAATCCAACCACACGAACAACCAGGAAGCAGGTTGCCAGTGCAGCGATCGGCATCGTCACAGAGTTTGTGATAAAGTCAAAGAAATCTAAGAAATTCATACCGAAGATGCGGATAAAATCAAGCACTCCGTATCCCATAGAAGATGCACTTCCAAATACAAGCATGATCACTACCATCAGACCGCAGCTTTTCGGACGGCTCCAATGAAACTCATCCATAAAAGTAGAAACGCAGGTTTCCATAAGAGAGACCGCACTGGTCAATGCTGCAAGCAGTACCAGCACAAAAAATACGATTCCTGTCGCTGTTCCAACTCCCATGTTTGCAAATACTTTCGGAAGTGTGATAAACATCAAAGATGGACCCGCCTGTAAAGTTTCTGGGTCTCCACCGGAAAATGCGAAAACTGCCGGAATGATCATAAGGCCTGCCAAGATCGCGATTCCTGTGTCAAAAATCTCTACCTGAGTTGTAGATTTCTCAATATCCATGTCTTTTTTCATGTAAGAACCGTAAGTATATAAGATTCCCATTGCGATGGACAGTGAATAAAACATCTGTCCCATAGCTGCTACTACAGTCATCCAGGAGAAGTTTTTCAGATTTGGGATCAGGAAATATTTTACACCCTCAATTGCACCCGGGCGTGTTACAGAATAGATCGTAACGATCACCGCTAAGACTACAAGCATTGGCATCATGATCTTAGACATTCTCTCTACACCGTTTTGAACTCCGCCTAAGATGATGGCAAACACAAGCACTGCGAAGATCAAGAACCAGATCTCAGCCTGCCAGGAGTCTGCAATAAATGCATTGAAATATCCGTCTTCTGCTATTGCCTGTACATTGCCTCTGCAATATTCCGCAATATACTTCAACACCCATCCACCAATCGTACAGTAATAAGGCACGATCAGCATAGGGATCACTGCGTTTAGCCATCCGCCGGCTTTAAAAAGTTTTCCTGTTCCAAAATGTGCAAACGCACCTACCGGACTTTTCTTAGTCATTCGTCCAAGTGCAGTTTCAGACATGATCAAAACATATCCGAATGATACAGTCAGGAGAATATAGACAAGCAGGAAAATTCCACCTCCGTATTTCGCTGCAAGATATGGAAATCTCCAGATATTTCCAAGTCCTACGGCAGATCCTGCTACCGCCAGTACATAGCCAATTCCCCCGGAAAAGGTCCCCCTGTTATGGCTATTGGTTTTTTTCTGTTGGTCCATTGTACACCTCATGTTTCTTTATTTTTTGTTACAATTTCAGAGGAATATTAAAAATGTGCGTTGCAAAAACCTCCCACAGGATTTCTCCTATGAGAGGTCTGTATCGGCTTTTCTCAATATTCTTCTTGAAATATAGTATCAAATATTCCTATAAATGTCAAAAGAAAAAATATGAACCTAAGCTATGCTCGATTTACATTTGAAAGTAACATCTGAAGTCGGTTTTCGATATTAGCAAAGCTGACATCTGGGTCATAATCCAGCGGCAATATCTGTGCATCTGGAAATAATTCTTTCAAACGTTTAGAGATGCCTCTGCCTACCACATGATTCGGCAGGCAGCCAAATGGCTGTAAAATAACAAAGATCCGGCATCCATGCTTAGCATGATGAATGATCTCTCCCGGGATCAATACACCCTCTCCGGCATCAAATGTATGATGAATGATCGAGTCGCTATCTTTTACCAGATCCTGCATACGGCAAGCTGGTTCATATAACGGATGATTTTTTGCGATCCTATCCGTCAGGTCATGTGCCAAATTGAAGATATTATTTGCTGTTCTATACCAGAGCTTTTTTCCCATCGGTTTGTTGATATGATATTCCTTAACCTGAGCATCCTGATAAAAATAGGTCTTTCGTATAACGTCTGTCATCTTCGCTTCAACGATCTCTAACCCATTCTTCTCCAGATATTCTTCAATATCATGGTTCGCACCTGGATGGAAATTCAGCAAATACTCTCCTACGATCAAAACGCGCGGTTTTTGATGGGTGCGATCATAAGGAACCTGTTTCATGATCTGGATCGCTTCTTTAAATCCACTTGCAGCACCCCAAACGCCACGCTTCTCCAGCCCGTTCACGACTTTATCCAGCGCTTTGTCAAACGCGATCTGCGCACTCCCCTTTTCTATTTCATATGGGCGGATCTTGCGAAGAAGTTCTTCCAAGGCATCGATCATCGGAAGCGCAAATGCGATCCTCAATGCAGAAAAAATGTTCATCTTAAATCCTGGATGAATATTATGATAGTCCTCATCATCATTCGTAAGGATCGGCACATCCGCATATCCGGCATCATCCAACGCTTTACGAAGAAGCGCACTATAATGTGTTAATCTGCAGTCACCAATGTATTTTCCCATTCCGATGGCAACTTCATTATTTTTATAATTGCCATCCTGCAGTCCCGCAAGCGCTTCCCCGATCACGATCTGTGCAGGAAAACAGATATCATTATGTACATAACGTTTGCCAAGTTGGATCGCCTTTTCACGGCCTATTTCAAGAGGCACTGCTTTGATCCCCTGTGCACTCATAGCCGCCGACATGATCCTGCAGAATGCATGAGAAGTATTTGGAACCAGGACATATCTTTCTTTTCTGCCTTCCTTCGTAAATTTCACAGGATAAGGGTCCTGAAGTGATTTCACAGTAACCGTTTTATTTTTTTCCCTGTTCATGATCACTGTTTCTACAAAGGAACGTACACGGATACCTAATGGTCCTTGAATATCACTCTCATCTACCTTTAAGATCAGAGGAACTTTTCCAGAGATCTCCCGCATCATTCGGATGATCTCATCAGAAAGATATGCATCATGTCCACAGCCAAAGCTGACTAATTGTACATATTCTAAATGCTCTGACTGTGCAGCGAGAACTGCTGACGAAAGCATTCTCGCATGATAGTTGTTTACGACATCAAGCCTGCTATGGCTTAGATCCACGTTCTGTACACCAGGAACAGAATCTGCAGTTAAAACTGGAATCCCAAGTTTAGTAAACATTTCCGGTAATTCATGATTGACCAATGCATCATTTTGATATGGTCTGGAAGCCAAAACTACCGCAAAAGAACCCTTCTTAGTCACTTCTTCCAGTACATGTTTTCCCTGCTCTTTCAGTTCCTTTTGAAACATTTCCTGTGCTCGGTCACCGTATGTGATCGCTGTCAGAACATTTTCCTTAGAAATTTGAAAAGTTTCTTCCATATATTGTATCAGCTGACGATCCCTGTCTGCCTTTTCGTACCAGTGAAACAATGGTGCATCAAACGGAATCTGGAAATATTTTTCCGGATCATCAGAATTACGAATAACGATCGGATAGCCTTTCACAACTGCACACATAGATTGACTGGTGCTTTCTGTGTTTTCGGACGGAACAGTTGTGATAGAAGGCATAAAGATCCGATCCACCTTTTTATCCGCCAGATTTCTCAAATGGCCATGTACCAGCTTTGCGGGGAAGCAGACGGTATCCGAAGTTACCGCCGACAGTCCGCTTTCGTAAATCTCGCGTGTACTGCTGTCAGAAATTTGGGTCTTAAATCCAAGAGCTCTCCAGAATGTATTCCAAAAAGGCATGGTATCCCAATAGGAAAGCACTCTTGGAAGTCCGATCGTAATCTCTTTTTCCATTTCTAAGATCTGATAAGGGTAATCCTGGAATAAAAGACGCTCTCTTACACGGAACAGATTTGGAACTTCATCCATCTTCTGCTTCTTTTTCTTTACCTGTTCCCGTACTTTTGCATCCTTAGGATTTCCGATCACTTCCCCACGTTCGCAGCGGTTATTTGTGATCCATCTCTTTCCATTGGAAAAGGAAACTATCGTTCTCTTACAATGATTGGTGCAAAATGGACATGGAGAGTTGGCTTCCTGTTTAAAATCAAAATCATCCATTGCATCCAATCCAATGAACGTTTTTTTGTCGAGACCTTTTTGTACTTTCTCCTTTGCTGTCAAAGCTGCACCGATCGCTCCCATGATCCCAGGATATGGCGCACGGACAACCTCATGTCCGATGTACTGTTCCATTGCCCGCAAAACCGCATCATTACAGAATGTTCCTCCCTGTACAACGATCTTATCTCCCAGACTTTCCAAGTTAGAAACCCTGATCACTTTTGTAAATACATTTTCTATGATAGAGCGGCATAAGCCAGCCATAATATCTTCTGGCTGTTTTCCGTTTCTTTGTTCTGTAATGATACTGCTGTTCATAAAAACAGTGCATCGACTGCCCAGATTCGCCGGATCTTTGGAAGAAAAAGCGGCTGTTGCTATCTCTCTTGCAGAGATATCCAATGTTGATGCAAAGTTTTCCAGAAAAGATCCACATCCCGAGGAGCACGCTTCATTTACCACAATGTTTTTAATGATACCGCTATCGATCCAGATCGCTTTCATATCCTGTCCACCGATATCCAGCACAAAAGTAGCCCCATCCACATATTTTGCAGCAGCCCGTGCATGGGCAACCGTTTCTACCACATGGCACTCCGTCTCGAAAGCATTGGCAAATAAAAGTTCTCCGTATCCGGTAGTCCCCGCTGCAATGATATCCAGTGTAACTCCCTGCTCCCGGTAGCGCTCTCTCATAGCGATCAATGCATTTTTTGCTACGATCAATGGGCTGCCTTCATTCGGCGCATAAAAGGAATCCAAAATTTGTTCTTCCTCATCCATCAGTACAAATTTTGTAGTTGTACTTCCAGAATCTATTCCCAGATAAACATGCAGTGTCTCTCCAGCTTCCATATGTCTCGGCTTGATCTCAGGAAGTACATGCCGTTTCTGAAATTCTTCTTTTTCCTTTTCAGAACCAAAAAAAGGAGACGTCCTTGTTGCACCGTCTTTCTCATGATCCCCTTCTTTTTCATCGATTATTTGTTTTAATTCTTTCGGTGTATATCCGCCCTTGGCATCACAGAACATTCCCTGCAAAGACAATGCAGCTCCATATGCGATCATCAGTTCCGGACGCTCTGGGATCAAGATTTCCTCCGAAGACAGATCCAGGCGTTCCGCAAACACCCTGATCAGCGTAGGATTGAAAGTTAAAGGGCCGCCTTCAAATACCACAGGTTTTTCAATGTCAAGTCCTTGAGCAAGGCCTCCTATCGTCTGCTTCGCGATTGCATGAAAAGTTGATAGGGCCAAATTTTCTCTGGATACCCCCTGGTTCATCAAAGGCTGGATATCTGTCTTAGCATATACACCGCATCGTCCAGAAATGTCATAAACACAATCACCTTTTGATGCCAGTGTATCAAAATTCTCCACAGGAGTTTTCAAAACAGACGCGATCTCATCGATAAATGCCCCTGTTCCCCCTGCACAACTTCCATTCATGCGCATATCCGACACATCTAAAGCGCCGGTCGCTGTGTTTTTATGAAAGAAAATGATCTTTGCATCCTGTCCGCCCAACTCAATGGCAGTCCCAGCATTCTTAAACTTTTTTTGCACAGCAACAGCATTTGCCACTACTTCCTGTACAAAAGGCAGATCCAGCCTTTCCGCCAAAAGCTTCGAGCCGGATCCTGTCAAACAAAATCGCATTTTCTTTTCTTGAAAACGTGATTCCAAAGATTGCAATATTTCTTTCACACTTTGCATCTGTTTCGCATGATGTCTTCTATAATCTGAATACAGGACAATATCTTTTTCCGAGTCTACTACAACCACTTTGGTTGTAGTAGACCCAATATCTATCCCCACATTAATTTTTTCTGTTTCTTGAATCTTATCTGAAGTCATCTAAATTATCCTTTTCTGTTTTAAGTAGCTCTATTTTAATTTTCAGCAGCTAAAACACTTTTCAAAACGTCAACGCATCCATCAATACCAAGTTTAGCAGAATCGAGAACCAGATCATAATTCTTCAGATTTTCCCATTTCTTTGTCGTATTGGCAAAATAATATTTAGATCTTTTACTATCAAACCGTCTACAAGTGTTTTCAACATTATTCAGATGAATTCCATAGTCTTGTGCTATACGTTTTTTCTTTTCTTCCTCATCAGAACAACGGATAAAAACATTTAAAGCTTTTCGGTCTTTAAGTGCTTCCGAAGCACAGTGCCCAACAAATATTGCAGGACCTGAGGCAGCAAGATGCTGAATTTCTTCCTGCTCTGCAACAAAGATATGTCCTTCTGTTGAAAGCATATCTGCGTTGCCTTCCTGTGCTCTCCCAATCATAAAAGCTGTATATAGGAAGCTGGTGTTCACATTCTCTTCGTATTTTTGGATCTGCTCCACTGAAACACCAAATTTCTTAGAAACAGCTTCCAGTATTTCCTGTCCATAACATGGAACACTGCACTTTTCAGCAAGACGGCGAGCGATCAGCGTTCCGCCGCTGCCATATTCACGTTCGATCGTAATGTATCTATATTTCATGCCTATCCCCTCTCTTTCAAGAAGCCTGTTCGAACTGGCTGTTGTAAAGTTCTGCATAAAAGCCATTCTTTGCAAGTAATTCTTCGTGAGTACCGCTTTCAATGATATCTCCGTCCTTCATAACTAGTATCAAGTCAGAGTTCTTTATCGTAGAAAGTCGATGTGCGATCACGAAAGAAGTTCTTCCATGCATCAGCTTATCCATAGCTTCCTGGATCAGCAATTCTGTTCTTGTATCTACAGAACTGGTTGCCTCATCTAAGATCAGCATCGGTTTGTCCGCGATCATCGCACGTGCGATCGTAAGCTGCTGCTTCTGTCCCTGAGACAGGTTTACCTGATCTGTCAGCACAGTATCATATCCATTTGGCAAAGTTTTGATAAAATGATGTAAGCCAACTGCTTTGCAGGCTTCTTCAATCTTTTTATCAGATACATTTGGTGTAGAATATACCAGATTTTCCTTTACTGTGCCTTCAAACAGCCAGGTATCCTGCAATACCATACAGAACTGGTCATGTACATCCTCACGCTTTACATCCTTCGTGGAAACACCATCAATACGGATCTCGCCTCCCTGGATCTCATGAAAACGCATCAGTAAGTTGACCATCGTCGTCTTACCTGCACCAGTAGGCCCAACAATCGCAATTTTTTGTCCTGCTCTTGCAGTTGCTGAAAAATCATGAATGATCGTTTTATCGGAATCTTCATATCCAAATTTCACATGGTCAAATTCTACAGATCCTTTGACATTCTCAAGTCTCTTGGTCTTTTTGCTTTCGTCCTCCATTTCCTCTGCTTCCAAAAATTCAAACACTCGCTCTCCTGCGGCTGCAGCTGACTGAAGTGTCTGCATAGACTGTGCGATCTGTGAAAGTGGCTGTGTAAAATAACGTACATACAATACGAAGGCTACAATAACAGAGAAATCAATCGTACCATTTAACGCCATGGAACCACCAACAATACAAACTGCTACATAAGCAAAGTTTCCGATAAAAGTCATAAATGGCATCATCAACCCTGAAAGGCAATGTGCCTTAAAGCCACATTCTCTTAAACCGCCATTCAGTTCATCAAAAGTTTTGATCGCTTGTCCTTCTCCATTATATGCTTTCACCACCGTATGTCCAGCATAAATTTCTTCGATGTGTCCGTTCAGAGCACCCAAAGCTCTCTGCTGACGGACGAAATATTTCTGGCTTCTGCCCATAATAAGCATCATAACTGCAAATCCCAGCAATGTCGCAGCCACAGCAGTCAGCGCCATGATCCAGTTCGTAATAAACATCATCAAAAGACTGCCTGCAAACAATACGATCTGTGAAACTAAGTTTCCAATACTCTGGTTCAGAGACTGGCCGATCGTATCTACGTCATTCGTCACACGGGAGAGTACGTCACCTGTGGAATTTCTGTTATAATACCACATCGGCAGACGATTGATCTTGTATGAAATATCCTTACGCAAGGATTTAGATACCCTCTGTGTAATGGTTGACATGATCCAGTGCTGCATCGTGGCAAGGATCCAGCTTGCTGCATAAAAGCAAACCAGGGTCATACCTACCACAAATATAGAATCCAGTGCAATATCTCCTGTCAAAAGACCTTCTTCAATATATTTTGATATTTCAGATAATTTATCTGGGCCAAGGAGCTGCAATACTGTACCGATCACAGCACATACGATCGCGATCGCAAACGCAGCCGCATATTTTTGGCAGTATCCCAGCAATTTTTTCCAAGTGCCAACTAAATCCTTTGCTTTTTCTCCGCCGCCCATTCTTCCACCTGGGCCACCAGGTCCCCGGCGTACTTTTGTCTGTGCTTGTCCGAATTCGTATTCTTTCTTTTCCATTATGCCAATTCCTCCTTTGAAAGCTGTGAAAGAGCAATTTGCTGATAAACCTCGCAGTTTTTCATCAATTCATCATGTTTACCCATACCAACGATGCGTCCATCTTCCAGAACGATGATCTTATCTGCATCGCGGATCGTACCGATACGCTGCGCTACGATCAATCTTGTCGCATCTGCGCATTTTTCATCCAATGCCTTGCGAAGTACGCGATCCGTTTTATAGTCAAGTGCAGAGAAAGAATCATCGAAGATCATAATTTCTGCTTTTCTTGCGATGGCACGTGCAATGGAAAGACGCTGTTTTTGTCCTCCGGAGAAGTTCATTCCGCCCTGTGCTACATATCCATCATATGTATTTTCCAGACCATCCACAAACTCTTTGGCCTGGGCGATCTCAACTGCATCCATAACTTCATGCATTTCAGGAGCACTTTTTCCATTACTTCCATAAGCAATATTGGAACGAATAGAACCAGAAAAAAGTGTTGCCTTTTGTGAAACATAAGCAATCTTATTTCGAAGTGCGTGTTCGTCATATTCCTTGACATTTACACCGTCCACCAACACTTCACCTTCCGTTACATCATAGAATCTCGGGACAAGATTGATCACCGTACTCTTTCCGCATCCGGTAGCGCCAATGAAGGCAACTGTTTCCCCTTTCTTTGCGGTAAAAGAAACATCATGGATCACATCTTCCTCTGCATCTGGATAACGGAAAGATACATTTTTGAATTCAACTTCGCCAACAACACCTTTCTTCCCATCTAAGCCAGCTCCATTCTTAATTGAAGGCACTGTATCGAGAACTTCGTTAACACGTTTCGCAGAAACAGAAGATCTTGGTAGCATCATGAATATCATAACTAACATCATAAATGACATTACCACCTGAATGCCATACTGTGTAAATACCATCATATCGCCAAACATAGCGATTCTTCCATCGATCGTCTCTACTCTGCTCAGCAAATAAGCTCCGATCCAATAAACAGACAAAGAAAGTCCGCTCATAACAAGCTGCATGGACGGCATCATAAACGCCATTGTTCTCTGAGTAAACAACTGCGTTTTCGTCAGAGCATCGTTAGCCTTCTCAAATTTTTCTTCCTGATATCCCTCTGCATTATATGCACGAACTACACGAAGACCATTTAAGTTCTCTCTCGTCACACGGTTGATATCATCTGTCAGTTTCTGTACTTTACGGAATTTTGGCATCGTCAGCGTAATGCAGATACCTACCACTGCAAGGAGGATCACTACAGCAACACCTACTGAAAGTGTCCATTGCCATTCTTTATCCGCGATCTTATAGATTGCCCAACCTGCAGTGATCGGCGCTTTGATCAACATTTGTAATCCCATTACGATAAACATCAGCACCTGCTGAATATCATTGGTTGAACGAGTGATCAAGCTTGCTGTAGAAAATTTTCCAATCTCTTCCATAGAGAAGCTCTGTACCTTATTGAACATGCTGCTTCTAAGAGCAGATGCAAGATTACTTCCTATCCTTGCTGAAAATACAGCACAGATCACTGATGCTGCAAGACTTCCAAGTGCACATAGCAGCATCATTCCACCGGCCTTCCAAACTTCGGACATTTCACTTCCCGGAGTCTCTACCAGTATCGTAATCTTACTCATGTATTCCGGCATTGTCATATCCAACCATACCTGTGCCACGATAAAAGCAATACATATTAGTACATATCCCCAATCGCGACGTGATAATTTTTTTAATAATTTGATCATTGTCACTACTCCTTTTCTTTATTAACAGCAAACTGGAAACTCGTTCTTGATCAAATACGTTTCCAATGCTTGTGTGTCAAAATGTGGAACATAGTTCTTTTTCATAAAATTAATGTCTCTTTCTGTTGCATCTCGAAAGTTGAAAGAAGAAATCTTTCCAGTTACATCATATAGTCCATTTTCAAAAAACAACCCGCAATGTTCCTCCATTCTGTTGATCATAAGTTTTGACTCTGAAATTCCTTGATGTAATGTATTAGCAAACCAGTAACAACCTCCTTGCAGAAACAGTTTCTTCCAATTTTTTGCACTAAAGTATTCTCCTAATGCCAATAAAAACTTTTCATAATATTGCATTGAACCATTGTTTTTTCAAATCATATTTTAACACCCTCTCTTTGTTAGCACTCTCATTTATTGAGTGCTAGTCCATTTTCAAAAAATAATATGCTTCTATGAAGCATATTAAAAAGTTTGAGTTTTTTAGTATCATTATTTAAACATATTTGGGATTGCTTGTGAAGTGAATAAATGGTAATATTGTTGCATAAAACGCAACAATGAGGTGTCTATTATGAATACACAACAATTAGAAACTTTTGTCGAAGTGGCCGAAAATCTTAATTTTGCAAGAGCTGCCGAGCATATGAACGTTACAACCTCTGCCGTATCCAGACAGATCCGTTCTTTAGAAGAAGAGCTAGACACAAAATTATTTCGTCGCTCTACCAAAAACGTACGTTTAACTCCAGCCGGCATCATATTTCTAAATGATGCAAAAGAAATGCTCGCCAAATTAGAATTAACCACTCAAAAAATAAAGAATCATTCTGAAACAAGTATCCAGCTCCTTACCATTGGCTGCTCTAATGAAACAGATCCTTTTATTTTGTCCAATCTTCTTTCACGCTGCAGGGAAAAGCTCCCGAAAATTCATCCATTCCTACGCATGGTTTCTTCACGTTTACTCTTAAATATGCTGATCCATGATGAGATCAACCTATTATTCGGTTATAAGGATAATTTTCCTATGCGTGATGAATTTTGTTATTGTGAATTGGCTAAGATCCCTGTCTGCTGCACTCTTTCTGCAGACACCCCATTGGCCGCCAATAAAAGACTTACAGAAGATGACTTGTTATCCGAAAACCTTGTCATTTGTAATTCCTACGAAATTCCATCACAGGTTACAAATGTTCAAAATTCCCTCAATCATAAATTTGCACCATCTTCCATTTATTATTCTGAAAATTTACACGAAATGCTGACGCTGATCAAAGCAGGATATGGAATCGGAATATTACCTCAAATGTTTTCTACTGACAGTTCGCTTGCCTATATCCCCCTGACTCCGGAGATCACTTTATCTTATGGTATTTTTTACAAAAAAAATGTATCAAATCCTGTTTTAAAAAAATTCTTATCCTTAGTAAAATCAATTTGATCAAATTAAGTGAGACACTTTTTCAGTTTACATACCATTCACTGCAAACAAAAAAACCTCAGAAACCAAAGGTTTCTGAGGTTTATATACATTCGGTAGTCCCGTCTGATGATCTCTTCGAGAACTGAGATTATCGTTTTGAGAACTGGAAGTCCTTGATTTTACTGGGTTTTATCGGTGGAGTGTTGCAAACGAGTTACATAGTAAGCGCTTAAATCTTGGGTAGCTTTACCAATTCTGTTTTTGAACTCATAATG
>CAZSTD010000073.1:0-12216 GCA_964609645.1 uncultured Blautia sp.
GTACGTTCAATAGTGCTTCTGTCTGGGGAAGGATCGCTGTAGTTGCGGCAGGTCCGATCTTTAACTTTATTATGGCGTTTGTGCTGTCGCTGATCATTGTTGGAGTAGTGGGATATGAACCGTCCAGGGTACTTTCCGTAAAAGAAGGATCTGCAGCAGAAGCGGCAGGGCTGAAAGAGGGAGATATCATTACGAGTTATCAGGGGTATCACATTGACCTTGGAAAAGATCTCTATGTATACTCCTATATGAATGAGCTCAAGGAAGGCGATACCATTCATCTTAAAGTTAAACGCGACGGAGAGGAACGGGAGATTACGTATCTTACAGACACGAATGTCAGATATCTGCTGGGGTGCAACTTCAACGGAGAGGATGACTCTGCTATGGTCGTGCAGTCTGTGATGGAAGGAATGCCTCTGAAAATGGCGGGTGTGCAGGCTGGGGATGTGATCACTCAGATTAACGGCGTGGCGATCAAAAATGCGCAGGATTATCAGGAATATATCCAGGAGCATCCGCTTGGCGCAGAACCTGTAGAGATTGTTTATTCTCATGACGGCGCAGAGCAAAAAGCAACTCTTACACCGCAGGAATATCGCACAGCAGAATCTGGATTTACGTACAATGTGTATTGCGAGAAAGCAAGTGGGTTGGATGTGATCCGATATGCAGCTGTGGAAGTCAAATATATGGTCCGCACCACGATCCTTAGCTTGAAAGAATTTTTGACTGGAAAATTGGGTGTGGAAAATCTAAGTGGACCTGTCGGTGTGGTGGATGCGATCGGAACGACTTATGAGGAGAGCAAAAGTCAGGGAATACGGATGCTCTGGATGAATATGCTGAATATGGCAGTTCTTCTTTCTGCAAATCTTGGTGTGATGAATCTATTGCCGCTGCCTGCGTTGGATGGCGGACGTTTAGTCTTCCTTATATTGGAAGCGATCCGCAGGAAGCCTGTTAACAGACAGTTGGAAGGAATGGTACATTTCGCAGGTTTGATGCTTTTGATGGCATTGATGGTATTTGTTATGTATCACGACATTGTGAGGATCTTTTGATAAAATTTCAAAAAACAAAATCGATGATAAAATAAGAAACTGACAGGAAAAAGACAGATTAAAAAAGAAAATCTGTCTTTTTCTATGGCTTTTCTCATAAAAATATATTATAAGATAGAGAGAGGTTTCTATTGTACATACAATGAACGGTGGCGCTATTTTTTAAATTATATGAAATATTAAAAGATGTTATGGAAAAAAGAAAAAGATTTTGGTATATTAAATTTATGATATCGACGTGGGAAGGGAAAACGTTCCTGCATTTGAATATGCTATAAAAACAGGAAGGATGTCGAAAATCATGAGCGGAAGAATAAAAAGGAAAAGAAAAAAGAATGAAACAACCACATATGTACCGGCTATGCTGTTGTTTATTGCTGCGGTGACAATCAGTCTTTTGGTTTTTCTGGTCGGTGTTCAAAGTTCGATCGAGAGCGGTTCGCAGAATGCTATAAAGACAAATGTCTCTAGACAGAGTGAACATGTCTGGTCGATTTTGGATATTCATTATGGATATCTGAATGGGATCGCTGCAGAAATGGGAAAGTCGGATGAGCTAATGTCAAAAAGTAATAAAGATATGCTGGTTTCTTTGAGAAAAGCAACTAATTTAGAAAGAGTTGCGCTTTTTGATGCAGATGGAAATGCCTATTATGACAATGGAGCTATTAAAAATGTGGCTTCGAGAAGATATTTTAAAGAAGCAATGGATGGACACGAAAGTTTAAGTGACCCTCTTGAAAGCAGTGTGGATAAGGAAACTCGAGTTGTGCTTGCAGTGCCAGTGCGTAAGGATGGCAAGGTTGTGGGTGTCTTGGGCGGATCTTATAATGTGACTTCGCTGAGCAGAATGCTGTTTAATGATTTTTTTGGAGGCATTGGATATACGCTGATAACAACTTGCGAGGGTGAGATCATCGCGCATGATGGAGATGCTGCTTACCATAAGATCAACTATGGAGACAATTTCTTTGAGTTTTATGATGCGAAGATCCTTCTAGGAGGTTCTACATTGAAAGATGTGGAAAAAGATTTTGCAGAAGGAAAAGAAGGTCTGATCAAAATGAGGAGCAGCAGTGGCAATGAGTCAGATAAGTATCTGGCGTACACAGATCTGGGGATGAATGACTGGATGATCTGTTATGTGATCCCTGTCTCTGAGGCGCAGAAAACTTATAACTTTATTCGAAAATATGAATTGATGTTCACTGCAGCATTTATTGTTATGATATTTATCCTTCTGGGATATGTCTTCCGTAAGAGCAAAGCGCACAACAAACTGCTTCTTCAGGCTGCTCAGATAGATGGACTTACTGGGGCTTTTAATAAGAGGAGCACAGAAGAACGGATCAATGATATTTTATGGGAAAATCCAAAGGAGACGCATATGTTTGTGATCATGGACCTTGATCGATTTAAAGAGGTAAATGACAGATATGGACATATGATAGGGGATGAGGTTCTCAGAAATTTTGGCAATCTGCTGAAGGAATATTTCCGTGAGGAAGATGTCATAGGCAGGATTGGAGGCGACGAATTTGTTGTGCTGATGAGGAAGATCGAACACAAAGAGAACGCTGTCGAGAGAATTGAAAACCTGATAAAAAAGATGGAAGAATGTTATCTGGCAGAGATGGATGGAGAGAATGTGACGATCAGCGCGGGTATTTCTTTTGCCCCGGAATGTGGAAACTCTTACATGGATCTGTATAAGGCTGCAGATACGGCACTGTATGAAACCAAGAAAGCTGGAAGAAATGGATACCATATCTATAAAGGCTGATAAAAGGAAAGGAGATTCAAATGACAAAAATCGTAAAACTTTCATCTGCAACTGAAAGAGAAGAAAAACTAAAAGAATTTTATGAAAAGATGGAAGAACTAAAAAATGAATTTACTGAGATCGTTGACCTGTATGAGGAGACAGAAAGTGGAAGCAGAAATACGGATATGCTGATCGAAGCACTAGATGCTTTGGAAGATGCCGCAGAAGTGATCTTAGAAGTGGTCGAAGGATAATTAAGATAAAAAGGAGTGTCGCTCATAACGGATATTATATGTTATGAGCGATGCTCCTTTTTGCATTATGTAGGAACAAATTTTTCTATCTGGCATAGGATAATAGGAAAGCAATGTTTTGAGGAGTTTCATATGCAGCAGGAAAATGTAGATACCGGAAGATACCAGGTGACTGTTTTGGATCAGCTTAATAACCGTCCTGTTGAAAATGCCAGGGTAAAGATTTCCTATACAGGAGCACCGGACAGCACGGTGGAGGAAGTGGTGACAGATTCATCTGGGAAAACACCGGTCATTGAATTGAAGACTCCGCCGCTGGAATACAGTATGGAGCCTGTTGAGCAGCAGCCTTATGCGGAGTATACGGTGCAGATCGAGGCAGAGGGATTTGAGGCAAAAGAGATTGCAGGAAGTGAGGTTTTGCCGGAAGTACTTTCTCAGCAGCCAGCAGCGCTGACAGCCATGCAGCCGGGAGAGACTTATCAAAGAGTGGTGATCCCTCCGCATACATTGTTCTATGATTATCCGCCGAAAATAGAGGAAGCGGAGATCAAACCGATCAATGAAAGCGGAGAGATCGTGCTCAGCAAGGTGGTGATCCCGGAATATGTGGTGGTGCACGATGGCCCTGTGGGAGACACCTCTGCACAGAATTACTATGTTCGGTATAAAGACTATATCAAAAACGTGGCCAGCAGTGAGATCTATGCAACTTGGCCGGACGATACGATCCGGGCAAATGTCCTGGCGATCATGTCGTTTACGCTGAACAGAGTTTATACAGAGTGGTATCGAAATAAAGGAAAAGACTACACGATCACATCCTCGACTGCGTATGACCACAAATGGATCTACGGAAGGAACATTTTTGACAGCATTGACAGAATTGTAGATGAGCTTTTTGAAAATTATCTTTCCAGACCAGATGTGCGTCAGCCGATCCTGACCCAGTATTGCGATGGCAGACAGGTACACTGCAGGAATCGTGGCTGGATGACGCAGTGGGGAAGTAAAACGCTGGGAGACCAGGGATATTCCGCGATCGAGATCCTTCGGGCGTTTTATGGAAATGATATGTATATCAATGTGGCGGAAGCAGTATCAGGGATTCCTTCTTCATGGCCGGGGTATGATTTAGATATCGGGGCGTCGGGCAATAAGGTTCGTCAGATCCAGGAACAGTTAAATGTGATCGCAGAAGCATATCCGGCAGTGCCGACAGTGACCGTGGATGGCCGATATGGAAATGAGACAAAAAATTCTGTGAGAGTCTTTCAGGGGATTTTTGGGCTGGGACAGACTGGAATTGTGGATTATCCGACATGGTATAAGATCCAGGAGATCTATGTGGCAGTCAGCCGAATTGCAGAACTTGAATAAAAATATTTAGACATACCAAAAACGAGGAACCATGAATTCACACAGCTCCCCGTTCTTATCATTAATGCGGAAGATGGGACTTGAACCCACACAAGCGCAATGCTTACAAGATCCTTAGTCTTGCTCGTCTGCCAGTTCCGACACTTCCGCATATCGCATTTCGTGGGATTCTTTTGTTTCTCCCTCGCGACAAGTGATACTATACCAAAGAAAAAAGGATATGTCAACACCTTTTCTAAAAAAAAATAAAAAAAATTAAATTTTTTTTGAAAAAAAGAGGAATTTGAAATTTTATGTAGAATATACTTAATAAGAGGTATTTTACAGTTGCTGTTTACTTATGATGTAGTGAACAGTGACTTTTTTGTCAGTTTTTGGAGGTGCCATCTGTGAATATCAGGGAAAGCATGGAAGAAAGAGAACGAAAGATGCTGAGCCCCTATGCTGCCTGCAGTCTTGATTCAAGAGGCAGACAGCGGCAGGAGGAAGAATGTGACGTACGGACTGTCTATCAAAGAGACAGAGACAGGATCCTTCACAGCAAGGCTTTTCGCCGGATGAAGGATAAGACACAAGTATTTCTGGCGCCTTTGGGTGACCATTACAGGACACGGCTGACACATACCCTCGAGGTATCCCAGATCGCCAGGACCATAGCTAAGGCTTTGAGACTGAATGAAGATCTGGTGGAAGCCATTGCACTTGGCCATGATTTGGGACATACACCCTTTGGCCACGCGGGAGAAAGAGCACTTGATGCCGTAAATCCGGACGGTTTTGCCCACTATAAACAGAGTGTCCGGGTTGCACAGGTCATTGAGAAGAACGGAGAGGGGCTGAATCTTACCTGGGAGGTGAGGGACGGCATCTTGAATCATCGTACCAGCGGAGCGCCTTCTACTTTGGAAGGGCAGGTCGTACGGCTTTCTGATAAGTTCGCCTATATCCACCATGATATGGACGACGCACAGAGGGCGGGGATCATTACGGAAGATGATATTCCGATCACTTTGCGGATGCTGCTTGGCTATACCACAAGAGAGAGACTGAATACTTTTATCCATGACATCATAGAAAACAGTCTTGATCAGGATACCATAAAAATGTCAGCAGAAATTTATGAGGCTTTGATGGATCTTCGGGCACTGATGTTTCGCAGTGTATATGAAAATCCAGTTGCCAAAAAGGAGGAAGACAAGGCGATAAAAATGTTGACGGAATTGTATGAATATTATGTTGAACACCCAGAAGTCATGTCAGCGGAATACCGGGAGATGCTTATGCGTGGAGAGAAAAGGGAGCAGGTAGTCTGTGACTATATCTCCGGCATGACGGATCAGTATTCGATGAAGAAATTTGGGGAGATTTACATACCAAAAGCATGGGAAGTCTGTTAAAAAGGAGAACAAGGCATGCGTTATTCAGACGATATCATTGAAGAAGTAAGGATGAAAAATGATATTGTAGAGGTGATATCCCAATATGTAAAGCTAAACAGGAGAGGAAATACGTATTTTGGCCTTTGCCCTTTTCATAACGAAAAGACACCTTCCTTTTCTGTGACTCCTGCCAAGCAGATGTATTATTGCTTTGGCTGCGGGGCTGGAGGAAATGTGTTTAACTTTGTGATGGAATATGAAAATTATACGTTTGGAGAAGCACTGCAGCATCTCGCTGACCGTGCCGGAGTACAGCTCCCCAAGATCGAGTATTCCAAAGAAGCAAAAGAGAAAGCAGACAGGAAAGCTGCTCTGCTGGAGATCAATAAACTGGCTGCCGGATATTTTTACTATCAGCTTCGCAGAGAATGCGGAAGTCAGGCGTATGCATATCTGACAGGCAGAGGATTAAGTGAAGGAACGATCAAGAAGTTTGGACTGGGGTATTCGGACAAGTTCAGCGATGATCTGTACAGATACCTAAAGTCCAAAAACTACAGCGATGAGCTGCTGAGGGATTCCGGACTGTTCAATGTGGATGAACGCCATGGAATGTATGACAAGTTCTGGAATCGAGTGATCTTTCCGATCATGGATGTCAATCACCGGGTGATCGGGTTTGGCGGTCGAGTGATGGGAGATGGGAAGCCGAAATATCTCAACTCTCCAGAGACGACGATCTTTGATAAAAGCAGAAATCTGTATGGACTGAATGTGGCAAGGACCACGAGGAAAAATTATCTCATCGTGTGTGAGGGGTACATGGATGTGATCTCCATGCACCAGGCTGGTTTTACCAATGCGGTGGCTTCGCTTGGAACAGCACTTACATCTGGCCATGCAAGCTTGCTCAAGCGGTATACCCAGGAAGTGCTGCTGATCTATGACAGCGATGATGCTGGAGTTCGGGCTGCGCTTCGTGCGATCCCTATCTTGCGGGAAGCAGGTGTGATTGCGCGTGTGGTAGATTTAAGGCCGTATAAAGATCCAGATGAATTTATCAAGGCACTGGGGGCAGATGAGTTTGAAAAACGTCTGGATCATGCGATGGATAGCTTTATGTTCCGTATCCATATGGCGCAGAATGAGTTTTCCATGGAAGAACCCCAGGGACAGAACCGTTTCTTTGAACGGTGCGCACAGCTGCTTTTGGAGCTTTCTGATGAGCTGGAGAGAAACCTTTACATCGAAGCGATCGTGAAGGATTATAGGAACTATGGGATCAGTACAGAGAACCTGCGCCGGAGGGTGAACACGTTGGCGCTGAAAGGCACACCGGCAGAGCAGAGGGTAACACCGAAACCTGCGGGCGGACAGCCAAAGAAAAAAGAAAGTGCCGGGGAAAAGGCACAGAAGCTGATGTTGACCTGGTTAGTCACCTATCCGAAGATCTTTGATACGGTGGAGAAATATATCCAGCCTTCGGATTTTGTAGTGCCGCTCTATCGGCAGGTGGCAGAGATGCTTTATCAGCAGCATAAAGAGGGCGATGTCAATCCGGCAAGGTTGATGAATGCCTTTATCGACAGCGAAGAACAAAGAGAAGTTTCTTCTCTTTTCAATGCGACGATCCATCTGGAAACTCCTGAGGAGCAGAACCGGGCATTTTCGGATACACTGCTCAGGATCAAAGAGGAGAGTTTGAAGGAGAGAAATCGTACCTGGGACCCGACAGATATGCAGGGTCTGCAGGAAATCGTAAAAGCCAAAAAAGATTTGGAAGATCTTGGAAGAAAGCGGCAGCAGCTGCATATTTCTTTCGAATAAGGATAAAATATAAACACTATATGGAGGTATAGAGCACATATGGAAATGAATATGGGTAAATTCAGTGAGAAGCTGGTAGAACTTCTGGAGCTTGCCAAAAAGCGAAAAAACGTATTGGAATACCAGGAGATCAATGACTTCTTTAAGGACCAGCCCCTGGGAGTGGAGCAGATGGAGAAAGTATTTGACTTTCTTGAAGCCAGCGGTGTGGATGTGCTTAGAATAACTGACAGTAATGTAGACGATATGATCCTGGATGATGACGATGCAGATATTGACAAGCTGGATGAGGAAGAGATCGAGCTTGATAAGATCGATCTTTCTGTTCCGGAAGGTGTGAGCATCGAAGATCCAGTCCGTATGTATCTGAAAGAGATCGGTAAAGTACCGCTTCTTTCCGCTGAGGAAGAGATCGAGCTTGCTAAGAGAATGGAAAATGGTGATGAAGCTGCGAAGAAACGTCTGGCAGAGGCAAACCTTCGTTTGGTTGTCAGCATTGCGAAAAGATATGTGGGACGAGGAATGCTGTTCCTTGACTTGATCCAGGAAGGAAATCTGGGTCTGATCAAGGCGGTGGAGAAGTTCGATTACCGCAAAGGTTATAAATTCAGTACTTATGCGACATGGTGGATCCGCCAGGCGATCACAAGAGCGATCGCAGATCAGGCGCGTACGATCCGTATCCCGGTTCACATGGTTGAAACGATCAACAAGCTGATCCGCGTATCCCGTCAGTTACTGCAGGATCTGGGACGTGAACCTACGCCGGAAGAGATCGCAAAAGAGATGGATATGAACGTAGAGCGTGTGCGTGAGATCCTGAAGATCTCTCAGGAACCGGTATCTTTAGAGACACCGATCGGTGAGGAGGAAGACAGCCATCTGGGAGACTTCATCCAGGACGACAATGTTCCGGTACCAGCAGATGCAGCAGCATTTACACTTTTGAAAGAACAGCTTGTGGAGGTTCTGAGCACACTGACTGACAGAGAGCAGAAGGTTCTGCGCTTGCGCTTTGGTCTGGATGACGGACGTGCAAGAACTCTGGAGGAAGTTGGTAAGGAATTTAATGTAACAAGAGAACGTATCCGTCAGATTGAGGCAAAAGCGCTTCGCAAACTTCGTCATCCGAGTCGCAGCCGCAAGCTGAAAGATTATCTGGATTAAGGAGTTTAAGATGCAGCTTTCATTACGTTTGTCTGCGGTGGCAGGTATGGTGACCAAAGGAAACAGACTGGTGGATGTGGGGTGCGACCACGGATATCTGCCGGTTTACCTGTACCAGGAGCAGATGATCCCCGGAGCGATCGCTATGGATGTGCGGACAGGCCCTCTTTCCCGGGCGCAGGAGCACATCGCGCAGTATGGCTTGGAGGGGTACATACAGACCAGGCTTTCCGATGGACTTGCCATGCTGCAGGAGGGAGAGGGAGATACCCTCGTGATCGCAGGAATGGGCGGTCCTTTGATGGAGCGGATCCTTACAGATGGAGAAAAGGTCCGAGAATCTTTTTCGGAGATGATCTTACAGCCACAGTCAGATATTCCGCATTTTCGCAGGTTTATCCGACAGATCGGTTGGAAGATCGTTGAGGAGGAGATGATCCTTGAAGACGGGAAATTTTATCCGATGATGAAAGTGGTGCACGGAGAAAAAGAGAATATTTCTCCGGAAACACCTTATACTTTAGAAGAATGGTTTGGCGCTATCCTCTTGGAAAAGCGCCATCCTGTTCTAAAGGAATATCTGAAAAGAGAGCTTCGCATTCGGGAAGATATCCTGCAGAAATTAAAAAATGCACCGGCTGCAAAGGCGCGTGCCGATGAGGTAGAGGAGGAAAGGCAGGTTATTTTAACTGCTTTAAAAGAATATGAGAGCATATGAACTGATCTCCTGGCTGGAGAAACGGTATCCGGCATCTGCCGCAGAGGACTGGGATAATGTAGGGCTCCTCACAGGAGACGATACAAATGAGATCCATCATATTTTTCTGGCACTTGATCTGACAGAAGAAACCTTAAATGAAGCGATCCAGGCAGGTGCCGATATGATCGTGACGCATCATCCGATGATCTTTTCAGGAATGAAAAAGATCAACAATCACAGCTTTACGGGACGCAAGATCTTGACGCTGATCAAACAGCAGATCGTTTATTATGCTATGCATACGAATTATGATGTGCTGGGAATGGCGGATCTGAGTGCTGGTTATCTGAAGCTGGAGAACTGCAGCGTCCTTTCTGTTACAGAGGAAAGAGAGGGAGAAGTGCAGGGATTTGGCAGAGTTGGAGAGCTTGCGCAGGAGATGACTCTGGGAGAGTATGCGAAACTTGTGAAGGATTCTTTGAAGCTGAATGATGTGAAGGTATATGGAGACCTGGAGCAGAAAGTGAAACGAGTAGCTTCCTGTACGGGTTCTGGCAAGAGTATGATCCATGATGCGCTTGCCGTAGGAGCTGATGTTTATGTGACCGGTGATATCGATCATCACACAGGGATCGATACTGTTGCACAGGGAATGGCTCTGATCGATGCTGGGCATTATGGCACAGAGTATATTTTTATAGATGCGATGAAGAAGGAGATCCAGGAGGCTTTCCCGGAATTAAAGGTTTCGGGAGCTGAGGTGAAAAGCCCTTATCATATTTTGTAACATAAAGGAAGTGAAAAGTGTTTGCCATAGAGAAATGGAGGTGTAGAGCATGGAACAGAGATCCTATAAAGTTACCATTGATGGTGTGACAAAAGAATACCCTCACGGGACCACCTATGCGCAGATTGTGAAGGAGTATGAAGCTACAGCAGAATATCCGATCATACTGGTGACTGTGAACGGAAAACTGAGGGAGCTGCACAAGCGTTTAAAGGCGGACTGCACGATTGGGTTTGTGACGGTCAAAGACCCTATTGGACATAAAACTTATGAGAGAAGTGCCTGCCTGGTCCTTCTGAAAGCGATCTATGATGTGGCAGGAAAAGAGAGCATTGATAAGGTAGTGCTCCATTATTCTATGGGAAATGGATACTATTTTACGATGAAAGGCGGGATCGCGCTTACACAGGAGTTTATAGACCAGGTGAAACAAAGGATGCAGCAGATCGTGGAAGCAAAACTTCCAATCCTAAAGCGGAGCATCGCTACCGATGATGCGATCGCACTGTTTCATAAACACCATATGTATGACAAAGAGCGCCTTTTTTATTACAGAAGGAGTTCAAAAGTAAATCTTTACAGTATTGAGAACTTTGAAGATTATTTCTATGGATTTATGGCACATCATACGGGATATATCAAATGCTTTGATCTGCTCTTGTATGAAGGAGGATTTGTGCTCCTGCTTCCGAACCGAAATTCACCGCAGGAGTTGCCGGAATTTAAACCGCAAAGTAAAATCTTCCATGTGCAGCGGGAATCTCAGGAATGGGGAAATAAGCTGGACATCGCAACTGTGGGAGAACTGAATGATAAGGTCACACAGGGCGGTATTCAGGATATCCTTCTGATGCAGGAGGCATTACAGGAGAGTAAAATCTCCCAGATCGCTTCACGCATCGCAGATTCTGGTAATAAGAAGTTTGTCATGATCGCAGGGCCTTCATCTTCCGGAAAAACGACATTTTCGCACAGGCTGTCGATCCAGTTGGCCGCACACGGGATGAAACCGCATCCGATCGCGGTGGACAATTATTTTGTGGACAGAGATAAGACACCTCTGGATGAGTTTGGTGAGAAAAATTTCGAGTGTCTGGAAGCTATCGATGTAGAACAGTTTAACAAAGATATGCTTGCCCTCTTAGATGGAAAACGGATAGAGCTTCCGGTGTTTAACTTTAAGACTGGCAAAAGAGAATACAGAGGCGATTTTCTGCAGTTGGGAAAAGAGGATGTTCTGGTCATTGAGGGGATCCATGGATTAAATGACAAACTGAGCTACGCACTGCCTAGAGAAAGTAAGTTCAAAATTTATATCAGTGCGCTGACACAGCTAAATATTGATGAACATAACCGGATCCCTACTACGGACGGAAGACTGATCCGCAGGATCGTCAGAGATGCCAGAACGAGAGGCACTTCTGCGAAGGCGACGATCGCAATGTGGCCTTCTGTGAGAAGGGGAGAAGAACAAAACATCTTTCCATTTCAGGAAGAAGCAGATGTGATGTTTAATTCTGCGTTGATCTATGAGCTGGCTTGTCTGAAAGTCTATGCGGAGCCACTGCTGTTTGGTATTGAGCGGGATGCGCCAGAATATGTGGAAGCGAAACGCCTGCTGAAATTCTTTGACTATTTTGTGCCGGTCCCGAGTGAGGCGGTCCCACAAAATTCAATTCTTCGGGAATTTATCGGCGGAAGCTGTTTCCATGTGTAAAAAACATAATTTCATTCTTTACAATAAGAAAAAATCGTGCTAGAATAGCAGTTGCGCAACCAGGCCAGGTAATCGCGGCTGAACAGACGAAAGGGTTCAGACGAGGAAAGTCCGGGCTTCGCAGGGCAGGATGCCGGATAACGTCCGGTGGAGGCGACTCCAAGGATAGTGCAACA
>CAZSTD010000074.1:0-12088 GCA_964609645.1 uncultured Blautia sp.
AATCTCACCAATGGACCCGCATAAAAAATCTGCCAGAAAAATGCCATCGGGAAATTCATAGCTGTCGTCTGAAGCCAAACAGAGATCACCTGGCTTCCCGCATTTTTAAACAGCAATGTCGCTGCCAAGCTCATACATGGACATATCATAGTCACTGAGATTGCTGAGATCGCCAGCACCAGATGAAATGGGTGATCTTTTTTCAGATCCACAATTTTAAAAGCTGCCTTTTTTGCAAGACCTCCAATGATAAAAAAGTCGAGAAGGAATGCGATCGGCCCCATAATGATCAGCTCATGAAATGCAAGAAGAAAAACTTCATTGCTCATTCCACCTATGTTTAATGCGATATTGTAACAGATCATCGCATAAACCATGACAAATACCATCATGATCGTAAAAATAACTTCTTGAAACTTGTTTTTTGGCATAAAAAATCCTCCTTAAATAGTATGAATGACATAAATAGACATTTGTGTTGTTCATAACCATCCAGGAGGATGTACCGTTTCCAATAAAACCAAAGATCTTTTTCATTTATCGTGATTATTATAGAAACTTCATATAGAAAAGTCAAGAATTTGTTTTCTATACTTCTGTGGGCTGCAGCCTTTTACCCGCGCAAATACCTTCGCATAATAGTTCGAATCCGTAAATCCGGATTTCTGTGCCACTTCCATGATACTATCGCCAGATCCCAGCAAAAATTCCAGACTTCGCTCAACCCTATATTCCTGCAAAAAGGTAAACAAAGATACATTCATATACCGCTTAAACAGACGGCTGCACTCACTCTCACACAGGTGGATCTGCGCAGCAATGTCCTTCATCTGGATCTTATTCATATAATTTACTTCCAGGTAATCCATGATCGCACGCATCCGGTTTCTTTCTACCTTGCTGTGTTCTGCATATGGCAAGTCTCCCGGAAGATTCTTCAGCATACATCTCCATAATCTCTGCAAAGTTTCCACGATCTCAATCTCAAAAAACTCTGCTTTTTCCTCATAGAGATCTATGATCCTGCGCACACATCCGGCGAACTCTTCATACCACTCCTGCGAAGTATCCACATAGACTGCCGGCAGAGAAAAATTCTGCAAAAAAGGCTCTACATATTTCTTGCGCAGAACGCCCTCATAGAATCCATAGATCATCTTCGGCGCAAATGTGATAGAAACATATCTGCAGTCTTCCATATTTTCCATAAGCCCAGCGTGAAGTACATTTGCATTTCCAAGCAAAATATCACCAGTCATCATGTGGTATGTGCATTGGTTTACTTTATAAAGCATCTCTCCTTCGAGCACCAAAGTGATCTCCAGCTCCGGATGCCAATGCCATAAAAAAGAACCTGATTTGTATCTTGATAACTGTTCGTAGCTTACCAACAACGGAAATTCATCGCTGCCATGTTTTTTTAATTCTTTCTGCGAACCATCTGTCACGATCTGCATAAAATTTATTCACCCAGCGCCTCAGCTACCAGCTTTGCAGCATCTGCGATACAGCCGCCGCAGTCACGCAGTACTTTACCGGTTCCTACACCTTTTAATTCCTTGCAGATCGTGGAGCCATTCATCTCTCTGAATTTCGCATTCAATTCTTTTACCATTTTGTAAGTGCTCTGCTTGGTATTTGGATTTTCCAGATCTTCAGTGCTGTTGATCAGTCCGAGGATCGCTGCCGCACCTGCAACTGCACCGCAAGTTCCCTGCATATCGCCGCCGCCAAGTCCAAATCCTTCCATCACACGGAAAAGTTCTTTCTCATTCATAGAAGTCTTGTCACAAAATGCACAGGCTACTGACTGGCTGCAGTTATACCCCTTCTTATGATTTGCCAATGCCTTTTCTTCTCTGCTCATTTGTTTTCCTCCCTTGTTTGCTCATCCCGCGGTCTATCCACCGCCGTCACTAGTTATCATTTCTCTACATTTTACACCCCATATAATAAAAACGCAAGATTTTACTAATCCGCCCCCAAATAATCAAGGAATTTTGTCCCGTATTACGTTATACTAGCTTTAAGTGTGCAGTTTTATTTTTTTATAAGTATTCAGGAAACTGTCACAATGCTTACTGAAATGAAACTGCGCCCAAACTTTCATACACATATTCCCGTCTGCCTGCTGCTTTTTTCGCAAGCCACAGCGAATTTACCGAACTGCCGCCGGCAGACTGGAAAACCAACGGAGGACCTAAAATGAACATTCTGAACATTCCAAATACAGACGAATTAACCCGCATTTACGGAGAATCTGACAAGTCAGCCACACGTTTTCAGGCAGTCGCTGACCACTTCGCAGAAATTTACCAGCACGATACTGCTGAGTTCTTCACCGCTCCAGGCAGAACAGAGATCATCGGAAATCATACAGACCACAACGGCGGTCGCGTGATCGCAGCTAGCATTGATATGGATACTATCGGTGCCGCATGCCCAAACAACAGCAGTGTGATCCGCATCACCAGCGAAGGCTACGACAAAGAGATCGTGGTAGACATCAATAATCTTTCCAGCGTTCCGAAAGCACAGGGAACTCCATCTCTCGTTGCAGGAATGATCGAAGCGATCCAGAAATTCGGTTTCAAAGCAGGTGGTTTTGATGCGTACGTGACCACAAATGTGATCCGCGCAGCAGGCGTAAGCTCCTCCGCTTCTTTTGAAATGCTTGTATGCTCTATCGTGAACTATTTCTTCAACGATGGCGCTATGACTTATATCGATTATGCAAAAGCTGGACAGTACGCAGAGAACGTATACTGGCTGAAAGCATCCGGGCTTATGGACCAGCTCGCTTGTGCAGTTGGCGGACCGATCCTTCTGGATTTCTCAGACAAAGAAAATCCAAAATACGAAAAAGTAGAATTCTCTTTCAATGATTATGGTCATCACCTTGTGATCGTAAATACAGGAAAAGGCCATGCAGATCTGAGCCAGGAATACTCCGAGATCCCAATGGAAATGCGCGAAGCAGCAAAGGCAGCAGGCGCAGAACTCTTATGTGAGACCAACCTTGAAGAAGTTCTGGCACATATGTCCGAGATCACAAACGACAGAGCGATCTTAAGAGCGATCCACTTCTTCAAAGAAAACGAACGTGTAGAAAGAGCAGCCAAGGCTGTTGAGGAAAAAGACGGCGCTACTGTACTGAAACTTCTCAGCGAATCCGGAAAATCCTCCTGGGAACTGCTCCAGAACTGCTATCCGATCAAAGCATTTGAAGAACAGAAGATTTCTGTTGCACTTGCTCTGACAGATCTTTTCCTTGAAAAACTTGGCAAAGGTATCTGCAGGATCCATGGCGGCGGATTTGCCGGTGTGATCATGTGTGTAGTACCAGAAGAGCACACACAGGAATATGTTTCCTACATTTCTAAATTTGCAGGTAAAGAAAATGTATATCCTATGAATATCCGTGCGGTAGGTGCAGTACATATCGAAAAATAATCCCTGTCGTTTTTGCAGGATTTTTATTAAAAAACAGCTACTATACAGCGGCGAGAGATACCCAGCGGTATTTTCTCCCGCTGTTTTTTCGTGCAAAAACAAACTATCTGTATTATAATGGTTAAAACATTATACGACTTCATCCAAAAAGTCAGCTGATTTATTTATAGTTGATCAATTTATGAAAGGATCCAATTTATGAGATATAAGAAATGGACCATGCGAAACGCGCTGCTTGTTTTCTGCATCAGCAGTGTCATCTTTGCACTTCTTTTGCAGACCTTTTTATTCCACCAGTCACTGCGCAGCCAGATCCGCGCAGAGAGTGTCTACGATCATGAACTTTCCCTTAAAAAAATGCAATCTGATCTTTCCGGCTTTATCCACACAATCCGCAGTGAGATGCTCACGATCTACAGTGAGCAGGATCTGATAACTGCCCTGCGGGATGCCGCCGAAAATGACGCAAGTTTAAAAGACTACTACTGGCGAAGCTGGTATTTTGGGCGCAAGCGTTTCACTAAGGAAGATCAGCTTCTGGCAATGTACCTATACGATACACAGGATAACTTAGTCAGCGCCTATCGCTACAACTCCACGGATTATCCCAAAAATCTCTATGAAGCAGACTATGACACCAACTCTAAGCGACTTTACGATTATGTGCACAGCGAGCGTACAGATCTGATGATCTCCGGATATCACAACTCCGAATCCAAAAAAGATATCATCCGTTTTGTCTTAAAGCTCCACAATTATGACGCAGAGCGCAAAAGCCTCGGTTATCTCGTCTGCGACATCAACAGTGCCGCTTTCACCTCCATCATGTCCAAATACGTAGATGTAGATCAGGTCTGCCTGTGGCTGCAGCCCGTAGATGATCAAGTGATCGCCATGACCGGAGAAGCATCCGAAAATCAGCGCAGAACGCAAAAACAACTTGCCAGGATCATCGAACACTATTATGATTCTAATGAACTCAAAGAAGAATACAACGGAAGCTATCTGATACAGGTATCTCAGGAAAATTATAATCTGGAAGCATTTGTTCTGGTTTCCCAGTCTCTTTTGACTGCTGCCCAGCGTTCCCTGATCCGAACGCTTCTTATAATAATGGCTGCTATGATCTTTGCACTGATCATACTGGTCCTGTTCCTCTCTCGCTGGATGACTAAACCGGTAGAGGAAATGAGCCAAACGATCATCCGCATCCAAAATGGCGAGACCCAGCTTCGCGTCCGACCGGTCGGATGGTCCGAGGAGCTGAATTCTCTGGGAACTGAATTTAATGAGATGCTCGACCGCATGCAGGTGATGGCGCAGGAAGAATTGCAGCACAAGATGCTCGTCGAGCGAACAGAATACAAAATGCTCCAGGCACAGATCAACCCGCATTTTCTTTACAATACCCTTGACACCATGAGTGGTATCGCCAATGCGCAGAACTGCCCTTTGGTGAGCGGAATGTGTCATTCCCTTTCCGCGATCTTTCGATACAGCCTAAATATGACCGACGAGCTCTCCACTGTACAAAATGAAATGGCACATGTGCGCAATTATCTCTATGTCATGGATGTGCGAAACGGTTCTTCCATCGCCTACGACTACCAGATCGACAGCGATACCCTCTCCGACCAAATGCCGCGCATCTGTCTTCAGCCAGTCGTAGAGAACGCATTGAACCACGGTCTTAGAAATGTGCGCCGTAAGGATAAAAAGCTTCTGATCCGCTCTGAGCACGCCGACGGCAATCTTGTGATCACCATCCAGGACAACGGTGCTGGAATGGATGCTGATTCTATGAATGAACTTCTTGAGCAAAACGACCGAAAACGGGTAGAATCTGGTGTCTCCATTGGTATCCTCAATGTCAATGCCAGGCTAAAAAAACTGTTCGGCCCAGAATATGGCATTCATATAGAAAGCCAGGCCGGAGAAGGAACGACCGTCACCATAACGGTCCCTGCCATCTGTGCAGACGCAGAACCGGAACACCCTTGATATCCTGAAGCACGAAAGCACCGCATTCTCCACACACAGAATGTACATCGCCCATCTTTTCTACACACTATAGAAACCGCAGGAGGAAAAAACAGTGAAATCCCTGAAATACAAAGTTCTTGCAGCCGATGATGAATACTGGAGCCGCGAAAATATCCGCAGCCTGATCCCATGGGAAGAATACTCTCTCGAATTTCTGGAACCCGCCTGCGACGGCGAAGAGGTTCTGGAACGGATCGCCGAAGAAAAACCACATATCATCCTCACAGATATCAATATGCCGTTTTTGAGCGGACTGGAACTTCTGCAGCGTCTCCAGACTGAATATCCGGACGTGATCACGATCGCCATCAGCGGGTATGACGATTTCGATAAGGTGAAAGGCGTATTTGTCTCCGGAGGGCTGGATTATCTGCTCAAACCAGTCGGAAAAGAAGAACTTGTCAAAGTCCTCACCAAAGCATTGGGAATCTTAGAGGAGCGGGAAAATGCTAACGACAAGCTCTCCTCTTTCCTTGAGGACAGCGAATACTCTGCTTTACTCTCCGGCAAACTTTACGGACATACTTCTTTTCAGACTCATGTGTCCAGTACCCGCACCTTTTCAGAGGTTGCCACTTTGATGGTCAAATTTTACAACACCACAGAGATTTCAGCGCAATTTGATCACGACCATCTTCAAATGTCCTGGAGCATCAAATCCAAATTAAGGGAGCTGACAAATTCCGCTTCCAACCCTATCATCTTTAATAACAGCAACAAGATGAGTGAATTTCTCATCGTGGAAACTGCAGATGCCAGGACACTTCGCATCCTCGCAGAAAATATCCTGAAAGCCTTTCCCATCGAGGAATACGGTCCGGTATCTATCGTCCTGCATGAACAGACCAGTTCTTTGGATGACATCGGAAGCATCTACCGGGAACTGATCTCTACCCTGGTCACACGACCGTTCAGCCACAGCCACTGTATCCTCTCCTGTCCAGATGCAAACCAGGCTTCAGCAGGGTCAGGGATCGGAAAGTCTGCACCTTCCACACTGGAGACAGAACTTTATCACCTTCTGGCAACTGGACAGAAGGCAAAAACAAGCAAACTGATCTTCAAAACCGAAGATTTCAGTCACTGCGATGATAACTCTTGGACTTATCTTGATGTCAAACAGTATGTTGGCAGGATCACTGGTATCCTGTACCGCTACGTGCAGGAAAAGTGCCCGGAAATCACCGCACAGGCAGAGGAAGCTATGGATAATATCGATTATTATATGAAGTGCCTCGATGCGCCTTCACTGTTTGCCTCCCTGAATATCCTTCTCGACAGTCTCTGGGAAAACGACGAAGATAAAAAACCGGATTCCGGTTCCATCCTCCAGCAGGTAGAGCAGATACACAAATACATCGAGCAGTCTTATCACGAGAACATCACGCTGACCTCGCTCGCTGAAGAATATCACATGGATGCCAGCTACCTTTCCCGCACTTTCAGCCAGACATACGGTGAAACCATCATCGCATTTCTGACACGTACCCGAATGGAACAGGCTGTTAAACTCATGAAAGATCCGGACAAAAAATTAGAAACCATCTCCTTTTTAGTGGGATACGATGATTACAATTATTTCAGCCGTGTTTTCCGAAAAAAAATGGGTATCAGTCCAAGAGAATACCGCAGCAACCTTTAGCATGTTTTTTCTCGCATTTTTTGTACATTATTCACATTCTATCCAAATTTTGGTCAAAAATGTGCAACAAAATTTTCCAAATATGTCCTAACAAAAAAGAGCCGAAGTATGTTTTAATAAAACCACAGACGAGCCAAGGTCCGTGAAAACATACTTCGGCTCAAAACATATAGTGCAACATTACATCACATATTTTTCAAGGAGGTTTTTATCATGAAAAAAAGAATGAAAAAAGCCGTTGCGATCGCAGCAACAGCAGCAATGGTTGGCTCTTTACCAGTAAGCGCAGTTACTACTCAGGCAGCTGATGACATCACGATCGGTGTTTCTATCTGGAGCTCCACAGACGTACTCGGAAGCCAGAGTAAAAAGATCATCGACAAGGCAGCAGAAGCTCTTGGTGTTAACGTAATGTATGTTGACCAGGGTCACGTATCTGAACAGGTTACCGCTTCTGTAGAACAGCTCTGTGCAGCAGGATGCGACGGTATCGTGATCTGTAACTCCGCAGACTCTGAAATGACATCTGCGATCCAGACTTGCGATGCAAACGAAGTTTACCTCACTCAGTTCTATCGTATCATTTCCGAAGAAAACAGCCCAGAAGTATACCAGACAGCATGCAACTCCAAATATTATCTCGGTGCAGTTCATGAGGACGAAGTGACAAACGGCTATACACTGGTAAATCTGCTTCTTGAAAAAGGCGACAGAAACATCGGTCTGGAAGCATGGACTGTTGGTGATGCTACTTTCCAGCAGAGATGGACAGGTTACAAACAGGCTGTAGAAGAATGGAACGAAGCAAATCCGGATGATCCGGCAACGATCACTGAACCGGTATATGCAAACACATCTTCCGAAGAAGGTGCTGCAGCAGCTCTCTCCCTCTACAACTCTAACCCAGATATGGACGCTCTGATCGTTGCAGGCGGCGGCGGTGACCCACTCGTTGGTTCTATCGGTGCTCTGGCAAATGAAGGACTTACAGGCAAGATCGACGTTGTTTCCACAGACTTCCTGGATGACCTTGGAGAACAGCTTGAATCAGGCGGAATGTTTGCAGAATCCGGCGGACACTTCTGTGACCCATTATATGCATTCCTGATCACATACAATGCAGTAACAGGCAACTATGTAAAAGAAGAAGGAACTTTCGGTTACGAGATCGAATTCCCATATCTGTATGTATCTTCTTCCGAAGACTATGAAAACTACAAAAAATACTTTGTAGATGACGATCCATACACAGACGAAGAACTCGTTGAAATGGCAGGTTACAGCTTTGAAGATCTGAACAAAGCAGCTACTTCCCTCTCCATCGACGACGTTATCTCCCGTCACAGCAACTAAAGCCAGACGACAAGTCTGACCAGATCTGATCATTTATCCCTCACCTTTGAGCACAGCCTTGGAGGTGTGGGATAAATTACTGAAAAATAGTATACGCGCCCGCCAAAAGCAACAGATCAGGCTGCTTTGCCCATCTGATCTCCTGCTTTTGACGGGTGAATAAATAAGGAGAATGGTTATGAAAAAACTCAAACAAAGCCAGTATTATGGAATCGGTCTTCTGGTTCTCATGCTTGTGGTTTTCTGGGCAGTATTCAAAGTCCTCGCACCTGACACCTTCGGTTCTCCGGATAAGCTGGCAACCTATATGAAATCCGCACTGATCTATGCAGTCGGCGGATGCGGACTTTATTTCATCTGCGTAATGGGACCGTTCGATATGAGTGTTGGTGCTAATATCGTGCTTTCTTCCATTATCGCCTGCAACGCAAGTGTAAAATTCGGATATGCCGGATTGATCATCGCTCCGCTGATCTGCGGTACGATCATCGGACTCATCAACGGTATTGTTTATATCAAATTACATATTTCTTCACTGATCGTTACCTGTGCGCTCTCCCTGATCTATGAGGCATTGAGCGTCTATGCGACCAACGGAAAGAACGTAATCCTTTCCACAGAATACAGAGCATTCGGTGACTATCCAGTCAACCTCATCCTTGCACTTATCGCATATATGCTCTGCGGATTTATCTTGAAATACACGAAGATCGGTACTTATACTTACGCCATCGGAAGTAACGAAGTTGTTGCCAAAAATATGGGTGTCAATGTCGCCAAATATAAGATCGTAGCGTTTACCCTCGCTGGATTTTTCTTCGGACTTCAGGCGATCCTGACAATCAGCTTCGGTACTTCCATGACATCTGCCTCTAATCTTTCCTCTATGAGCCGTAACTTTACGCCTCTGATGGGAACCTTCTTTGGACTGGCATTTAAGAAATACGGCCATCCGGTCATCGCTATCGTGATCGGTGAAATGATCATCCAGCTTATGTTCAATGGTTTCGTTGCACTTGGTGCTCCTACTACCATCCAGAACGTAGTGACAGGTCTTGCACTTCTGGCGATCGTTGCACTGACAACCAAGCCGGTTAAAGGTCTTGTAGTAAAATAAGGAGAACGATTATGGGTGAAATATTATTAAGAGCAGAAAAAATTGATAAACATTTTGGCATCACACACGCCCTGGATAACGTTTCCTTTACCTTTGAAAAAGGTGAGATCCACGCACTGATCGGCGAAAACGGTTCCGGCAAATCCACTCTCACTTCCTGCCTGACAGGTATCTATCAGAAAGATTCCGGTAAATTCATCCTGGAAGGAAAAGAGATCACCGCGACAAACCAGGTGGAAGCCAACCATCAAGGTGTAGCCATCATCGTACAGGAGATCGGAACTCTTTCCGGATTGACTGTTGCAGAGAATATCTTCCTTGGAAACGAGGATCAGTTTACCAAACATGGCATTAAAAATGCCGCAGCTATGAATAAAAAAGCACAGGAATACCTGGACAGCTATGGATTCAACTATATCGATGCTACCAAGGTTATCGATGATTACAATTTCGAGGACAGAAAACTGGTAGAGATCGTAAAAGCAACCTATTTCAATCCAAAAGTGCTTGTCGTAGATGAGACAACAACCGCACTTGGACAGAAAGGCCGTGAGGAGCTTTTTAAAGTAATGCACAGAGTGCGTGACACTGGAAACTGCGTTATCTTCATCTCCCATGACCTTGAGGAAGTCATCGAACAGTCCGACAATATCAGCGTTCTCAGAGACGGTGTTAAGATCGGATCTATCACAAAAGCGGAGGCCACTCCGGACAGACTGAAAGCCTTGATGGTAGGCCGTGAGATCGGTGACAATTATTACCGTACAGACTACGGCGAGCCAATCTCCAAAGAGGTTGTACTCTCTGCCAAAAATGTTACTGTCAAAGGACAGATCGAAAACTTAAATCTTGACCTTCACAAAGGTGAGATCCTTGGCATCGGCGGACTTTCCGAATGCGGAATGCACGAAGTCGGCAAAGCACTTTTCGGTGCTTCCTACTATCGTGAAGGAACCGTTACCTTAGGCGACGGAACTCCGATCAATTCCATTCCTGATGCGATCAAGCACAGCATCGCCTATGCTTCCAAAGACCGTGACAATGAATCTCTGGTCATCAATGATACGATCGGAGACAACATCTGTCTTCCTTCACTCGAGGACCTCAAAACACATGGCTTCCTTCGCGGAAAGACCATGAAAGAATTTGCCAACAAATACGCAAAACAGATGAGTACAAAAATGACCGGTGTTGACCAGTTTGTATCTGCTCTCTCAGGTGGAAACAAGCAGAAAGTCGTTCTTGCGCGCTGGGTCGGCAAAGATTCTGACCTGATCATCTTAGACTCCCCTACTCGTGGTATCGATGTCAAAGTAAAAGCAGATATCTATGCCATGATGAACGATATGAGAAAGAACGGGAAATCTATCATTATGATCTCCGAGGAGATCATGGAGCTTCTGGGTATGGCTGACCGTATCCTGATCATGAAAGACGGCAAGATCAATGGTGAATTCCTTCGCTCTCCAGATCTGAAAGATACAGATCTGATTGACAATATGATTTAAGGGGGTAAAAAAATGGATACAACAAAAAAATCAGCGGAAAACGTACCATTTCTGGAACGTCCCATTGTGCGTACGATCCTTCCGATCGCCGGATTTGTGATCATCTGCGTATTATTTGCATTCCTGACAGACGGCAGACTGTTTAAACCGAAAAATATCTCTCTGCTGCTCAGCCAGTCCTATATGCTACTGATCTCATCCATCGGTGTTTTTATGATCATGACTATGGGTGGTCTGGATTTCTCCCAGGGCTCCATGCTCGGTGTGGCTTCCATCGTAGTCTGCTACCTTTCCCATTACAATATGGTCCTGGCAGCGATCGGTGGTGTGGTGACCGGCGGACTGATCGGTCTGATCAACGGCTACTTTAATGTAAAAAGAAAGATCACAAGTTTCATTGTTACGATCTGTACCATGTACCTTTTCCGCGGAGTCTGCGCTTATGCGACCACAAACTCTCCGGTTTATGCAGTAAGTGATATCTCCAAGTACAACACACTTCCGTTCATGCTCACTTTCACAGTGATCATCTTTGTTGTGGCATTCCTTGTTTTCACTTACACAGGACTTGGCTCCAGATTAAAAGCGATCGGCGCAGGTGAGACAGCCGCAAGATATGCAGGTATCCGCGTAGAGCGCACGAAAATGCTGATCTTCATGGCAGCAGGATGTATCACAGGACTTGCAGCATTTGTCAATGCGATCAAAGTAGGTTCCGTAACATCCACAGCCGGAAACCAGTTGGAAACTCAGATCATGATCGCCCTGGTACTCGGTGGAATGCCAGTAAACGGCGGTGCCAAAGTAAAATTCTATAACATCATCCTTGGTGTTATGACATACAAAGTACTCTCCAGCGGTCTGGTCATGCTGATGATCCCAACACAGCTCCAGCAGCTCATCCTTGGTATCATCTTCCTCGCTGAAGTTGCACTGTTCAGCGACAGAAAAACTGGTATGATCGTTAAATAA
>CAZSTD010000075.1:0-9162 GCA_964609645.1 uncultured Blautia sp.
GAATGCAGGAGAGTCTGGATCTGTCCTCTGACCTTGCAAAGAAGATAGAGATCCCGGAAGGCTTTACTCTGGAAGCGGATGTGACAGAGTGTGAGATGAGTTCTGCATTTACTGTGGCGGTCACAGATCTTTTTAAAGATATTGATCTGGACGAGATCGATGGGCTGGATGATCTGAAAGACTCCATGAAAGAGCTGGTGGATGCTGCAGTGCAGCTGATGGATGGTACAAATGAGCTCTACGATGGAACCAACACTTTAAATGAAAAATATCAGGAATTTTATGATGGGATCAACAGTCTGAAATCCGGTGTCAGTGAATTAAATGATGGAGCGAAAGACTTGGACGATGGAGCGTCAGCATTGGATGATGGAGCGAAAGAACTTCAGGCAGGTGCGCAGACATTGAGTACAGGAGCGCAGAGCTTAAATAGTGGTGTTGCTTCTTATACTGCAGGAGCAGATAGTCTTTCAGCAGGGATCCGACAGTACACAGCAGGCGTAGATACCTTGGATTCAAAAATGGCAGAATATGAAGCGGGAATGAAATCTTTAAGTGATGGAGTGAACGCTTATGTTACAGGCGGCAATCAGATGGCAGATGGCGTAGACGATTATGTAAACGGAGCGACTACATTGACCGATGGTGTAAAACAATATATTTCCGGAGCAAATGAACTGGCAGATGGCGTGAGCCAGTATGCTGGCGGGATCAAAAGCCTGACGGAAGGCATGGGAAAGATGGTTCCTGGCATTGATGAAGCGGTACAGGGGATCCAGTCGGCAGCACAGTCGATGTCCGCACTTTCTGCGCAGATCGATCCTTCTGCGATTGAAAATTTCAGTGGCAATGTGACAGATTACACTGCAGGGGTTTGTGCTTACACTTCTAAGGTTCAGGAGTATATAGCAGGGGTGGAGCAGCTTGCACAGGGACTTAGTCAGCTTGAGGGAGAACTCTCTGCGATGGGCACTTCTGAAGCGGAAGCTGCCAAAACCGGTGCACAGTCGATGTCTACGCAGTTAAATAACAGTGCGGATGCCATGAATAGTCAGGCAGATGCGATCGAATCGTGGATCAGCGAGAGTTCTGGTGTTTCGATTGATGCTTCTTCCGTGGAAGCGGGAGTTGCAAATGTGAGCAGTAGCCTGGATGCAGCAGAATCAGCATTATATAATATTGATTACAGCAGTATGGATGATGAGACCGCAGCAGCAGTTCAGGCGGCTGTAAATAGTGCATTGGGAGCAGTCCAGTCCGCACAGGCGAGTGCTTCTGGTATTGATACGTCTACGATCACAGCATCTACAGCAGATACTTCGGCATTGGAATCTGCTGCTGCTTCCTTGAGGGCAAGCGCAGGCACAGCTTCGGCTGCCTCAGAACAGGAAAACGAGGTGAGCAGCAGCATCGATCAGCTTGAGCAGCAGCTTCTTGCAATGGATCAGAGAATGCAAAGTGTAAAAACAGCAGTCTCTGGCCTAAGTGCAAGTGCAGAAGCACTGACTGCCAACGATGAAGCGTTGAAAAACAGTGGAGCGCAGCTTTCAGAACTTGGAACACAGCTTGCGGGCGGAGTCAGCGGAATGAGTAACTTATTTGCACAGCTTGAGGAGCAGATGCCGGCTATGTTAGAAGGACTCACAGCTTTACAAAGCGGAGCACAGCAGCTTACGGCTGCTAATAAAGAACTGCAAAGTGGATATGAAAACCTTGCAAAAGCAAGCACAGAACAGTTGATCGCAGGTGCGGATAAGCTGAAAGATTCTGGAAAAACTTTGACAGAAGGAATCATAGCGCTCCAGGGAAATAAGAATGCCAATGCAAAGGCACTGTTAAATGGAGCAAAGACGCTCAAGAGTGCGAAGAAGAGTTTGACTGATGGAATGTCAAAGGTGAGCGCGGCGACTGGACAGCTGACAAGTGGAGTATCTGCCTTGTCATCTAACAGCAGTGCATTGACAGGAGGAGCCAGTGAATTATCATCCAACAGTGGTGCTCTGACCAGCGGTGCATCCCAGCTTGCCTCCGGAAGCAAAACACTTTTAGATGGAACAAAGACACTTGCCGATGGAACAAAAGAATTAAAGAGCGGAACGAATAGTCTGGTTTCGGGAACACAGACGCTCTTAGATGGAACAAACGAACTTTCAGATGGAAATGAACAGTTAAAAGATGGGATCAAGGAATTAAACGACGGAGCGAAAGAGCTGAAAGAAGGACAGGAGAAGTTCTATAAAGAAGGGATCCAGAAACTGGATGACATTGTAGACACGGATCTTCAGGAGATCCTTGACCGATTTGAGGCACTTTGGTCAGAGGATGCACTCTATACAACATTTACAGACAGAGCTTCTGATATGGATGGAAATGTGAAATTTATCTTTGAGACAGAGTCTATCAAGGTTCCGGAGGAGGAATAAGGAAAGCTGTCACAAAGAGCTCAAATATGCGGGAGAAAGCACAGGCGGATGCTTTCTCCTGTATTGCGTCTGGAAAAACTTTCTGCTATAATAGGATACCAGAGTCAGGCTGTCGTTCTCTTGAAAGTGCCTGACTTGGCGGTAGGAGAGAAATAAAATTTTAAAGATTTTGGAAAGCGTCAGGTGATTGATTTTATGCAGGAAACAAAATCAAAAAAACAGTCTCATACAGCATCTGCCAGAAAGGTGAAAAGCAGGCTGAAATCGGACTATTATGATTACAGCCTGGTTGCGGTGATCGTGCTTTTGATCTGTTTTGGTCTGGTCATGCTGTACAGCACCAGTTCCTATATGGCTGAGATGAAGCAAGGGGATGATATGTTTTACTTTAAGAAACAGGCGCTGATCAGTCTGGTATGTATTGGCATAGCGCTGGTGATCTCGATGATCGATTATCATATCCTGAATTATTTTTCGACGATCTTATACGTGGCAGCGGTTGCTTTGATGGCACTGGTAAAGACACCTCTTGGAAGTGCGGCAAATGGTGCACAGAGATGGCTGCAGCTCGGCCCGATCCAGTTTCAGCCTTCGGAGCTTGCGAAAGTTGCAGTGATCGTAACGATCCCCTATATGATCGTGGGTATGGGAAGAAGAGTTCGCTCCCTAAAAGCGTGTATGGTGCTTGGTCTTTGGGGCGGATTACTTGCTTTTTTGGCATATTGGCTTACAGATAACTTAAGTACAGCGATCATTATTTTCTGTATTACCCTGGGATTGATCTTTGTGGCACATCCAGATACGAAGATCTTTCTGATCTTGGGAGGAAGCGCCGTTGCTATCATCGCAGCAGTGGTAATGTTTTTGAACGCTACCTTAACTGTAAGCGAGGACATCAGCTTTCGTGTGCGTCGTATCATGGTGTGGCTTCACCCGGAGGATTTCGCGGACAGTTGGGGATATCAGACGATACAGGCTCTGTATGCGATCGGTTCTGGAGGATTTTTTGGCAGAGGACTTGGCAACAGTATTCAGAAACTTGGAAGTGTTCCGGAGGCTCAGAACGATATGATCTTTTCGATCGTATGTGAGGAGCTGGGGATCTTCGGGGGAATGCTGGTGATGCTTTTGTATGCATATCTGCTGTATCGCTTGTTCTTTATCGCACAGAATGCGCCGGATATGTTTGGCTCACTGATGGTAAGCGGAGTGTTTATACATATTGCATTGCAGGTTATCCTGAACATTGCAGTTGTGGTGAATCTGCTACCCAACACAGGTGTAACGCTGCCGTTCATCAGCTATGGAGGAACTTCGATCGTATTCTTGATGGCGGAGATGGGACTTGCACTCAGTGTAGCACGTCAGATAAAATTTCACGAAAATAGTGCTTGACAAACAGGTGTGAAGTGTATATACTTTGATTATCAAAATAATTACAACAACAACAGCTACAAAAAATAAAAAGAAATAAAAACAGGATCTCTTTGTGGGAGATCTGTGCTAAAGGAGAAGAAGATCATGTTAGAAAAAATGAGTGAAATGATAGCAGAACAGTTAAATTGTGAGGCAGCAGACATTACTGCAGAGACTTCCTTCAAGGATGACCTTGGAGCAGACTCTTTAGACCTGTTTGAATTAGTTATGGCTCTGGAAGACGAGTACAACATCGAGATCCCGGCAGAAGAACTGACAGATATGACAACTGTTGGTGCTGTTATGGATTATCTGAAAAAAAAGGGAATTGAAACATAAGCTGCTTTGATAGCAAGAGAATAGAAGAAAGTCAAAAAACTCCTTGGAGTCAAAATGACTCCTGGGAGAATTTTTTACAGATATAATTTGATTATCAAAATATTTTACAATAAAACTATTATCAAAAAGACAGCAGAGAGGAAAAAAGATGTCTAAGATTGCATTTGTGTTCCCTGGACAGGGTGCGCAGTACACAGGGATGGCAAAAGATTTTTATGAAAAATTTCCGGTCAGCAGGCAGGTATTTGCACTTGCCAGCGAAGTATCGGGATTGGATCTAAAATCCTTGTGTTTTGAAGAAAATGAGAAATTAAATATTACAGAATATACACAGATCGCCATGCTGACAGCACAGGTCGCGATCCTAAGAGCAGTGCAGGAAGCGGGCATATCTTCTGAGGTGAATGCAGGGCTGAGCCTTGGAGAGTATGGTGCGTTGGTGGCTTCTGGTGTGATGAAAGAGCAGGATGCCTTTGCGGTAGTCAGAAAAAGAGGGATTTTGATGCAGGAGGCATATCCGACTGGCGGTGCGATGGCTGCGGTTCTTGGAATGGAAGCAGAGAAGATAGAAAAGATCTGTGAACAGACAGCTGGGATCGTATCCATTGCCAATTATAATTGTCCGGGTCAGATTGTGATCACAGGAGAGCAAAAAGCGGTCGAAAATACGAAAGAGGCTTTGATAGAGGCTGGAGCAAGACGTGTACTTCCTTTGAAAGTAAGCGGTCCGTTTCACTGTGAACTGCTCAGGGAAGCGGGAGAAAAGCTGGGGGAAGAATTAAAAAGAGTAGAAATCTTGCCGTTTTCAACCCCTTATGTGACAAACGTTACTGCGGAATATGTGACCAAACCTCAGCAGGTAAAGGGATTATTGAGTCGTCAGGTGTATTCCCCTGTGCGCTGGCAGCAGTGTGTGGAAAAGATGATCGAGGAAGGTGTCGATACTTTTATCGAGATCGGTCCTGGGAAAACACTGACAGGATTTTTGAAAAAGATCAATAGAAATGTCAAAGCCCTACATATCGAAACGGTAGAGGATCTGGAGAAAGTGAGAGAGGAGTGCCTGTAAATGTTGAAAGATAAAGTTGCTCTGGTCACAGGAGCTGGCCGTGGCATTGGACGTGCGATCGCACTTGCGCTCGCAAAAGAAGGTGCAGAGGTGATCATTAATTACAATGGTTCTGAAGAATGCGCGAAGGAAGTTTTACAGATGATCCAGGCGCAGGGTGGGAAAGCATCCGTATATCCATGCAATGTTAGTGATTTTGCAGCGTGTGAGGAGATGATCCAGGCAGTCATAAAGGAACACGGACATCTGGATATCCTGGTAAATAACGCTGGGATCACAAAGGATGGCCTGATCATGAAGATGAAAGAAGAAGATTTTGATAAGGTACTGGAAGTAAATCTGAAAGGAACTTTTAACACCATCCGCCACAGTGCACGCCAGATGCTGAAACAAAGAAGCGGAAAGATCATCAACATCGCATCCGTTTCCGGTATCCTTGGAAATGTTGGACAGGCAAATTATGCGGCATCCAAAGCTGGCGTGATCGGATTAACTAAGACGATGGCAAGAGAACTGGGAAGTCGTGGGATCACAGTGAACGCAGTTGCTCCGGGATTTGTGGATACCGAGATGACGAAAGTCCTTTCGGACGAGGTCAAGAAGGCAGCCTGCGGGCAGATCCTTTTGGGACATTTCGGAAAACCGGAAAATATCGCAGATACAGTGGTGTTTCTGGCATCCGAAAAAGCAGATTATATCACAGGACAGGTCATCAGTGTGGATGGCGGGATGAACATATAGGAGGATAAGATGAGACGAGTTGTGATCACGGGTATGGGAGCGATCACTCCTGTAGGACTTAGTGTAGAGGAATTTTGGAACAGTGTGAAGGAAGGGAAGACTAATTTTGCAGAAGTCACACGTTTTGACAGCAGTAATTATAGAGCACATATGGCAGCAGAGATCCGGGATTTTCATGCCAAAGATTTCATGGACTTTAAGGCTGCAAGGAGAATGGAGCTGTTCAGCCAGTATGCAGTGGCAGCTGCGAAGGAAGCGATAGAACAATCAGAGCTGGATATGTCCAAAGAAGATCCATTCCGTGTCGGCTGTAGCGTGGGAAGCGGCATCGGAAGTATGCAGGTGGTGGAGAAATCCTGTGAGACTTTGCAGACAAAGGGACCGGGGCGATTAAATCCATTGATGATCCCGCTTTTGATCTCGAATATGGCATCCGGAAATGTCTCCATCCAGTTTGGGCTTCGCGGCAAAAATCTCAATGTAGTGACTGCATGTGCAACAGGAACGCATAGCATCGGTGAGGCATACCGTGCGATCCAGTGTTCGGATGCGGATGTGATGGTTGCGGGAGGAACTGAAGCTGCGATCACTCCGACGGGATTTGGCGGTTTTGCGGCGTTGACAGCATTGACATCTTCTACAGATCCCAAAAGATGTTCGATCCCATTTGACAAAGAAAGAAGTGGATTTGTGATGGGAGAGGGTGCAGGTGTTCTGGTGCTGGAAGAATTGGAACATGCCAAAGCGCGAGGAGCACAGATCCTTGGTGAGATCGTAGGATACGGTGCAACTGGGGATGCATATCATATCACATCTCCGGCGGAGGATGGTTCCGGCGCTGCCAAAGCGATGGAGCTTGCGGTGAAGGAGGCCGGCATCACTCCAGAGGAAGTATGGTATGTGAACGCACATGGCACAAGCACACATCACAACGATTTGTTTGAGACGATTGCGATCAAGAAGACGTTTGGGGAGCATGCGAAAGAGATGAAGATCAACTCTACGAAATCGATCACCGGACATCTTTTGGGTGCGGCCGGTGCTGTGGAAGCGATCACCTGTATCAAGGAGCTTCAGGAAGGCTTGATCCACCAAACTGTTGGATATCAGGTTCCGGATGAGGAATGTGATCTGGACTATGTAGGGGATGGCCCGGTGAAAATGCCGATCAAATATGCGCTGTCAAATTCTCTGGGATTTGGCGGACATAATGCATCCTTGCTTTTTAAGAAATATGAAGGATAGGTCCTGGGATACGAGGTGAAAAAATGGAATTTTCAAAGATAGTAGAATTGATCCATGCAGTCAGTGAGGCTGGCTTGAGTGAATTTCAGATGCAGGAGGGAAATCTGAACATTTCTATGTCTGCAAACAGGAGTGTGGTTGCGGAAAGTACGGTTGCGGTAAATCGGCCGATAGAGTCTGCACAGGCATCCTTGCAGCCACCAAAGCAGCCGCCTTTAGCAGAAGCTTCTGGGAATACCGTAAAATCTCCGTTGGTGGGAACTTTTTATGCAGCGGCATCGCCGGAAAGTGCTCCGTTTGTAAAAGTGGGAGAGCGTGTGACCAAAGGACAGGTTCTGGGCATTGTGGAGGCTATGAAGCTGATGAATGAGATCGAATCTGAGTTTGACGGAACTGTGAGGGAGATCTTGGTAAAAAATGAACAGATGGTAGAGTTCGGACAGCCTATGTTTGTGATAGAATAGGCGTGGAGGTGTGAATATGAAACTTACGACAAAAGAGATCATGGAGATCATTCCGCACAGACATCCGTTCCTTTTGATCGATACGATCGAAGAACTGGTGCCGGGTGTGAAAGCAACAGGAAAAAAATGTGTAACTTATAATGAGCCTTATTTTGCAGGACATTTTCCGCAGGAACCAGTTATGCCGGGAGTCTTGATCGTGGAGGCACTTGCGCAGACAGGGGCAGTTGCGATCCTGAGCAAACCGGAGAACAAAGGAAAGATCGCATATTTTGCGTCGATCAACCATGCGAAATTTAAAAACAAAGTTGTACCTGGAGATACTTTGACCTTAGAAGTGGAGATCATCAAGGAAAAAGGTCCGATGGGTGTAGGAAAAGCGAAGGCAGTCAATCAGGACGGTAAGGTAGCGGTGATCGCAGAGCTGACTTTTGCGGTGGGAGCATAAAGATGTTTGATAAGATTTTGATCGCCAATCGTGGCGAGATCGCAGTGCGTATCATACGGGCATGCAGGGAGATGGGCATCCGCACAGTTGCGGTGTACTCAGAGGCGGACAAAGATGCGCTCCACACACAGCTTGCGGATGAGGCGGTCTGCATTGGAAAAGCTCCCTCTGCGGACAGCTACCTGAATATGGAACAGATCTTGAGTGCCACGATCGCATCGAAGGCACAGGCGATCCATCCGGGATTTGGATTTCTTTCCGAGAACAGCAAGTTTGTAAAGATGTGTGAAAAGTGTCAGGTGACATTTATTGGTCCTGGAGCTGAAGTGATCGCAAGGATGGGAAATAAGTCAGAAGCGAAAAATACGATGCGCAAGGCAGGCGTTCCGGTGATCCCTGGAACGAAAGAACCGGTGTATACTTTGGCACAGGCACAGGAAGCTGTAAAAAAGATTGGCTTTCCGGTGATGATCAAGGCTTCGGCGGGCGGAGGCGGAAAAGGAATGCGCGTGGCCAGAAACGCAGAGGAATTTCCGAAATTATTTGAGACTGCACAGCAGGAGACAGTGCGTGCATTTTCGGACGATACCATGTATCTGGAACGCTTTGTGAAAAATCCAAGGCATGTGGAAGTGCAGATCCTTGCGGACAAATATGGCAATGTGATCCATTTAGGAGAGCGTGACTGCTCCATTCAAAGACGCCACCAGAAGATGCTCGAGGAATCTCCGTGCAGTGCGATCTGCGATGAGCTTCGAAACAGGATGGGAGAGACTGCGGTGCTTGCTGCGAAAGCGGCAGGGTATGAAAGTGCAGGTACGATCGAGTTTCTTTTAGATGATTCGGGAGACTTTTATTTTATGGAAATGAATACCAGGATTCAGGTGGAACATCCTGTGACAGAGCTGGTATCGGGAGTAGACCTGATCAAAGAACAGATCCGTATTGCGGCAGGGGAAGCGCTGCAAGTCCGGCAGGAAGATAATCAAACTCGTGATTGCCAAAGGTCGTCACGTC
>CAZSTD010000075.1:9172-11766 GCA_964609645.1 uncultured Blautia sp.
GTGGCCACGCGATCGAGTGCAGGATCAATGCAGAAGATCCGCAGAGACATTTTATGCCGTCGCCGGGGACGATCACTGGACTTCATCTGCCAGGTGGAAACGGTGTGCGCGTGGATACGGCGGTTTATAATGAATATACGATACCACCCAACTATGATTCGATGATCGCGAAGATCATTGTCCATGACAAAGACCGATGCAGTGCGATCCGAAAAATGATCAGTGCACTGGGTGAGGTTGCCATCGAAGGGGTAAAGACAAACGTGGATTTTTTGTATGAGCTGTTAAATCAGCCAGATTTTCAGGATGGCAATATCACGACGGATTTTATATCGGAGCATTATCCGGATATACTTTAAGAAAAAGCTGCTTTTTGCATAGGGTATCATGATCACATCAGCTCTGCAGGACAGGATAGGAAGAAAAGGATAGGGACAAAAAGAGATGACAGATTTGAAAAGATTTTTTAAGAAAACCGTTTTGCAGGATGCAGGCAAGGAAAAAACACGTGCCTGTGTGCCTCAGGGACTGTGGATCAAGTGCTCAAAATGCGGGGAGATGGTCTACAGAGAGGATGTACGTGCCAATGCCTATGTATGTCCCAAATGCGGAGGATATTTTAGGATCAGCGCAAAAAGGCGGATCAAAATGGTTGCAGATGAGGGGAGCTTTCAGGAGTGGTTTGCGCATATGGAGGATCAAGATCCTCTGAAATATCCCGGATATCCACAAAAGCTCAAGGATCTGAGAGAAAAGACACAGATGGAGGAAGCGATCCTGATCGGGGAAGCCTCTATAGCAGGGATCCCGGTTGTGATCGGTGCGATGGATGCCAGATTTTTGATGGGATCTATGGGATATACAGTGGGTGAAAAGATCACCCGTTCTTTTGAGGAAGCGGCTAGGCGGAAACTTCCAGTTATCCTGTTTTGCTGTTCTGGAGGAGCCAGGATGCAGGAGGGGATCGTTTCTCTGATGCAGATGGCAAAAACGGCTGCTGCTGTCCAACGTCATTCGCAGGCAGGGCTTTTGTATATCTCTGTGCTTACAGACCCGACTACAGGAGGAGTGACAGCGAGCTTTGCGACGCTGGGAGACCTGGTCTTGGCAGAACCGGGTGCACTGATCGGTTTTGCAGGACCGCGTGTGATCGAGCAGACGATTGGACAGAAGCTCCCGGAGGGATTCCAAAGATCGGAATTTCTCTTAGAACATGGATTTTTGGACGGTTTGATCGAACGTCAGTCCATGAAAGAAACGTTGGCTTTTTTACTAAGAGCACATTGTACAAAGGTTCCATATGGGGAGTTTCCAGAAGAAGATCATGCGAAAGTTCGTGTAGCGCTTTTTTCAAAAAAGAAACGTATTCGCAAAAAGAAATCTCTGCGCGCTTGGGACAGAGTTCAGATCGCAAGGAGTCATGATCGCCCTCTTGCGCAGGAGTATATCGATGCGATTTTTGAAGACTTTATGGAAATCCATGGAGACCGCTCAGCTGGAGACGATGGTGCAGTGGTCGGAGGGATCGCTATGCTGGATGGCCAGCCTGTTACAGTCATTGGCATTCGCAAAGGACGCACGACAAAGGAAAATATTAAATGTAACTTCGGAATGCCCTCCCCGGAAGGATACAGAAAAGCTCTGCGCCTTATGAAACAGGCACAGAAGTTTGGCAGAGCGGTGATCACCTTTGTCGATACACCGGGGGCTTTCTGCGGCTTGGAAGCAGAAGAACGAGGACAGGGGGAAGCGATCGCCCGCAATCTTCTGGAAATGTCAGATCTGAAAGTGCCAATCCTCTCGATCGTGATCGGTGAGGGTGGAAGCGGCGGTGCACTTGCGCTGGCGGTTGGAAACGAGGTTTGGATGATGGAAAATGCCACTTACAGCATCCTTTCCCCGGAAGGGTTTGCATCGATCCTATGGAAAGACAGCAGGAAAGCACCGCAGGCGGCCGAGGTGATGAAGGTGACTGCGGCGCAGCTAAAGGAATTAGGTATCATTGAACGTGTGATTCCAGAGGATGTGCCTGCGGATAAGGAGAGTCTGCCGCAGATCGCTGGGTATATGAAGATCTGTATGAAACGGTTTTTGGCTGTGCAGGAAGGAAAGAGTGAGCAGCAAATCGTGCAGGAGAGATATGAGCGCTTTCGGAGAATGTAGGTGCTTCACTATACAGCTCGCTCTGTGGCGGAAATTAGCGCAGTGCCCTCACGACGAAAGCCTTGCAATGGTCACAAGACCGGTTTTTTTGGCTGTAGCGTCCGGTACTGACCAGGTACGGCACAAATTTGGCTTGCATTAGCAAAAAGACTGACGTATAATAAATCCGAAAGTAGAAGGACACTGCTTTTAAGCAGTGTCCTTCTTGGGTTACTCTTAAATACTGCTATTTGGGAGCTTCCATAAAAGAGAGAAATAAGTCTGAGATCCAAGTGGTTTCGGGCTGAATGATTAAGAAATCAGGAGTGAAAAAAGTTATGACTAAGATCAGAACAAGATTTGCGCCAAGCCCCCCGATCGGCAGATGTGCCTCTCCAATCAAGCGTATCCACAGACCACGCTACCGGAATATAATCGAGCCTTTGTATGAC
>CAZSTD010000076.1:0-11749 GCA_964609645.1 uncultured Blautia sp.
ATTGCCGTTGCCAGTGCGGCAAGCGCAGCTTTAGGTGCGATCAGTGAGGATCAGAGCATCCTCGGTAAATCCCTGATCTTCGTAGGTCTTGCAGAAGGTGTTGCCCTTTATGGACTGATCATCTCCTTCATGATCCTCGGACAGTTATAAGGAACCTGCAATATGCAGATGTTTTTGATCAGCGATAACCTGGATACCTACACAGGGATGAGACTGGCAGGTGTGGAGGGCGTGATCGTCTACACACATGACGAACTCAAAGATGCTTTGCAGACAGCCATCTCTAACAAAGAGATCGGGATCATACTCCTGACCGAGCGTTTCGGCCGGGAGTTTCCTGAGATCATTGATGATGTCAAACTGCATCACAAAACCCCTCTGATCATCGAAATCCCTGACAGACACGGTACAGGCCGCAAACCAGACTTTATCACTTCATATGTAAATGAAGCGATCGGACTAAAATTATAGCATCACAACATTAAATTTACAGGCAGGTGTTAGCATGACAATTGATGAAAAACTTAGCCATTTTTATGATATCACTGTGGAAGATGCCCGTACCAAAGCAGCCGCTGTTCTGGAAGACCACAAACAGACTCTCGAGCAGATGGTAGCTGAGCACCGAGTTCGCAGTGAAGAAAACGCTCAGGCACAGATCAAAGCAGAAACTGCCAATGCCAAACGTGAAATCAACAAAGCGCTTTCCGCAGAACAGCTTATGATCAAGCGTGACTGGACAAAAAAACAGAACGAATTAAAAGAGAACCTTTTTGCAGAAGTAAAAGCTCATCTGAAAGATTTTACCCAGACATCCGAATACATGGATTATCTGATCGATAAAGTAAAAGAAGCTCTGGATTTCGCAGGGGAAGATGATCTTTCACTCTATCTTTCTCCGGAAGACAGCGATCTGCTTGAGGAACTTCAAAAGCGCACAGGTGCAGCTATCGAGCTTTCAGAAAGCTCCTTCTTAGGCGGCATCCGCGCGACTATTCCTCACAAAAATATACTGATCGACCACTCCTTTGCAGGAAATTTCGAATCTGTATATAAAGAATTCAAATTTGACGGAGGACCACAGCATGAGTAATACAGGTATGATCTACGGTGTCAACGGCCCCGTCGTTTATTTAAAAGGCGACTGTGGATTTAAGATCTCCGAGATGGTCTATGTCGGTCCTGAACGCCTGGTAGGCGAAGTCATCGGTCTGAAAAAAGGCATGACCACCGTACAGGTTTTCGAGGAAACCACAGGACTTAAACCAGGAGATACCGTCACAGGTACAGGAGATGCCATCTCCGTACTTCTCGGACCAGGTATCATCCATAACATTTTCGACGGTATCCAGCGTCCGCTTGAGGAGATCGCGAAATCCTCCGGTAAATACATTTCCAGAGGTGTCAGCGTAGATTCTCTTGACACAAAAAAGAAATGGAAAACCCATATCACAGTAAAAGAAGGCGATGCAGTAGGACCTGGTTCTATCATCGCAGAGACACAGGAAACAAGCTCCATCCTGCATAAATCCATGGTTCCGCCAGACTTCACAGAAGGTATCGTGATCCATGCCGCCGAAGACGGCGAATACACGATCCTTGAACCGATCGTGACCATCCAGTTTGCAGACGGAAGCACCAAGGATCTGGCACTTGCGCAGAAATGGCCGATCCGTATCCCAAGACCGACTCACAAACGTTTTCCAGCCAGTGTTCCGCTCGTGACAGGACAGCGTATCCTCGATACTCTGTTCCCAATCGCCAAGGGCGGTACTGCCGCAGTTCCGGGTGGTTTCGGTACAGGAAAGACCATGACACAGCATCAGATCGCCAAATGGTCCGACGCAGACATCATCATCTACATCGGATGCGGAGAACGTGGAAACGAGATGACACAGGTTCTCGAGGACTTCAGTAAGCTGATCGACCCGAAATCTGGAAACCTGATGATGGACCGAACCGCACTGATCGCCAACACTTCGAACATGCCGGTTGCTGCACGTGAAGCATCCATCTACACAGGTGTCACCCTCGCAGAATATTACCGAGATATGGGATACGACGTAGCGATCATGGCGGACTCTACTTCCCGTTGGGCAGAGGCTCTGCGAGAATTATCCGGACGTCTCGAAGAAATGCCAGCAGAGGAAGGTTTCCCGGCATATCTGGCATCCAGACTGTCCGCGTTCTATGAGCGCGCCGGAATGATGCAGAACTTAAATGGAACGGAAGGCTCCGTTTCCATCATCGGAGCAGTCTCTCCTCAGGGTGGTGACTTCTCAGAACCAGTCACACAGAACACTAAGCGTTTCGTCCGCTGTTTCTGGGGACTCGACAAGTCTCTCGCCTATGCCCGTCATTTCCCGGCGATCCACTGGCTCACCAGCTACAGTGAATATCTCGAGGATCTGACTCCATGGTACAGAGAACATGTTTCTCCGAAGTTCGTAGCAGACAGAAACCAGATCATGACTATCCTAAATCAGGAAAGCTCCCTGATGGAGATCGTAAAACTGATCGGAAGTGACGTACTTCCAGATGACCAGAAATTAACACTGGAGATTGCCAGAGTCATTCGTCTGGGATTCCTTCAGCAGAACGCCTTCCACGCGCAGGATACCTGCGTACCGATGGAAAAACAGTTCAAAATGATGGAGATCATCCTTTATCTGTACGATAAGTGCCGCGCCCTCATCAACAGAGGAATGCCGGTTTCCGTATTAAAAGAGGACAATCTTTTCGAGAAGATCATCGCCATCAAATACGATGTAGAAAACGATCACCTCGAGAAATTTGACCAGTACCAGAACGACATTGACACCTTCTACAACAAGATCATGGAGAAAAACGGCTGATACGCCGTCAGGGAGAAGTTTATATGGCAATTGAATATTTAGGCTTAAGCGAAATAAACGGTCCTTTGGTGGTCCTTGAAGGCGTCAAAAACGCCTCCTATGAAGAAATCGTAGAATTTCACATGGACGATGGAACACGCAAGATCGGCCGTATTATTGAAATTTATGAGGACAAGGCAGTTATCCAGGTTTTCGAAGGAACTGACAGCATGTCCCTGAGCAACACACACACAAGACTTACCGGACGACCAATGGAGGTCGGACTCTCCCCGGAGATCCTCGGACGTACCTTCAACGGTATCGGACAGCCGATCGACGGGCTGGGTGACATCACACCGGAAGTAAACTTAAACATCAACGGGCTTCCATTAAACCCAGTAGCTCGTGAATATCCGCGAAACTATATCAACACCGGTATCTCCGCGATCGACGGACTTACCACCCTGATCCGTGGACAGAAGCTCCCAATCTTCTCCGGAAACGGCCTTCCGCATGATAAACTGGCTGCACAGATCGTACAGCAGGCTTCTCTTGGCGAGGATTCCGATGAAGAATTTGCGATCGTTTTTGCAGCGATGGGTGTCAAATATGACGTTGCAGAATTTTTCCGCCGTACCTTCGAGGAAAGCGGAGCTGCAGACCATGTAGTCATGTTCCTGAACCTCGCAAATGACCCGGTCGTAGAACGTCTTCTCACACCGAAGATCGCCCTGACTGCAGCAGAGTACCTTGCATTTGAAAAAGGAATGCATATCCTCGTTATCCTGACAGATATCACTTCCTTCTGTGAGGCGATGCGTGAGGTATCCTCCTCCAAAGGTGAGATCCCTTCCAGAAAAGGTTATCCGGGCTATCTTTACAGCGAGCTTGCTACCTTATATGAACGTGCAGGTATCGTCAAAGGCAAACCGGGCTCTGTGACACAGATCCCGATCCTGACCATGCCAAACGATGATATCACACATCCGATCCCTGACCTTACCGGATATATCACCGAAGGACAGATCGTTCTCGATCGTCAGCTCCATGGCCAGGCAGTTTATCCGCCGATCAATGTGTTGCCATCCCTTTCCCGTCAGATGAAGGACGGTATCGGTGAAGGCTACACCAGAGCAGATCATCAGGACGTAGCAAACCAGCTTTTCTCCTGCTATGCCAAGGTAGGAGAAGCCAGAGCCCTCGCCTCCGTTATCGGTGAAGATGAGCTCTCCCCGCTGGATAAACGCTACCTTGTATTTTGTAAGGCTTTCGAAGCAGAGTTTGTCGGACAGTCCGATACGGTCAACCGAAGCATCACAGATACACTCGATAAAGGCTGGGAACTTCTGGGACTTCTTCCAAGAGAAGAACTCGACCGAATCGATACCAAGGTTCTTGACCAGTATTATCATGAAACGATACGCTAAAGGAGCGAGGTGGTTTTATGGATCCTAATACCTTTCCCACCAAGGGAAATCTGATACTTGCCAAAAATTCACTCCAGCTCTCACGTCAAGGTTATGAATTGATGGATAAAAAGCGAAATATCCTGATCCGCGAAATGATGGATCTGATCGATCAGGCCAAAGATATCCAGACGCAGATCGATGTCACCTTCCGCGCTGCCTACGCTGCACTGCAGAAGGCAAACATGGAGATCGGGATCGCATTTGTACAGCAGATCGCCTGCACAGTGCCGATCGAAAATTCTATCCGCATCAAAACCCGAAGCGTTATGGGTACGGAGATCCCGCTTGTGGAATACGACAAGGGTAACAACACTCCTACCTACGCTTACTACAGTACAAAAATGTCACTGGATGAGGCCAAGGCTGCCTTTGAAAAGGTAAAAGAGCTCTCCATCCGCCTCTCTATGGTGGAAAATGCAGCGATCCGCCTTGCCGCCAACATCAAAAAGACGCAGAAACGTGCCAACGCATTGAAAAATATCACCATCCCGAAGTACGAAGCACTGACCCGGGATATCCAAAATGCATTGGAAGAAAAAGAGCGTGAGGAATTTACACGTTTGAAAGTTATCAAACGGATGAAGCAAAATTAAAGCAAAATGTGGATAACCATTGGGGATAACTTTTCCCCAATGGTTTTTCTTTTGTTTTGACTTTCTGCACATCTTGTATTCCTTTATGTGTTTTTCCATTTTCTGTTATATGGATTCTTTTTCCACGATTTATTGCTCATTTTTACATAACATCAACCTTAATTTTCTAAATATTTATCTTGTTTTAATTATATTTTGTCTTTTGAATACAATATTATAGGTTTTTTAGAATTTAACAAAGTCAATAGATTTCCTCATTTTTTTTGCGCAAAAATATCATTTTATCACTTTTCACAAAACATATGTTTCTTTTTAAACTTATGTAAATCGAGTATTCCACACACCAAAATTGTGGATAATGTGGATAAGTTTGTGCATAACTCTATTTTAGGGGCTTTCCGGTACTTAAAATATGTGGATAACAGATATTTGATTTTTTTCACTTTTTTCCTCTTTCGACATGATTTGTGCAATTTGTCAAAATGCCCTTTTTTGCAAAAAAATACAGGGTGTCCGGATATTCGGACACCCTGTATTTTCTATTCTGCTCTTATGTCAGCATTCTTTCTTTATCATTCTTTTTGGATATCTACAGCCTGCTTTCGTTATCATTCATTAGCATTTTCTTATGATATCTACAGTCTGCTTTCTTACTCCATATAAGTTCCGATCGCTGTTGGCTGGCGATAGTCATACGCGGAAACCTTGATCCCTGTCGCAGCCCCGCTTGCGTGGACGATCTTTCCATCCCCAATGTAAAGGGCCACATGATCGATCCCATAATCTCCGTAGAATACCAGATCTCCCGGTTCGATCTGACTGATATCCTTTTTGGAGGATGCATCACACTGAGCCGCAGCCACACGCGGAAGGCTGTAACCAAAGTTTGCAAACACAGACATCACAAATCCAGAACAGTCTGCGCCGTTTGTCAGGCTTGTGCCGCCATATACATATGGATTTCCTTCAAACTGCAGTGCAAAGTCCACAACCTCCTGGCGCTTTGCGATCCGTTCTTCCTCCGCCTTCTTCGCAGCTTCCTCTTCTTGCTTTTTGCGAGTATCTTCCACTGTCTCCTGGATGGATTCCAGAACCTCTGTCTTCTCCTGCTCGGCCTTCTCAGATGCTTTCTGAGCTTTCTCCAGTCTGCGCTCCTCTCTGATCTGAGCAGCTTCCTCCTCCTTGGCCATAAACGCCTGGGTCTGCTGCTCTGTCTGTTTCGCCAAAGCTGTAGCCAGCGCACTTACGCTTCCATCTGTAAAAAACTCTGTCCCGTCCTCAAACTGGGAAGCCTGAACCTGTGGTGTCGCAGCAAAGATCATCGTACCGATCGCCACTGTCATCAAAATTGCTTTTATTTTATTCTTCAATATTCAATCTCCTTAAGTGATAACCCATTTGTTACATTTTTGTTACGTGTTTTTACACGTTTGTGTATGTTATCACAGCTAAAAAGATTTGTCAAATGAAGATTATGTCAAATGTCTCAAAAATCCATCAGATAACGCTGTACAGAATTGACCGCATTCGCACCATCTGCCACGGCTGTCACCACCTGGCGCAGTGCTTTCGTACGGATATCTCCTGCCGCAAAAACGCCCGGTGTCTGCGTAATTCCTTCCTCTCCGGCAATGACATATCCGCCCTCATCGAGCGCAGTCAGATCCTTAAATCTGTCTGTGTTTGGAACTAACCCGACTGCAATAAATACGCCATCTGTCCCGATAAGAGATTCTTCCTGCGTCTTTACATTACGGATCTTTAATCCGTTCACCATATTTTTGCCCTGGATCTCCACAGCCACACTGTTCCAAAGGATCTCTATATTCTCACGCGCCATCAGCGCATCCTGAAGGATCTTCTCTGCTCTAAGTTCCTCTCTGCGGTGGATCAGATAAACTTTTTTGCAGATGCGTGAAAGAAAGATCGCATCTTCCACCGCCATATTTCCGCCGCCAATGACTGCCGTTGTCCTATCCTTAAAGAAAGCACCGTCGCAGGTCGCGCAGTAAGAGACTCCCATTCCAGAGAGTTCCTGCTCCCCTGGAATATTCAGCATACGATGGCTTGCACCGCAGGCAAGGATCACTGTTTTTGCGCGATACTCATGCTTTTTCGTGCGGATGATCTTCTCTGTCCCAGCATCTTCTACTGAGAGCACATTTTCACGGATAGGTGCGATCCCAAACTTCTGCGCATGAGCGCCCATCGCTTCTCCCAGATCCATCCCGCTGATCCCCGGAAGTCCCGGATAATTATCCACCTCATAAGTATTGAGGATCTGACCGCCCTGCGCAAACTGTTTGTCCAGCCATAAAGTTTTCAAACGTCCACGCACCGCATAGATCGCTGCGCTGATCCCTGCCGGGCCTGCCCCCAGGATCGCCACATCGTATTGATCAAAAATTTCTGACATCGTCTGTTTCCTCCTAATATCCTATTTTCGTGTTCCCCAGCCATTTGCGGCGGAGTACACGGCTACGTTCTTTTGTCACCTGCCCTTATCCGCAAGCATTTCACTCACTATGATAGCATACTCAAATTTCTTTTCCAATAAGATAGTAAAAACGCTTCTTGAGGTTTCTATGAATATTCCCAAAAAACTGCTTTCTCTGTGCCTTGTTTTTTTTCTCGGACTCGGTATGGGGTATGTGTCGGAGCACTTTTTTTCCGAAAATTCCCATTTTGAAGCATTCACAGAAAAACTGTTTGAGTCAGAGGTATCCAGCAACACACTCACCCTGCATTATTCTCTGGCTTATCCCGAAAAATATGGAATAAAAAAAACACAAGCCTCTCTAGGCAGTGTCAGCGCAGATCCTAACGATGCCCAAAAGGCCACCCAGCTTTGCCGTGAATATGAAAAGCAGCTAAAGGAGTTTTCCTACTCCAGGCTTTCCAGAGAAAACCAGATCACCTTGGATATGCTTCTTTTGTACTTCCATACCCGCGCTTCTCTCGGTGACAATTATCTTCTGGAGGAACCACTCGGCCCAAGCCTAGGCATTCAGGCACAGCTTCCTGTGCTCCTTGCAGAATACAGCTTTTACACCAAAGAAGATATTTCCGATTATCTGAAACTCCTCAGCACAGTGAGACCATACTTTCAGAGTATCCTGCGCTTCGAGGAAAAAAAGTCACAGGCTGGCTGTTTTATGAGTGATGCCACGCTTGACCGCATCCAGCAGCAATGTCGCTCCTTTATCGAAGATCCCGAAAACAACTACATGGATGCCATCTTTGCCCAGAAGCTAACGAGTTTCTCAGATCCAGCACTTAACAGCGAGGAGCAAAAAAAGCTTTGCGCCTACCACCATAAGCTCATCAAGGAACAGGTCATCCCTGCTTATCAGGAATTAGCCGACGGTCTGGAAAAGCTTCGCGGAACTGGCAATGACAGCCGTGGACTGGCATATCTGGAAGGCGGCCGCGCATACTATCTCTATCTCCTCCAAAGCCAGACCGGAACATATGCCCCGGTGAAGCAGATCGAGCAGCGTCTTTCCACACAGCTCTTAAACGACTACAAAGAGATCCAAACTTTGCTAAGCTCTGACCCATCTCTGACATCTTCCCTGTCAGAGTATGCAAACAAACTCACCCTAACTCCTGAACAAATGCTCGAAAAGCTCCCCGCTCTGATGGCAGACGATTTTCCGGCATTAGAAAAAGTCTCCTACGAGATCCGGTCTGTACATCCGTCCATGAAAAGTTTTCTGAGTCCAGCCTTCTATCTCACACCTCCGATGGACACTGGCTCTCCAAATGTCATCTACATCAACGAGTCCGGTCGAACTTCCAGCCTGGAGCTGTTCGGAACTCTGGCGCACGAGGGCTTCCCCGGCCATTTATACCAGACCGTTTTCTTTTCCAGAAGTGATCCATCCAGCATCCGCTACCTGCTCACTTCCTCCGGCTATGCGGAGGGCTGGGCCACCTACATCGAATCCTATGCCTACCCCTATGCTACAAAATTGATGGACGCAGCCGATGCTCTGTCCGGAAACAGTGAAAATGCCGATCAAAATGCAGCAGCCACCAAACTGGCATGGCTGAACCGCAGCATGAACCTATGCGTCTACTCTCTGATAGACATCGGCATCCACTATTATGGATGGGATCAGCAGCACACCGCTGCTTTTTTGAGATCCTTTGGCATCACAGGTGCATCCACAGTAAACGAGATCTACCAATATATCGTGGAAACTCCTGGAAACTATCTGAAATATTATTGGGGATATCTAAACTTCCTCGACCTGAAGGATGCCTGCAGTCAGGCAATGGGAAACGATTTTTGTCTAAAAGACTTCCATCAGAAGATCTTAGAGATCGGACCGGTCCAGTTTCCGGTCCTGGAAAAATATCTCAAAAAAGAATTGGGGATAGACGCACAGACAGAGGATGTATCTTTTCAGAAAAAACTCGCAAAAAAGGAACTGCCCGCGGCAGTTCCTTATACTTGATAAGTTCCGAAAAATGTCTGTAGTTTGGTCAAAGCAGTGGTCAGAGCCTCTGTCTCCTCCTGATTTAGTCCTTTCAGAACAGATAATACCATTTTTTCATGAAAATGTTTGTGATGGCAATAAGCCTTCTCGCCTATTTCTGTCAAAGAGATCAGAACCACTCGCCTGTCTTCTTGACTGCGCATACGTTGAATATACCCTTTTTTCACAAGATTATTGACTGCGATCGTCAGCGTCCCCACCGTAACATTCAGTGCTTTCGCCACAGTGGACATATTTTTCTGGTTATGAAGTCCTATCGCATCAATGATATGCATATCATTGACGGAAATATTCTTATATTCAGGTGTGATCAGCGCACGTTCTTCCAAGTCCAGAATCTCATTAAACAAATTTACCAGCACATCATTGATCGCTTCATAATGATTCATCCGGTTTCCCCCTTTTTACGCGCATACCTGAGTATATTTTTCTCTCTTATATACTCCGTATACTCTGTGTTTTATTCTTTGCATTTTATGTGGATCAGCCACAAATGATCAGAACAATACTTTTATTATACACTATATTAATTTGCCGTACAAAACATTTTTCAAAGAAATTCTTTCTTTGGACTATAAAATTTGGTATAATGTGATGTCAGGGTGCGTCAACCAATGTATCATGGATCCCCTTGCTTTAGCTGTGGGACATCCATTGATCTTACAAAAAGATTTGAAAAGGATTTATTTATGAAAAAAAATAATATACCTCTGAATTTTAAAGAACAGATCAATTCCAGGATCAGCCTGTTTTGTTCTGTTGCAGTTCTTTTGATCCTTTTTGTGCTCATACATCAGCTCGATTATTCTCTGATCACCAAACCGGAGAAGGAAGCCGTGGAAGCGGCCGCTCTTGAGCAGAAAAAGGCCGAAGAAGCAGCCACCACACCGATCGTCTCTACCGCTACAGTGATCGCAGTCGGCGATAACCTTTACCATGGCTCTCTGTATCAGTCTGGCCAGAACGATTCCGGCATCTGGAATTACGACCATATCTATGCCAATGTTTTAGATGAGATACAAGCAGCAGATGTCGCCATGATCGATCAGGAGACAGTGTTTGCTCCCTCACACGATGCAGTCAGCTCCTATCCTTCTTTCGCTACACCAGAAGAAGTCGGAGATGCGATCGTGAAAGCAGGATTTGACGTGATCGAATCCGCCACAAACCATGCCGATGACTACGGATATGATTATCTGAAAAATACATTGGATTTCTGGAGCACCAATTATCCAGAGATCCCGGTACTTGGCATCCACTCCACGCAGGAAGATGCAGACACGGTAAAAGTAAAAGAAGTCAATGGCATTCGGATCGCGTTTTTAGATTATACCTATGGCACAAATAATTCCGGAATGGGCGAAGGCTACGAATATATGCTGGATATCTTTGACAAAGAAAAGATCACTTCCATGATCCAGAAAGCCAAGCAGGTAAGCGATTGTATCATCTTCGTCGCACACTGGGGCGCAGAAGACGAAACTATGCCGACAGAATATGAAAAGCAATGGGCCACATTCCTGATGCAGCAGGGTGTTGACGTGATCATCGGCGGTCACCCTCACGTGCTCCAGCCTTATGGACGGCTTTCCGATGGACAGGGAAACAGCACACTTGTCTTTTACTCCCTTGGAAACTTTGTCTCCACACAGCAGGAGCTTCCAGAGCTGCTGGAAGGTATGGCAAGTTTTACGATCCAGAAGTCAACACTCAACGGTGTGAGTACAGTGGAGATCCTTTCCCCAGAAGTAAAGCCTATGGTCATGCATTACAACCACGATACCGGCACTTATGGGCCTTATATGTTGGAGGATTACACGGAAGAACTGGCTTCCCAGCACAGCGTGCGCAATGTGATCGGCGATGAATTTACCCTTGCAAATCTGCAGGCAAAATTTGATGAGATCATGTCCATGAATGTCAAACCTTCCACAAACACAAATCTTCTGAACATAAAGTTTGACTGGGAAGGCAACATGATCGACAAGACCACTGGCGAGGTTGTGGAAGATACCGAATCCATCCACTCATGGGAATATCTCGCTCAAAAATAAACTTTACTAAAAAAGCAGCATACTTACAGAACTTTCTCCTGTTTGTGTGCTGCCTTTTTATACCTCACGTTTTTATTTTATAAGCCCCACTTCAAATGAATGCTGCTATCTTTGGTCTTTTCTTATCTAGATCCCAAGAAGTTTCTGAGCATTTTCACGCGTAGCTGCGATCACTTCATCCACAGAGATTTCCTTCAGATCCGCGATCATCTGTGCCACATACGGCAAATTCAAAGAAGAATTTCGTTTGCCTCTGTTCGGTTTCGGTGCCAGATATGGACTGTCTGTTTCCAG
>CAZSTD010000077.1:0-11209 GCA_964609645.1 uncultured Blautia sp.
AGCTGTAAACGGAATAATTATAGATATTATATATTGGAAACCGTGGACAAATTTATAGAGGAGTGTGAGCATATGTCTAACGTAAAAGAAAGAATTTTAGGTGCTGTTACTGTTATGAGTGAGGAAGATGCTGAAAAAATATGGAATTTGATTCAGGTCACTTTTGCACTTAATGATGTTGAAGAAGTTGCACCGGAACCGGATGAAGTTGCTGCTATAAAAGCAAAAAAAGCTGGCTCTGAAGACTATGAACCCGCTTTTTCTCAGGAAGATTTAATAGCGGATATCTGTTTATAATGACACTAAATGGTAATAGAAGGGAGATGTTATTATGCTTTATCCATTCATGACGCTAAATGATAATACAGAGATTGTTCATTCGGAATCTCTCGAAAAAGATGGACGGGAACAGGTTGAAGTTCGTATAGAAAAACCAGTCTATGGAGGTTTTCATTCTGCTTCCTGCTGGTTGCCCGATTACAGGTGGGAAAATATTGAAGGTTTCTCAGCTGAAGAAATCAAATACTTTCAGGATTATTTAGAATCTATTTCCCACATAATCATACAGTTGGCACGTGAAGGTGGTTTTGAGGGAGGGATGGATAATGCCTCGAGTTTTTAAGATTGGTTCTTATATCATATATTTTTGGGTAAATGAAAATGATCCTTTAGAACCGGTACATGTCCATGTATGTGAGGGCATTCCGTCTCCTACCGCAACCAAAATATGGATTACTCAAAACGGCGGCTGTCTTCTTTGCCATAACAAATCAAAGATTCCAGCCAAACAGCTTCGATTCATTATGCAAACTATAGAGGCTCGAAATAAAGATGTTCTTGATCTCTGGTATGCAACATTTCATCAGATCAGCTACTACTGCTAACCTGTACTATTTGCTTAAAGGGGTGATCCCAATTGAACTACGAACAATTACTGACTGCTGCCGATCAGGAAGGACTGTTGATAAAAGAGCATTCTCTTACTAACCATGATGGTCTGATCAGCGGCAGGCGAATAGCAATCCGAAAAAACATTGAAACACAGTCAGAGAAATCCTGCGTGCTGGCCGAAGAAATTGGTCACCATCGCACCACTACCGGAGATATCCTGGATCAATCAAAGGTCTGGAATCGAAAACAGGAATACCGAGCGCGGCTATATGGGTATAATCTCAAGATTGGACTCACAGGGCTGATCAGAGCTTATGAGTCTGGCTGCAGGAGTTTTTATGAGATGGCTGAATATCTGGATGCTACAGAAGAATATTTAAAAGAAGCTATTGATTGTTACAAATCAAAGTATGGATTATGTGTATCTGTGGATAATTACATAATTTATTTTGAACCATTTGCAGTGATGAAGATGATTGCTGTTGAATGATACAAAAATGAGAATTTAAAAGAAAAAGATATGATAAGGTTTTAAGAGATGTGTCATGTACTTAGATTTCATAGAAAATTTTACAATAGAAAAAAATCAGTAAACCTTTTCTGGTAAACACCAAAAACATTACTGACTTTTCTCTTTAAAATTATTTCCAGAACACTTATGGTTCTGTGTTCTTTATAATATTATGCAGCCTTTGAGATCCTATAATCTTTTTTATCAGCTTGATTGCATAATACTATGCTCTGAACAATTTGTCAAGTTTAAAATAAAAAACCGCCCCTGCGCCAACAGGGACGGTAAGTAGAACCTCCGAAGAAATTCCATATTCAGCAAAGACATTGTATCATCTTCGGAGCAGTTACACAAGCCAAACGTTTGTGTGGCTGTTGTTTTTATACCCAATTTCAGAAAGAAGGGATAATATGCCGAAGGTAAAAAGAAAAAAGTATCCTAAATTGCCAAACAGTTTTGGAAGTATCCGGTACCTTGGGGCTAACCGTAGGAACTGTTACGCTGTCCATCCACCGGCAACAATCAATGAACTCGGCAAGGTTGTCCGGCCGCCGGCAATCTGCTATGTAGACGACTGGATCAAAGGCTTCACTGTCCTGACCGCATACAAAGCAGGTACCTATCAGCCAGGAATGGAAAGGAATCTACCGGTTTCTGTTACAACAGATACAGATGTTCTGATAAGTCGAATCATCGCTGATTATAGTACAATCAAAGGTGTAGAAGATAAGCATCCAGAAATAAAGAAATTGACTTTTACAGATGTTTATAAGCAGTTTTACGCATGGAAATTTCCAGAAGGTTCTAAGCTCTCTTACAGCTCAAAGATAGCCTATCGGACCGCTTACTCAAATTGTACGGCTCTGTACAGCCGTGTATTTGAGGATTTAAAAGCACCAGATCTGCAAAAAGTCATTGATGACTGCCCGTTAAAGCGTCAGAGTCTCCTTGCGATTCTTACGCTCTTTAAACAGATGTACAAATATGCTGTTTACTCAGAGATTGTAGGTGAAAATAAAGCTCTGTACGTAAAAGTTGATGTGGATAATGATACGGAGCATGGAACGCCCTTCTCTGATGCAGAATTGCAGATTTTGTGGGATAATTCAGATGATCCGGAAGTGCAGCTTATTTTAATCATGTGTTATTCCGGCTGGAGAATCGGTGAAGTGCTTAAGTTGGCAACTCATCTGGAAGAACGATACTTTCAGGGTGGTATCAAGACCAAAGCAGGAAAGGACCGTGTCGTGCCAATCCATCCAGCTGTATATGAATTTGCTAAACAAAAGGTTCTTACCCAAGATGGGAAGCTCTGTATATATACACAGCAGCACCACCGTAATGCTCTGTTCTATCCTACACTTGAACGCCTCGGAATTGTTGGTAATCCTAAGCATACACCGCATGACTGTCGCCATACATTTTCTGCTTTGTGTGAAAAATATGGAGTCAGGGAAAATGACCGAAAGCGAATGCTCGGACATTCCTTCGGCGGTGATGTTACAAATGCCGTGTACGGACACAGAACGCTGGAAGAACTTCGGGAAGAAATAGAAAAGATAAAAGTTCCATTTGTGACTAACTGTGACTAACGAAACCCTTTTTAATCGTTTTTATTCGTCTTTAAATGAAAGATAGAAGTGCTGGAAACCCCAGTAAAATCAATGTTTTTGGCTATTTTACCGGGGTTTTCCTCATTTCATTTTCATTATTCTAATTTTATGAGCTTCCACCTGAAATAATGCCATCACCGCCTCCTGAATATTTTTGACCACGACCGGGTCATCTCCACCCTGCGCAGAGATCAACACGCCAGTCACAGCTAGTGCCTGCGAAGAATAAAATCCCTGCTGTTCCTTTTTTTCATTTGTCATCAGGATGACCTGGACCTTTCCGACTCCCTCCACACTCTCTAGCAAAGATTCCAGTTTTCCTTCCAGCTGTGTTTTTTCTATCTCGGACTGCACCGTTTCTCCTCCCTCTGATGTACTCCTGCTTTTTTTATCGGATACCGGCATCGCCGCCACCGCCAGAAGAAGTCCTAAAAGCAACAGAACGATCCACTGTCCGGGTGTCATCTTCTGCATCCAGGATCGTATATCCTCCTTCTTCAAAGCCCCATTTTTCCACAAGCTCATCTGCGATCCTCCCTTTCTGCTCCTCGTTTGCTTCTTTTACCGTCAGTACAGCCCGCCGCTTCTCTCCCTCTATCTTCACCTGTATCTGCTGCACTTCTATACCATTTTTGTATAGGCTTTCTTTTATCTGCTCTGCAATCTCCAATGCATATCCTTTCTCCAGATATAATTTTTGCATATTTTCCAATTCCTGGATCTCTTTTTCCTGATTTTCCTCCTCAAAGAAAAACTGAAATCCCTCCGTGATCTCCTCTCCTTTTCCCAAAAGAGAAAACACAGGTGTACTCATCATGACGATCAAAAGAAGCCCCATAAAAAAGCGAATGTATTTTTCATATTTCCCATCCGGCACCAGATGAAGGAACGCTGTAAAAAGGATATAAAAAACTGCCAGATTTTTGATCCAGCCATAAATTTCTTCTCTCACAGCTCTCCTCCCTCCTTTTCAATTTTTTGTTGATTCAGCCATTTCCCGCCATTAGGATCAGGAATGTGAGCATACATAAGACCTGAGCTGTGAGCAAAAGCTTCAAAAGCAACGCACAGCCTTCCCCCATAGTACTCAAAGCTCCCACGATCCGCTTATCTGAGACTGGCTGAGAAAGTGCTGCCAAAAAGCGATATCCCAGCGACAGCATCCCATAATGCACAAGCGGTCCCAATCCGGCTAAGACTAAAAGGATCACCGTCACCGCACCCAGACTGTTGCGCACCAACACGGCACTCGTCAGCACCAGCTCCGTGACTGCATTGACCGCATTTCCAATCCCCGGTATCGCACCTGCAGTCTTACCGATCGCAGAGCGTTTTAGCGAATCCACCACAGGGATCACCAGATTTCTCACAACCTGAAGTCCCACCACAGCTCCCAGCAAAGTTTTCGTTCCCCAGCCGACAGCCACCTCCAAAAGCTCTGCCATCTTGCTTAGCATCTCTTCTTTTGACAGATGGTTCACCAACTTTAAAAGAACACAAAGGTCAACACCCGGCAAAAACAGATGGACTAACAACCATTGGATCACCCAGACGATGAGCAGCACCCCTTCATAAAACATAACTGCCGTAGATGCACCTGACGATGCCGTGACTGTCATAAAATATGCAGGTGCTAGGACCTTCATAAACTCTGCCAGCCAAAAAAGACGCGCCGAAAGCGCACTGCTAAGCTCATAAAAGCTTTCCGTCAGCAGCATAAAAAGCACCAGATAAACTACATAAAAGCTGACTGCTCCGATCTGTCCATTTTCGAATACGTCCACAAAATTTGCAAAAACAGCAGCGATCAAAACGAGCAGTAAGATCCGAAAAAACACATTTTTTTCTTGTTCGATCCCAGAAAAAAAGAGACGGTACAAAAATCTCTGTACAGTCTCTTTGGAAATCGCTTCCTCTCCATTTATCATATCTGTGATCGCCTTTCTGACAGAAAAGCTCTCCCCCTCCATCACTTCACTGATCATCGATTGTACCTCGTCCAGATCCAATTCTCCTATCAATTCCTCCTGCAAACTTTCAGAGACTGTCGTCTGCGATCCCGCCTCCACCGCAATAGGTATTTGCAGGATAAGTAAAAAACACAATCCGAACAATAATAAGTTTTTTTTCATACCAAAAGCTCCGAGATCGTATCTAAGATCGCCAAAAGGACCGGCATACTCAAAACCATAACCGAAAGTTTGCAAAAAAGTTCGATCTGCGCTCCGATCGCCTGATAGCCTGCATCCTTGCAGATCGCCGCCGAAAATTGGCCAATGTAGGTGATCCCTATCATTTTTACCAAGATCGCTATGTAGCTTGCATCGACCGGAAGACTCTCTCGAAGCCGTTCCAATGTTTCAAAAAGATACGCCACCTTTCCGACTGCAAGTCCAAGTATCAAAATGCCGATCGCCATCGTAACAAAAGAAGCATACTCTGGTCTGGTACTTTTTAGGACAAACCCCAGCATTACCCCACATATGCCCAACATTGAGATTCGGATCATGTCCATAGGCTCGCCTGCACTCCTTTCCCTGTCACAGCACAAACAATTGCTGGATACTCTCAAACAGCTCATAGATATAAGGTACGATCCAGAACAAAACCATCAAAAGACCTGCAAGGCTTACCAAAAATGCCTGTTCTTCTCTCCCGCTGTGCTTGAGGATCTGGCAGAGTACAGAAACCAGGATGCCCACCGCAGCTATTTTAAAAATAATGTTTACCTCCAAGATCTTCTCCTTTCCGCCCGGACAATTGCTGTCAAAAGACTGTCCCTCCTCATCTGCCGCCTGCGCCAAAAAAGTCAAAAAACAAGAACTGCAAGAAAAAGCCCCAGAAGGATACCAAGACTTTGATATACCTTCTTTTTTTCTGAAAGGTCTTTCTGCAGTTCTTTGATCGAACCTTGTATCTCCTCCTCGAGCAGTTCAAGCTGTCTCATCTGCATTTCCAGCCCAAGATAGCCCAGCCGTTCTCCCAGAGAATACAATTTTTCTTTTTCTTCTTTTGTAAATCCAAGATTTTCCAGGCACTGCTGTGCGCATTTCCGAAAGATCACTCCAAAGGGTTCTCCCTTTTTCTTCTGGATCTCTTTTGCTGTGAGAATAAAAAATTCTCTGTACTTTCCCTCAAGTTTACCGGCCGCACCGGTCAGGGCATCGTACAGAGACGTATTTCCATAACGTATCTCGCCTTTTAGCAGGATGATCATCCGTAAAAGCATTTCCAGATTCTTTTTTCTCACAGTCAGTTCCCTGCTCAGGGCGTATCCAAATCCCGCGCCGGAACTGATGATCATACACAATCCTATGATTCTAAGCATATCCTCCCATTTTCGTCAAGGATCCCTTCCAGGTATCCCGCCTGATCATTTTTACTGAGAATAATGTAGCGTTCAAATACCCGCGCTCCCATCAATCTGTAGAAAAACGGCTGTTCCAGGATATCTTCCAAGCAGCTTCCATGAGCCGTTGCGATCAGCTTGCACCCACAGTGGATCACAGATTCCACCGCTTTAAAATCATCCTCGCAGCCAAGTTCGTCCACAGCTACCACATCCGGAGACATAGAACGCACCAGCATCTGCATCCCTTCCGATTTCGGGCAGCAGTCCAGCACATCCGTACGCATCCCCAGATCATTCTGAGGGATTCCCTGATAACAGCCAGCCAATTCACTTCTCTCATCCACCACACCAACAGTAAGTCCGGGAACATTTTCCCATCCATTGCTGAGCTGGCGGATGATATCCCGCAAAAGCGTCGTCTTTCCGCATCTTGGCGGAGAGATGATCAGTGTATTTGCAGTCCATTCCTCTGTGCGGATATATGGCATGACCCTATCTGCACATCCCTGGATCTCATGTGCCAGTCGGACATTGATACAGGAGATATATTTCATTCCCATGATCTGCCCTCTGTTCAAGATCACCTTACCGGTCACGCCAACTCTGTGTCCTCCCTGCACGCTGATATATCCCTGTCGGATCTCATCTTCATAGGCATACAGAGAATATCCTGTCACATACTCCAGCGTCTCCGTCAAATCTTCTCTCGTTACCAGATACTGTTCCTGACCTGGCATCCGCAAGAAGCATTCACCTCCGTCATAGGTCAAAAACAGCGGTCTTCCCACCCGAAGGCGTATTTCATACAATTTATCATAATTTAAATTTGCTTCCATCAGAAGCTGCCGGATATTTCCGGCAAACAGGTTTTCAATCTGCTGCGCTTCTATGCATCTCACCTCTTTACATCTAATATATGTGGACAATCCTTCTTTCATGCCACGTTTCTATTTCTTTGAGCTTGTCTAAAGTTTTGTCCCGGCATCCGATTGGATCATCCAAGGATGATATCTTCAAATTTCCAGACGATCTGCAGAGGGTTCATCGTCCATACGGCCCCGCTGTATCCTTCTTCCATTTCAAGGAGCATCGGTGTCCCTTCACTCATGGAGATCATCCGCAGATCTTTTGAAAGACCTTCCCCGGTCCATTTGATATAGGCTTCCCGCAAAACCCACTCTTTAAAAAATTCTTTCTCCAGATCCGCTCCCCGCAGGATCTCCTCCCGCCTTTCCTCTGTCACCATGCGCTCCAGCATCCTGCTGTAATTGGCAGTTCGATGTTCCTGTACATCGATCCCGACTTCCTGATCTGTCAGGATGCACACTACATATTCACCGGAATGACTGATATTATAATGTAAATGTGGGCGATAGGAAAGGAACGGTTTCCCATGTTCTCCCTCTGCCTTTGGTTCTAGGTTCAGATCGATCCCATATTCCTTTTTCAGTCCGATCTCCAAAAGTTTCTGTGCGATCATATGCTCCATATGTGCACCTGCGTATTCTTCCCGTATCTTGGTATAATAAATGATTCCTTTACTCATAGGCCGGCCTCCTCAAGGAATCGGGACGGCTCCCGTTCCTTTTCATACTGGCGTTTTACGTAGGCAAGGATCAGTTTCTTCTTCGCCCGCGTCATACCCACATAAAACAGTCTGCGTTCTTCTTCTATTGCTTCCAAAAGGACTGCCTTGCGGTAGGGAATGCTTCCCTCATTTACATTCAAGATATAAACGATCTCAAATTCCAATCCCTTTACCGCGTGAAGTGTGGACACCACCACACCCTCTCTGTGATCCCTTTGTTTTTTTGCCTGCTCATTCAATCTTCGCGTATATTCCTCGATATAGGCTTCCCACTGTTCTAAGGTCTGCAGCCCCTTTGTACTCTCATGGATCCGATCGAGCGTTTCCAGCAATTCTTCTGGTTTTATTTTACGATACACGGCGTATTCACGCAAGTATTCTTCGTATCCCATTCCCTTTCGGATAAAATTGATCGCCGCAAACGGGGAGAGCGTCCCTAAGATCCGGATATGCGTCTCTAAAGTTGTGATCCGGTCGCACATCCAGTCTTTATCCTTATAATATGTGCGTAATCTATCAAAATCAATCTGCGGCTCACTCAGTGCCTCCCTGGAAATATATCGGTTCGGTCTGTTCATCAGCTCCAGAAAAGTCTTTCGGCTTCTGTCCCCTGCCGCCATGTGCAGATATGCCAACAGGTTTCGACAGATCCAATGGCGGAACAGATTAGGAAGCTGTTCCTTCATCGTAAAGGGAACCTGATATTCCATCAACGCCGTGATCAGACCCTCCGCTTCCTGATTCGTCCGCAGCAAGATCGCTGTATTCTCTAGATCTTCGCCTCGTTCCAGCCGTCTTTTCAAAGCTGCGACCACACACATATATTCTTCTCTTGGATTTTCAAACTCCTTACAGGTGACCGGCATCCCCTCTTCATTCGGAGTGCCCAGCTTCTTCTTAAAGCGTCTGGTGTTGTTTCCGATCACATCCATCGCTGTGTGCAGGATATTTTTGCTGCATCTGTAATTTACATCCAAAAGGACCGTTTTCGCATTCGGATAATCTTTCGTAAAATTCAGCATGATCTCTGGTCTTGCTCCGCGAAAATGATAGATCGACTGGTCATCATCTCCCACGATAAACAAATTGTTGGCTGGCGCTGCGAGCATCCGCAGGATCTTATACTGCAGGCTGTTGATATCCTGGAATTCATCCACTAATATATAGGAAAACTTTTTTCTCCATGCATTCAAAATATCCGGTCTCTGGGCAAACAGCTCATAACAGCACAGGATCATATCGTCAAAATCCAGCTTTCGCTTTGCCTTGAGCGCATTCTTATAACCATGGAAGATCTCTCGAAAGATCTCATCCGAACAGCACGATGCATAGTAATGCTCCAGCGCAATACAATTTCCTTTCACCACGCTGATCTCTTTGGAGATCTCCTCCAAAAAATCACCTTCCTGCGCCATTTCCTGCCCATACTTATCTGTCATTTCTCTGAGGATGCTGTACTTCTCCTCCTCCGAAAGGATATTGGCAGCACTCAGATTGTAAGCGGCCTTTAAGATCCCATAAAAAACTCCGTGAAAGGTCCCAAAGGTCACCTCACTTCGTTCCTGCCCCACAAATTTCAGGAAGCGTTCCTTCATCTCCACTGCCGCTGCTCTGGAAAAAGTTACAACCAAAATAGAGGAAGCCGGTATCTTCCCCTCATTGATCATGTATGCAGTTCTCTCCACAATAACGGAAGTTTTCCCCGAGCCGGGACCCGCCAGGACCATCATGGGTCCTGTCAGGTGCTCGATCGCTCGGATCTGAGATGGATTTCTTTTCATCATTATCTGCTTAATTTTTCGATGGCTGCCTTCACGCGTTTGATCGTCTCATCTTTACCGATGATCTCCATGATCTCTGTCGCACCGGCCGGTGTCATCTGTTTACCGGAAACTGCAGTACGAAGCGGCCACATTACATAGCCGTTCTTATATCCATGCTCTTTGACAAATCCGCTCAGTGCTTCATACAGCGGATCGTTTGTGTAATCTTCATGTGCTTCTAAAACAGGAAGGACTTCTTTGAGTACCGCAAGAGAAGTCTCCTCATTTGTTTTCATCTTCTTATGGCAGTACATAGCGCTGTCATATTCTGGTACTTCCTCGAAGAAATCGATCAATGCCGGGATATCCGGGAAAGTTTCGATTCTGGTCTGCACCATTCCTGCGATCTTCTGGAAATTGTATTCTTTCTTTAACACTTCTTTCAGATACGGAAGTGCTTTCTCATAGAATGCTTCCGGATCCATTTTTTTAATGTACTCTCCGTTCATCCAGCGAAGTTTCGCAATGTCAAAAACTGCCGGAGATTTATTGATATGACGATAGTCGAAAGCAGCTACCAATTCATCCAGAGTAAAGATTTCTGTATTATCTGCCGGGCTCCATCCCAGAAGTGCCACGTAGTTTACGATCGCTTCTGATAAGAATCCCTGTTCCAGAAGGTCTTCATACGAAGAATGTCCAGAACGTTTGGAAAGTTTCTGATGTGTCTCATCTGTGATCAGAGGACAGTGTACATAAACCGGGATCTCCCATCCAAACGCTTCATAAATACGATTGTATTTTGGCGCGGAGGAGAGGTATTCGTTTCCTCTTACAACATGAGTGATGTTCATCAGATGGTCATCGATCACGTTCGCAAAGTTGTAAGTTGGATATCCGTCAGATTTGATCAGGATCAGGTCCTCAAGCTCCTCATTGTTTACTGTAATGTCTCCGTAGATCACATCCTGGAATGTGGTTGTTCCTTCGGTTGGCATATTAAAACGGATCACGTACGGCTCTCCTGCTTCCAGACGCTTCTGCACTTCCTCTTTAGAAAGATTTAAGCAGCGTTTGTCATAGATAGAGATCTCTTTTCCTGCGACAACACGTTTCATGCCTTCCAGTTCCTCTTTCTTACAGAAGCAGTAGTAAGCATCTCCCTGCTCTACCAACTGTTTCGCATACTGTAAGTAGATTCCCTGTGCCTGACGTTCGCTCTGTACGTACGGTCCAAAACCTTTGTCATTATCCGGACCTTCATCATGGAGAAGTCCTGTCTTTGCCAGTGTGCGGTAGATAATGTCTACTGCGCCTTCCACATAACGTTCCTGGTCTGTATCTTCAATACGGAGAATGAAATCTCCGCCTTCATGTTTTGTGATAAGATATGCATATAATGCGGTTCTTAAATTTCCAACGTGCATCCTGCCTGTAGGGCTTGGCGCAAATCTTGTTCTGATCTTAGTCATAACTTTTTTCACTCCTGAT